>JBOGEA010000437.1:0-4326 GCA_050743205.1 Egibacteraceae bacterium | reverse complement strand
ACCTGGGTCAGCGGGTCGAGCGGGTCGAGCGGGTCGAGCGGGTCGAGCGGGTCGAGCGGGTCGAGCGGGTCGAGCGGGTCGAGCGGCGTCACCTCGTCCACCTGGACAAGTCTATGGACGCCAGGATGGGGCGCCTGCTCGCATGCACCCCCACGCTGCCGGTTATCGTGTCGCCCATGTACTTCCAAGAGCTTGTCGCCGCGCTCCAGTCGTATTGGTCGAGGCAGGGCTGCGCGATCGTGCAGCCCTACGATGTCGAGGTCGGCGCGGGAACGATGGCGCCGGTGACCTTCCTGCGGGCGCTCGGCCCCGAGCCGTGGAACGTCGCGTACGTGCAGCCATCGCGGCGGCCGGCCGACGGGCGGTTCGGCGAGAACCCGAACCGGCTGTTCCAGCACCACCAGTTCCAGGTGCTCCTCAAACCGGCGCCCAAGAACGTCCAGCAGCTCTACCTCGACTCGATCCGGGCGTTCGGCATCGACCCGCTGGACCACGACATTCGCTTCGTCGAGGACGACTGGGAGGCCCCGACGCTGGGCGCGTGGGGCCTGGGCTGGGAGGTCTGGTGCGACGGCCAGGAAGTCACCCAGTTCACCTACTTTCAAGCGTGCGGCGGGTTCGAGTGCCGGCCGGTCTCGGCGGAGCTGACGTACGGGCTGGAGCGCATCTGCACGTACCTGCAGAACGTCGAGACCATCTACAACATCGAGTGGGTGCCCGGCGTGCGCTACCGCGACCTGTTCCTGGCCAACGAGGTCGAGATGAGCCGGTACGCGATGGAGGCCTCTGACCAGAGCCTGCTGTTCAGGCTGTTCGACTCCTACGAGGCCGAGTGCGCCAGGCTGATCGAGCTGGGCCTCGCGCTCCCGGCCTACGACTACGCGCTGAAGTGCTCGCACGTGTTCAACCTGCTCGACGCCCGCGGCGCGATCTCGGTCACCGAGCGCGCCGCCTTCATCAAGCGCGTACGACAGAACGCCCGCGGCTGCGCCGAGCGCTATCTGACGACAAGGGCCGAGATGGGCTTCCCCATGGCTGGGTCGGATTGGAGGGTCGGTGAGCATCCGCCCCTGCTGGAGGGCGAGCCCGCCTCCGAGTACTGGGAGCACTGGGCTCCGTCAGAGGTGACGGCGTGAGCCGGATGGCGGTGGCACTGATATGAGCGATTTTCTGCTGGAGATCGGGACCGAGGAGCTGCCCGCCTCTTTCGTCTCCCCGACCCTTGAGGCCATGCGCGCCGACCTGGAGGCCAGGTTGGCCGCCGCCAGCCTGCCCCACGGCGCGATCCGCCTGTTCGGGACGCCGCGGCGCCTCGCGCTGCTGGCGGGCGACGTGGCGGCCAGCAGCGCCCCCAGGACGCAGCGGCAGCTGGGCCCGTCGGTCGAGGTCGCGTTCTCACCGGACGGCCAGCCGACCGTGGCGGCGCGGAAGTTCGCCGAGCGGCGTGGGGTGGAGGTGAGCGCGCTGGAGCGGGTGACGACGGCGCGGGGCGCCTATGTAGCGGCGGTCATCTCAGAGCCGGGCCGCTCGGCGGCCGAGATCCTCACCGACGCGCTGTCCCCGCTCGTCCACGGGATCGCGTTCCCCAAGTCGATGCGCTGGGGTGACGTGCCCGTCGCGTTCGCCCGCCCGGTGCACTGGATCGTCGCGCTGCTCGACGACGAGGTCATCCCCGTCCTGCTCGCCGATGTCGTCAGCGGGCGGACCACGCAGGGCCACCGTTTCCTCGCCCCGGGGCCGCTCACGCTCGAGCGCGCCGCCGAGTACGACAGCGCCCTGCGCGCCGCCTGGGTCGTGGCTGGCATCGACGAGCGCCGGCGGCTGGTGGAGTCCGAGTCCATGGCGGCCGCCGCCAGCGTGGGAGGGCGGCTGGTCGCCGGCCCGGGTCTGCTCGACGAGGTCACCCAGCTAGTCGAGCTGCCCAATCCGGTCCTCGGCCGGTTCGAGGAGCGCCACCTCGATCTGCCGCGCGAGGTGCTCGTCTCCGAGATGCAGCGTCACCAGCGCTATTTCCCGGTCGAGGACGACAACGGGACGCTCATGCCCTACTTCGTCGCCGTGTCCAACACGCCGGTGCGCGACGAGGCGCTGTCCGTCCGCGGTTATGAGCGTGTGCTGCGCGCGCGGCTGTCAGACGGCCGGTTCTTCTACGACGAAGACCGCAAAATCCCCCTCGCCGACCGCGTCGGAGTGCTCAAGCGTGTCGTGTTCCAACAGCAGCTAGGCAGCTACGCCGACAAAATCGTGCGCATCCGCGCGCTGGCGGCCTGGCTGGCGGGGCTCACGGGCAACGCCGACCAGGCCGAGGCCGTCACGCGCGCCGCCACCTTGGCCAAAGCTGACCTCGTCACCGGCATGGTCGGGGAGTTCCCCGAGCTGCAGGGCGTCATGGGCCGCGAATACGCCCTGGCCTCCGGGGAGTCCCCCGACGTCGCGCTCGCCATCGCCGAGCACTACCTGCCCCGCCACGCCGACGACACCCTGCCCACCGCGGAGCCCGGCGCGCTGGTCGGCGTCGCCGACCGGCTCGACACCCTGTGCGGCATCTTCGCGATCGGCAGACCGCCCACCGCCACCGCCGACCCGTTCGCGCTGCGCCGCGCCTGCCTCGGGATCATCCGCATTATGTTGGACCGCGGCTGGCGGCTGTCGATGGCCGCCGCCGTCGACGAGGCGCTGCGCCTGCACGGCCGCGCCGACCCCGAGACCGCGGCCCGCGTCCTCGACTTCGTCCGCGCCCGCCTGCGCGTGTCATGGGCCGAGCAGCATCCGCCCGACGTCGTCGAGGCCGTGCTGGCCGCCGGCTGGGACGACCTCACCGCCGCCTGCCAACGGCTGGCCACCCTGTCAGCGCTGATCGGCCGACCCGACTTCGTCGCCGCCGCCACCGCGTTCAAACGCGCCGCCAGCATCGTGCGCAAAAGCGCGCCGCAAACCGCCGGCGACCCCCGCCCCGACCTGCTCACCGACCCCGCCGAGCACGCCCTGCACAGCGCCTGGCTGGGCGCCCGCGCCCGCGTCGAGCAGCTCGAGGCCGCCGGCGACGTCGCCGGCGTGCTCGCCGAGATGAGCCGCCTCAAACCCGCCGTCGACCGCTTCTTCGACTCCGTCCGCGTCATCACCGACGACCATGACGCCACCGCCAACCGCATCCGCCTGCTCGACCGCGTCGCCGGCCTGTTCACCCGCATCGCGGACTTCTCCAAAATCCACACCACCGGGTAGGGTCACCGCGATGCCCAAGCCTTCGAAGTTCGTGTTCGTCTGCATCAACCAGCGCGACCCCGCCCACCCCCGCCCCAGCTGCATCAACAGCGGCGCCGCCGACGTCTTCAACGCCCTGCGCGAAGAGCAGGGCCGCCGCCTGCTCACCGACGTCAAGATCGTGGCCGGCGGCTGCCTTGAGGCCTGCATGGCCGGCCCCGTCATCGTCGTCTACCCCGACGACGTCTGGTACGGCGGCGTCACCGAAGACGACGTCCCCGCCATCATCGACCACCTGCAAGGCGGCCCCCCCGTCGCCTTCCTCCAAATCACCGACGCCGACTTCGACCTCCGCCCCCCACCGACATAACCGCGCCACCGCGGCGGGTCAGCATGGCCCTCTGTCCGCGCCTCGTCCGCGATAGTAGGATCGCGGGCTGCTCTTATTGAAGCTGTTCGACAGCCGATACGCTCATGATCTCACTGATCACTTCGGCGACGGGACGTGCTCCATCGATCACATGAGTTGCTGTCCGGCTCAGTTCGAACACGCGCCGTTCTATCCTTGCTTGCGACAACTGCAGGAACAGCTCACGGCTGGAGCCTGAGTTCGGGAGAGCCTCGCGACGCAGCCAGCGCTCATATCTGACTTGCTCAGGCACCTCGAGATACACGCTGACCACTGTCCCGTACAGACGTTCTACACACTCGAGCATGTCACTGTGCCGCACACCGTCAAGCACCACATTGCCGACATGCATTTTCTGTGCTCCGAGCACGTCCGCGAGCGGCCCGCCAGCTCCCCGCTCGCTGATGAGCTGGTGTCCAAACGCTTCGAGCCGCAAGCTGCCCTCAACGCCACAAGCGGCTGCTTGCTGCCGCACATAGGAGCCAAAGGACACATAGCTCCAGGACAGCCGTAAGGCCAGTTGACGACCGACAGCGGACTTGCCGCTCGCTCGCGGACCCATGATTAGTATGGGTCCTTTGTAGCTTCTGTAGGTCGCCAATTTTGCCATATCTCGCACTCATACCACAAAACACGAAGAGCGCAAAAAATGAAATTGTGGCGAGCGGAGATGTGAGTGCACAACCTTCACACGCGTCCGCCATACCCAGGCG
>JBOGEA010000436.1:0-4352 GCA_050743205.1 Egibacteraceae bacterium | reverse complement strand
ATCCAGCACACAACAGTCGCCAACTCCGCGCGCTGCCGCCTCACCCGTCCATGCCTCGTCGGGCTGGGGCGCCACCCCGCTTGGGATCCGGGACGCGCGTCGAGGGTACCCTGTGGCTGATGTGAGGCGGCGCCGCCCGCCTGACGAGGGAACAGGGAACGGGTGACGACCGCAGCGGGTTCGAGGGGTGCGTTCGGCGTCCGGCGGCGTCCGCCGCTCTGGCGGGACGTCCGAGTGCTGCGCGTGGCGTTCCAGTTGGCGTTCCTCGCGCTGATCCTCGGCCTGCTCGGCTGGATCCTTCAGAATCTGATCGCCAACCTGCGCGCTTCCGACCTGCCGACCGGGTACGGCTTCTTGGACCAGCCCACCCGGTTCGGCATCGTCGACGCGGACTTCGACCCGGGACAGCCGGTGCGCGACGCGCTCGTGGTTGCGGTCGTCAACACGCTGCGCGTGTCGCTGGTGGGCATCGTGCTGTCGACGGTGCTGGGGATCGTGCTGGGCGTCGCCCGGCTGTCGGCGAATTGGCTCGTGCGGACTGCCGCCAGCCTTTATGTTGAGTTCTTCCGTAACATCCCGGTTCTGCTGATCATCCTGTTCATGTACACCGCAGTGCTCCTGCGGCTGCCTCGGCTCACCGAGGCGGCGGAGTGGCTTGGGGCGGTCGTGCTGTCCAACCAGCAGATCTGGGTGCCGTGGTGGGAGGGGAGCGGACCCGCGGGGGCGTTCCTCCTCCTCGCTGGAGCAGGACTCGCGCTGGGTGTCGGCGTGCGCATGTGGCGGCGGCGCCTGTTCGACCGGACCGGCCAGCCAGCGCACGGGTTCCTGTGGGGCGGCGGCGCGTTCCTGCTCGTCGTCGCCGCGGCCTACGCGGCGCTGTCCGCCCCCGTCATGCTGTCGCTGCCGATCCGTGAGGGACGCCTGGTGTCCGGCGGCATCGCGATGTCGGCGCTGTACGCCGCGCTGCTCGGCGGCCTTGTGCTCTACACGGCCAGCCAGATCGCGGAGATCGTCCGCGGCAGCATCCTGGCAGTGCCGAGGGGCCAGTCCGAGGCCGCCAACGCGCTCGCGCTGTCCGGCAGGCAGCGGCTGCGGCACGTCGTCCTGCCGCAGGCGTTGCGGATCATGGTCCCGCCGCTGGCCAACCAGTACCTGAACCTGGTGAAGAACTCGTCGCTCGGCGTGGCGATCGGCTATGTCGAGCTGACGATGGTGACACGGACGGTCATCGGCAACGGCAGCCCCTCGCCCCAGGCGATCTCGATCAACATGGCCGCCTACCTCGCGATCTCGCTGGTGATCGCGCTGGTCGCGAACGTGGCGAACCGCCGATTGCGGCTGGAGGCGGGATGACCGCCGGGCCGATCGACCTCGCGCCGCTCGAGCCGATCGTGCCGCCGGCCGCTGAGCCGGCTCGACGCGAGCGGGTCCAGCCGGGGGAGTGGGCGCGCCGCAACCTGTTCAGCTCACCGCTGAACGCAAGTCTGACGGTCGTGATGGCCGCCGCCCTCGGGTGGGCGCTCGCCGGGACGGCGAGCTTCCTCTTCGCCACGGGGGAGTGGGAGATCGTCCGGGTCAACCTCACGAGCTTCATGGTCGGCCTCGACTTCCCGCGCGACGAGTTCTGGCGGGTGTGGATCGCCCTCGTACTCGTGTCAGCCGTGTCGGGGGTCAGCGCCGGCGTCTCGGAGCGGCGCCGAGGGAAGGCGACCGCGCTCACGGAGCGGGGCCACCGGCTGTGGCCATTCCTGCTGCTCGTGGCCGTCCTCCTCAGCTTCACCACGACCCTCCTGCCCGCCGCGCTCGCCGTCGCCAGCCTCGCCGCCGCGTGCGGCGGGCTCGCCGTGGGCCGCCGGCTTCCGGAGCGCGCGCGGCGCCTGGCGCCGCTGTTCTGGGCGTTCGGCGTGATCGGTGTGTTCGTCGCGCTCGTCGGCTTTCAAGGCGTCGGGTGGCAGCGCTGGGGCGGCCTGCTCCTCACGCTGTTCCTGGCGCTCGGCGGGATCGTGCTGTGCTTCCCGCTGGGCGTGCTCCTCGCGCTGGGCCGCCGGTCCAGCCTCCCGGTGGTGCGGACGGTCTGCGTCGGCTACATCGAGCTGATCCGCGGGGTTCCGCTGATCACCGTGCTGTTCATGGCGTCATTGATGCTCGGGTTCTTCTTCCCGCCCGGCGCGATCGATCCCGCCCTCGTCACCCGTGCCCTGGTCGCGTTCGCGCTGTTCTCCGCCGCGTACGTCGCCGAGATCGTGCGCGGCGGTCTGCAGGGGGTTGGCAAGGGCCAGGTCGAGGCCGCGCAGGCGCTGGGCCTCTCGCCGGTGCGGACGACGCTGCTGATCGTCCTGCCGCAGGGGCTGCGCAACGTGATCCCCGCGCTGGTCGGCCAGTTCATCTCGCTGTTCAAGGACACCTCGCTGGTCGCTGTGCTCGGGTCTTTCGACCTGCTCCGCATCGCGCAGGAGGTGGTCACCCAGCCCGCGTTCCTGGGCCGGGGGCTGCAGACCGAGACGCTGCTGTTCGCGGCCTTCGTCTACTGGGTGTGCTGTTTCACGATGTCGAAATCGAGCCAGCGCCTGGAGCGGCGCCTGGGGGTGGGACAGCGATGACCGCTGAGCCGATGATCCTCTGCCAGCACGTCGACAAGTTCTTCGGCGGCTTCCAGGCGCTGAAGGACGTGAGCCTGGAGGTCGGCCAGCGGGAGGTCGTCGTCGTGATCGGCCCGTCAGGGTCGGGCAAGTCGACGCTGATCCGCTGCATCAACCGGCTGGAGAAGCACGACCGAGGACGGATCGTCGTCGACGGCGTGGAGATGACCGACGACCTGCGGAGCATCCAGGAGATCCGCAAGGAGACCGGGATGGTCTTCCAGCAGTTCAACCTGTTCCCGCACATGACCGTGCGTGAGAACATCACGCTCGGTCCCCGCCAGGTCCGTCGCTGGAGCAGGAAGCGGGCGGACGACCTGGCCATGGAGCTGCTCCAGCGCGTGCGGATCCCCGAGCAGGCCGACAAGTACCCCGGCCAGCTGTCCGGCGGCCAGCAGCAGCGCGTCGCGATCGCCCGGGCCCTGGCGATGCAGCCGAAGGTCATGCTGTTCGACGAGCCCACCTCCGCCCTGGACCCCGAGATGATCAAAGAGGTCCTGGACACCATGGAGGAGCTGGCCCAGACCGGCATGACGATGATCTGTGTCACCCACGAGATGGGTTTCGCCCGCGCCGTCGCCGACCGCGTCGTCTTCATGGCCGACGGCCAGATCGTCGAGGCCGGCACCCCCGAGCACTTCTTCACCGACCCCCAAGAGCCCCGCACCAAACTCTTCCTCTCCCAGATCCTCTGACCAACTCTTGTGCTGAGGTTGGACGGGCCGTACGCCCGCTTGCGTAATGCGCGGGAAACCGTCGGATCCGACGGTTTCCCGCACCCTACCGGCGCCCGAGCCCGCGTCACAGGCGGAAATCCGTCGGATGCGACGGTTTCCTGATGCTCGTCGTCTTACGAGTGATCCGCGGGGTCAGACGCCGTGGCGGAGCAGGTCGTCGAGGTCGTGAGTGCACGCCAGGGCGGCGAATGCTGGGGGGAACCCGGCGCGGACCCCGACGATGCGCTCCAGGCCCATCGGGTAGTCCTCCACGCTGAGCCGGTAGCCCTCGACGAGACGGCCGCAGGCCTCCTCCGGCTGGTCTTGGCCGGCCAGCGCGCCGCCCAGATCAGCCAGGATGATGACCCGCCTGCGCGGGCCGTCGACCCGCGCCAACGTCTCGGTCAAGGTCTCGACGGCATGCTGGGGACGCTCCAGCGCGAGGTCGCACACCGCCCGGAACCGGGCCAGACGATCGTCGCTGGGCAAAAAGTAATAGTCGGCGGTCGCGCCGGACAGCGGCAGGTCCTCGGCGATGGCGGCCTCCAGCGCGCTCTCGGCCCGCTCCAGGGCCTCCTCGGCGCCGCTCGGGTCCTTCGACGCCGCGCGCTCTTGGGCCAGCCACGCGTAGGTCGCCGCTCTCGTCAGGGCCGGCCCATGGCGGGCGGCCAACTCGCTGGCCTCCTCCAACAGCGCCAGGGCCTCGGGCGACGGCGACCGTCCGCCGCCTTCGACGCTTGAGCGCAGAAAGCTCTGCGCGGTCAGCGCACTCGCGAGCAGCGCGTTGTCTCCCGTCTCGCGGGCGTGCCGCTCGGCCAGGCGAAACGTGGCGTCGGCCTGTCCCGGGCGATGCTCATTGCACGCCAGATAGCCCACGAGCATGGCGGCGTCGGCGATGACGATCTGCAGCCGCTGGCGCTGGTCGGGCAGCATCGACCGGCGCAGCAGACGGGCGGTGTCCTCCATGTGCGCGGCGGCCGGCTGCAGCAGCACGCCC
>JBOGEA010000435.1:0-4357 GCA_050743205.1 Egibacteraceae bacterium | reverse complement strand
CGTCGTCAGGGCTGCGCGTCTGCAGCGGCTTGGTGACGCAGGTCAGGCGGGTGCCGAAGCAGAACACCTCGACCTTCCCAGACGCGCGTTTGGCGGAGTAGGCGAACTGGAGCAGACTGCGGGAGTAGTCGGCCATCGACCCGCACCGTAGATCAGGGGATCAGTTCCTTGGTGATCCGATGGAGCACCGGGCGGGCGTCATCGCCGAACACGGCCGCCTCGCGCAGGCGGTCGAACCGCTCCAGGTAGAGCCCGACCTTGTCAGCGGCGCTGATCCGCAGCTCGTCGGCAATCGTCTCCACAAGCACGTACACGTCGTCATCGACGCTCGGCTCACCGAGAATGACGAATCCGTGGTAGAGCAGCGTGGACGCCGGCTTGTCGAGCGGGATGATGCCGACCTCGACGTTCGGCAGGTCCAGCAGCGAAAGAACGCGATCGAGCTGGCCGAGCAGCAGCTCTGGTGGTCCAGGCTGCCAGCGCAGTGCAGGCTCCCAGATCAGCAGCTCGAACCGCTTCGAGGTATCGAACAGGATCGCCTGACGGTCCATGCGAGCCTTGACAGCCTCTGCGAGGTCGACCTGGCCAGAGGGGTTCCCGAAGCTCATCACCGCACGCGCGTAAGCGGCCGTTTGCAGGATGCCCGGAATGATGTCGACCTGAAAGGAGCGGATCACCGACGCCGCCGCTTCCAGCCCGGCGATCCGCTGCTGGTTGCGACCCAGGCCGTGACGGTGCTGGTGCTGCCACGATGACGCAGATGTGAGCGCGGCGTCAGCGAGGTCGAGCAGCTCGTCTTGCACTTCCGGTGCGGCGTCGACCGCCCGCAGCCACGCTCCTATGTCGGCAATCTGCGGGACCGTGACGCCCGTCTCGATCCGGGAGGTCTTCGTTTGCGCCCACCCACAGAGGGTTCCGAGCTGCTCTCCGGACAGCCTGGCAAGTAAACGCAGATCGCGCAGGCGCTTCGCGAGCCGGCGGCGTGCTCGCACAGCGTCGTCCTCGAAACCCTCTGGGGCGCTCATGAAACCGCTTGGACCTCGTCACCGTGCTCACGCATGAATCTGTGAAGCGGCATCGCCCAAGACCAAGAGACTTGCTGGAGTTCGATGAAGTCGACGGGCCACGGATCACTGGGCGGTGATGACCCGAGGAACCGGCCGTCCACGTCGTAGTTCATGAGCCACACCACCGGCTGTGCGGTGTGGGTGTCAAACGCCCAGAAGTCACGGTTGAGAACAGCCGGCACCGACCATGCAGCGTCGATTACCCGTATGTCCTCGCCAGCGGGTACGTTGTCCCGTAGCTGGCAGGACAGCTCGTACCGCAAGTAGTCGCTCAGCGGCAGCCGTATCACGTGCACCCGGCGCCAGCGCTTCCCTTGCGCTGTCGTCTCAGCGATGCGCCGTAACCACGGGCTGTTCCCCGGTGTGGAGACGGGCACGGGCTCGCCTCGCAGGAACGCGGCGAACTCCTCGGCCTCCGCTTCCACCCGGTAGGCCTGCAGGGTTTCGAGGCGGAATGCCTCAACCGCGAACAAGTTGAACGCCTTAAGCAACGTGCTCACGGCAACCCCAGCTCCTTGGCCGCGTCGAGGATCAGCTTCAGCGGAACCTCTACGGCCGTCTCTTCGGCAGGCAGGTGAAGTTGGCGCAGCGCCGCAGGGTCGGTCACCCGAGCCCCTTGGATCACCGCTGTGCCCCGGTCAGTTCTGTAGGCGGCCGGACAATCGCCGTCCTTGCAAGTGTTATCAGCGAGGGCTGTCAGTTTCATACGTTTTGCTCCCGAGTGGGTGGTTGAATATGACTGGTTCTCTGAGGTGCAGGCAACAGTTCCTCGTGCGCGGCCAGCACGAGGGTAACTTACCTATGTACAGACTGGGTAGGCATGTTCTACTCTTCAAATGTGGCTGAAGAAGGGCTTTTGCCGGAGGACACGAAGGTGGCAACGGGAAGCGAAGAGGGGGGAGTCAGGAGGACGACGATCGCCATGCACGAACTCATCGTCAGCCCCTTCTTGGACGACTGTCTGGTGCTGCGCCCAGGCAGCCCCACAGGGTTGAAGATCCCAGCCCGCAAGTATCAGGAGCTTGGCCAGGCTGCCGCCGCGGGTGACGTCTGCCCGGCATGGCTGGTCGATGCCGCACGCCGCTTGTGGGACCTCGATATCGCCGGATGCCCGGTGGGCGAGACGGTGATCGTCCGCACACGGTCCCCCTACAGGTTTGGACGCGTCTCCTACGAACTCAATCTCGGCTGCAACTACGACTGCGAGCACTGCTACCTGGGCCTGAAGAGGTTCGAGGGGCTGTCGTGGCCGGACCGGGAGCGCCTGCTGCGCATCATGCGCGACGCAGGCGTGCTGTGGCTCCAGCTCACAGGGGGAGAGCCGTTGATCGCCAAGCTGTTCACCCAGGTGTACGGCTTGGCGTACGAGCTCGGCATGATGATCAGCATCTCCTCGAACGGCTCCCGGCTGTACCGGCCTCAGATCCTCGACCTGCTCGCGACACGTCGCCCCTACCGGGTGACGCTCAGCGTCTACGGCGCCACCGCCGAGGCCTACGACCGGTCTCACCCGACGACCGGGGTCCTTCAAAGCGTTCACCAAAGGGCTGTCGGCCGCGCACGAGGCCTCTCTGCCGCTCAACCTCAACCTGATCGTCACGCGGCACAACGGCCACGAGGTCGATCAGATGATCGCCCTGGCCGAACGCTATGGGCTGGCCCATCACGTCTTGCCAACATGGCGCCGACCATCTACGGCGGTGCGGAGAGCCTGCCCGCCCAGTCGGTCACGCACCTGCGCAAGCGTAAGCCGTTCACCGGCTGCAATGCCGGCCACACGTTTTTCCACGTCGATCCGCACGGCATGGCCAGCATCTGCAAGGTCGGCCGTGACCCCCAGATCCCCCTGATGACCGAAGGAGTCGAAGGGCTGCGCCGCCTCGGCGGCATCGCCGACTCCCTCCTGCTGCGCCAAGGAGGCTGCACCGGCTGTGCCCTGTCCGGCACATGCGGCACCTGCATGCCGCTGGTCACCCTGTACCGCAAAGCGAAAGCGCCACTGTCCGCCTACTGCCAACACGACAGAGGAGGTGACGCCGCATGACGCCCATTCCTGTGCAGATCGAGACCCGTCGCGTCGAGGATGACGAGATCGAGTTCGTGACTGACTTGGACGAGCTGGTCGAGTCGTCGAAGTGCAGCTGCAACGCTGGCGACGACAACCCCTACTAGCAGCTCATCAGGCGGGCCTGGAGTGTTCCGCGCCAGGCCCGCTTCGTGAGCCAACCGAGGAGCACATGCTGCGTACCAACTGGGACGATCTGCCCGAAGGTGTTCGTAGCGCCATCGAGTCGCGCACCGGTCAGGTGCTGACGGCGGAGACGGCTTCGGAAGGTCGCAACTGTCAGGTCGCCGCCCTCCTGCACACGCGTACGGAGAAGGTGTTCGTCAAGGGGATGCGCAGCGATCATCCACGGGTCTGGACCCAGCAGATGGAAGCGATGATCAACCCGTGGGTCCTCAAGGTCGCTCCTCGGCTGCTGTGGCATGTCCAGGCCGACGGGTGGGACGTCCTGGGTTTCGAGTGCATCGACGGGCGTCACGCCGACTATTCACCCGGATCCGCAGATCTTGTGAAGGTCATCCAGGCCATGCGGCGGCTCGGAGGGATCCCAGCCCCTGATCTTCCGCTGAAACGGGCCGAGCAGCGCTGGGCCGACTGCGCCGACGACGAATCCGAGCTGATGCTCTTGTGTGGCGACAGTCTGCTGCACACCGACTTCAACCCCTGCAACATTCTGGTCAACGGCACGGCGTGGATCGTCGACTGGGCCTGGCCGACGCGTGGCGCTGGCTGGATCGACCCGGCCTGCCTCATCCTCAGGTTGTTAGCCGCAGGCCAAACCCCAGCCGGCGCCGAGGCGTGGGCACGGCAGGTCCCCTCGTGGAACGCCGCGTCCGACCAGGCCATCGACACCTTCGCGAAGGTGAACTGCCGCCTGTGGGAGGAGATCGCGCAGGCTGACCCTCAAGCCTGGAAGAAACAACTGGCTGCGGCGGCTCAGGAGTGGCTGGTCTACCGCCTGTCGTGACCCCCACCCTCTCCGCCCGCGGCCTCGACTGAGGTGTCCCTCCCAGCGGGGCTCTAGATGTCTTCGTCTTCGCTGGTGGCCTCGATGTGGACGATGGGGAACAGCGGCAGGCCGGCTTTCTGCACGGCCACGGCGAACTCATGGGTGCCCTTGGCGATCGCCTCGTCGCGGGTGCCGGCGAGCACGATGAGCTGGGCGCCGTAGCCGTTGGTCCCGATCCCGGTCGCGATGCCGCCGCTGGCGGCGACGGCATCGGCC
>JBOGEA010000434.1:0-4369 GCA_050743205.1 Egibacteraceae bacterium | reverse complement strand
CTGTTCGCCCACTGGCGGCTGGCGCCACCGTACAGCGCTGGATGACGCGAGCCGGATAAGCCGAGAGGCTTATGTCCGGTTCCTGGAGCGCCAGGGGGTGAAACTCCCCCTGGCGACTCGACTGGACACAGGCCCTGCACGGTCACGACCTCCTCACCGAGGCGTCCTACCAGCTCATGATCAGTCCGGCCACCTTGGCCGACGAGACCACGGTTCCCTACGGCTTCGGGCTGGGCCTGGAAAGCTTCGAGGGCCGGCCCATGATCGCCCACGGCGGAGGCATCAACGGGTTCCTCAGCTGGCTGGCCTACTTCCCGGATCAGCGCGTGAGCGTGGCGGTCGTCATCAACGCCGAGTCACCAGCGGCGCAGGACCTGCTGGCCACAGGCGTAGCGCGGGCAGCGCTCGGGCTGCCCGACCTTGGCGCCCAGGCCGACAGAGATCCGTACTGTCGGATCGTCAGGCAACTGGCCCTCAGTGGGCCCGACTTCGTCGGCGACGACATGCCACCCGAGGAGATCAAGCAGTTCATCGGCACGACGATCCTGCCCCGGCTCAAGGAGGCGCGGCGGCATGCGCCGCAGGAGGTCGAGGCTGACCTCGACATTCTCATCGAGGTCTACGAGCAGGAGGCGGCGACCGGAGCGTTCGCGAGAGCGAACGAGGATTTCCAAGCCGCTCGTGAACGGGTCTTTCTGTTCGACCAGGAACGATGCGACCTCTTCTGACCGCGCTCAGGCGAGTTCGCGCTTGAGGATCTTGCCCGTGGCGGTCATGGGCAGCTCGTCGCGGAACTCGACCAGGCGCGGGTACTTGTAGCCGGCCATCTGCTCCTTGCACCAGGCGACCAGCTCCTGCTCGGTCAGCGCCGCCTCCGCGGTGCGCACGACGAACGCTTTGACCTCTTGGCCGAGCCGCTCGTGGGGCACGCCGACGACCGCGCACAGGCTGACGCCGGGGTGAGTGAGCAGGACCTCCTCCAGCTCCCGCGGGTACACGTTGAACCCGCCGCGGATGATCATGTCCTTCACACGGTCGGTGATCGAGACGTAGCCCTCGGCGTCCATGCTCCCGATGTCGCCGGTGTGGAACCAGCCGTTGCGGATCGCCGCGGCGGTGGCGTCGGGCCGGCCCAGGTAGCCCTTCATCACGTTGTGGCCGCGGATCACGATCTCGCCGAGCTCGCCGGCCGGCACGTCGTGGCCGTCGGAGTCGACGACCCTGACTGACACGCCCCAGACGGGCGGCCCGACCGTGCCCGGCTTGCGCTGGCGGTCGTAGCGGTTGAAGGTGGCGACAGGACTTGTCTCGGACAGGCCGTAGCCCTCCAGGATCTGCACGCTGAACTTCTGCTCGAAGCCTTTGAGCACCTCCAGCGGCAGCGCCGCGCCCCCGGAGATCGCCAGGCGCAGGGTCCGGGCGATCCTCTCGATGTCGATGCCCTCCGCGTCGTGGGTGAGCATCGCCCAGTACATCGTGGGAACCCCGACGAAGACCGTGACGTCGTGGCGCTGCATCAGCCGCAGCGCGTCGCCCGGCGTGAAGCGGGGGAGCAGGACCAGGGTCGCCTTGGTGTAGAAGCCCCCATTCATCTGCACGCTCTGACCGAACGAGTGGAACAGCGGCAGGGTCACGAGGTGAACGTCGTGGTCGACTCGGGGATACATGACGTCGGCCAGCCGGGCGTTGAGCAGCATGTTGAGGTGGGTCAGCTCGGCGCCCTTCGGCTGGCCCGTCGTGCCGCTCGTGTAGAGGACGACCGCGGTGTCCTCAGAGCTGGTCGCCACAGACTCGAACGTCGCGGGCTGGCACTCGATCCCCACCGCCCCGGGCTCCAAAAGAATGAGGTGCTCGCAGCTGGAGACCTGCCCGAATGCCTCCTCGCCCATCGCGCCGATCGGCAGCTCGGGGGTGCCGGCGAAGCAGAAATAAGCCCTGGCCCGCGAGTCCCGCAGGTGATAGGCGATCTCGCGTGGCTTGAGCAGCACGTTCAGCGGGACGACGGTCGCGCCGGCTTTAAGGATCCCATAGTAGGTGACGGGGAAGTGCGGCAGGTTGGGGCAGCTGAGGGCGACCCTGTCGCCGGGCTTGATCCCCCGGGCGACCAGCTCGTTCGCCACCTGGTTGGCGGCCGCGTTGACCGCGGCGTAACTCAAGGGCTGCTCGCCCAGCACGACGGCTGGGCGGTCGGGCACCTCGCGGGCGGAGTCCTCCAGGAGCAGTGCCAGGTTGAGCATGCTGTTCTCCCTATACGAACGCGCTGATGCCGGTGATCGCGCGCCCGACGACGAGCGTGTTGATCTCGCGGGTTCCCTCGTATGAGTAGATGGCCTCGGCGTCCGCCACGAAGCGCCCCACGTGATGGTCGAGCAGGATGCCGTTCCCGCCCATCAGCTCACGGGCCCAGCCCACGGACTCCCGCATCTTCACGGTGCAGAACGCCTTCGCGAGCGAGGCGTGCTCCTCGTTCATCCGACCCTCGTCGGCTAGCTGGGACAGGCGCCAGCAGAGGCACTGCGAGGCGGTGATGTTCGCGAGCATCCGCACGAGGAGGTCCTGGACCAGCTGGAAGCCGGCGATCGGGCGGCCGAACTGGTGCCGCTCCTTGGCATAGGCCAGGGCCAGGTCGTACGCGCCTTTCGCGCAGCCCACCGCCTGCCAGGCGACCCCCAGGCGGGTCAGGCGCAGCACATTCGCCGTGTCGGCGAACGAGCGCGCCTCCTGCAGCCGGTTGTCCTCGGGAACGAGGCAGTCCGTAATAGTGATATGGGCGTTCTGGACGACCCGCAGGGCGATCTTGTCGCTCAGCTTCACCGGGGAGAAGCCTGGGGTGCCCTTCTCGACCACGAACCCTTTGACGTTGCCATCGGCCTCGTCTCGGGCCCAGACGACGTTGAGGTCAGCGAACGTCGCGTTGCCGATCCACTTCTTCTCGCCGTTGAGGACCCAGGCATCGCCCTGGCGCCGGGCGGTCGTCCGCAGGCCGCGGGCGACGCCGGAGCCGACCTCCGGCTCGGTCAACCCGAACGAGCCGATCTTCTCATAGCGGCTCATCGCGGGGAGCCAGCGCTGCTTCTGCTCCTCCGAGCCGCACAGGTAGATCGAGCCCATCGCCAGGCCCGAATGCACGCCGTAGAAGGTCGCGATCGAGCTGTCGACGCTCGCCATCTCCATCCCGACCATCCCGTCGAGCACGAAGCTGCGGCCGCCGCAGCCGTATCCCTTGAGGGAGAGCCCACCCAGGCCGAGCTCGCCGAAACGCGGGATGATCTGGTGGGGAAAGCGCTCCCGCGTCCACATCGAGTTGATGATCGGCGTGACCTCCGCGGCCATGAACGCCCGGATCCGATCCAAGAGCTCGCGGTCCTCGGGCTTCAGCAGGTCGTACAGCAGGTAGAAGTCACTGCGGTCGGGAAGGGTGTCAGTCGTCATGGTCATTCGGCCAGTCCTTTGGAAGACGGTGATGCCGTACTGTGTGGGATACCGGTGGGGTTTCTGACGGGGAGCGGGTGAATCGGCTCATGATGCCGAAGACAATGCAGGTTGTTGGCTCCATTCTGATCGTTCTCGTCCTGTTGGGGGCCTGTGGCTCGTCGGGCAGCCCGGTGCTGGGCGCGACCGAGCCGCGGACGGCGCTCGACCAGGACACCCCGATCACGCTGCGCGGCATCGGCCCAGTGGCCGTCGGGATGACGGTGAGGGAGGCGGAGGAGGCCGCTGGCATCCCCCTCATTGTCGACAGTTTCGAGGACTTCGGCCGCGCCTGCTACTTCGCGCGACCCGAGGGTCTGGACGACCACGTCTACTTCCTGATCCTGGCCCCGGGCGAAGAGCCGGTGGCCGATCCGCGGGACGGGATCGTCTCGGCGGTCGGCTCCGCGGTCGGCATGGCGTCACCCGCCCAGACGGACTCCAGCGTCGGCATCGGGTCCACCGAGGCCGAGGTGTACGCCGCCTACTCGGGCCAGGTCCAGACCCAGCCCCACCGCTACGACCCCAAAGGCCGTTACCTCACCTTCGTCCCCTCCGGCCCCGCCGACCAGGCCAACCGCATCCGCTTCAGCACCGACGGCACCGAAGTCGTCGGCATCGACGCCGGCCTGGAACGGGCCACTTCGCTCGTCGAGGGCTGCGCGCAGGTCTGATGTGCCGAGAGGCGAGCGCGGCTGGTGGAACCGAGGTGTCGGGGGAATCGGCGCCGCCAGCTTCCTCTCGGATCTCGGCCAAGAGGTCCCCACCGCGCTCCTGCCCTCCCTGCTGAACTCGACGCTCGACGCTCGACGCTCGACGCTCGACGCTCGACGCTCGACGCTCGACGCTCGACGCTCGACGCTCGACGCTCGACGCTCGACGCTCGACGCTCGACGCT
>JBOGEA010000433.1:0-4387 GCA_050743205.1 Egibacteraceae bacterium | reverse complement strand
GACATATAGTCCGGTCAACGTCCAGAAAACTCACCGACACCGCTCTGGCCGGCCAGCCAGCGGCATGAACCTGCGGTTACAGGCGAATGCCCCCGTAACCGCACTCGGCGCCTACCAAGACCCCAAAGTTGGCGGCATTGAAGTTAGGGGACTGCAAAACCACGCCCGAAGGACGGGAACGCCACTGGACTCCAGCACGCGAATCGACGTCACCCCCACCGAGGCAGCCCCTGCCCGTTTGGAAACAGGCCGGTCACACGCCCAACGCGACGCCGACAACCTCATCCCCACGCAGCGTTGAAGTCACTTCAGAAGAGCCGCACCCGAATTATTTTGCCTCCGCGTCATCGAACTGGTGGGCGCACCGGGAGACGTCGCGCTCGTCCACCCATGGCTCGTCCACTGTGCCGCGCCCAACGCCGCGGCGACGCCGCGCATCGTGCGCCACGCCAGGTTCCACCGGCACAACATCGCCAAACCGGACGAGCCTCGGTAGCCGACCACGCGCACCACGCATGCACCACGATGACTCCGCCTCGCCGCCTGGTCTGCGTTCCTGCGCCCTCCGAGCCGCCGACCCCAACGATCGACGCCCGCCTACGCCGAGATCACGAGCGAAGGTCGCGCCGCGTTCCGCGGGGCCGCGCCCCGCTCCCTGCGTGCGATTCGGGAGCACTTCAGCGGCGTCGGGATTCCGCGGCGATCGTGGCGAATACGAGCGACGACTTGCCCGACCCGGACACGCCGGGTGAAAACAGTCAGCCGGCGCCTGGGGATGTCGAGGGACACGTCGGCCAGATTGTTCTCCCGGGCGCCCCGGACCTCGATGTGGTCGTGGCTGCCCGCGCCTCCCGGGCCGTTCACCTGCTGAGCCGTTGGTAGGCCCGCACGGCAAGGGGAAGAGACATGGCGGTAATGATCGCAGGCCAGACGATCGCCATGGCGATGGCGTTGTCGACGAGCCAGCCGGACGCCTCCACGCCTGGGTTGTGGAACAGGAGGCGGGTGGCAGTGATCGTCGACGACAGGGGGTTCCACTCGGCGATGGCGCCCAGCCAGCCGGGCATGAGCTCGGGGGCGACGAAGGCGCTGGACAGAATGGTGACCGGGTACAGCAGCGCGGACACCGCGCCGGTGGCCTCGGCGCTCTTGGCCTTGAGCCCGAGGTAGATGCCGATCCACAGGAAGGCCAACCGCAGGAGAAGCAGCAGCGCGATGGCGGCGGCGGCCTCGCCGAGGGAGCCGTGCCAGCGCCAGCCCACGGCCAGGCCGCAGCCCAGGAGGACGGCCAGGTTGGCGGCCGAGGACACCATGTTGGCCAGGCACCGGCCCACCACCACGGCCGAGGCGGCGATGGGCAGCGAGCGGAACCGGTCGGTGACGCCCTTGGCCGCGTCGGCATGCACCGCCGTCATGGTCTCGCCGATGCCGAAGGCCATGGTCTGGGCGAACATGCCCGGCATGAGGAACTCCCGGTAACTCCCGCCACCGGGGACGTCGATGGCACTGCCGAACACGTAGGCGAACAGCAGCACGAACATGATGGGGAAGAGCAGGCCCCAGAGGATCATCTGTGGTTCGCGCACCCACTGGGCCATGTCTCGCCCAGCCACGATCCAGGCGTCGCGGGCGGCCCAGCGCAGGCGACCGAAGCTGAGCGCCGAGGACGTCGGGGCCATCGTGGTATCCATCACGCTGCCGCCTCCTGTCCAGCGCGGGAGCGGGGATGTTCCGCATCGGGATCAGCCTCGGGGTCGGTGCGGTGGCCGGTCAGGCGGAGGAACACGTCGTCGAGGGTGGGCCGGCGTAGGCCGATGTCGGCCACCTCGATACCGGCCTCGGCCAACGAGCGCACGACCCCGGTGAGCGCCGCCACCCGCTCGGTGACCGGCGCGCTGATCCGCCGGGTGTCGATGTCGACCTCCGGCTCGGTCGTGGCCGTCCGGGCGACGATCGCCGTGGCCGCCGACAGGTCGACATCGTCGCGCACCACGACCTCGAGCCGGTCGCCCCCCACCCGGGCCTTGAGCTGGTCGGGAGGGCCGGCGGCGATCACTCGGCCTACGTCCATCACCACCACCTGGTCGGCCAGCTGGTCGGCCTCGTCGAGATACTGGGTGGTCAGCAGCACCGTGGTGCCGACGGCTACCAGCGCACGGATGGCCGACCACACCTCGTTGCGGCCGCGGGGGTCGAGCCCGGTGGTGGGCTCATCGAGGAAGAGCACGGCAGGAGCCTGGACGAGGGTTGCGGCCAGGTCGAGCCGGCGGCGCATCCCGCCGGAGTAATGCCTCACCGCCTTGGCGCCGACGTCGGCCAGGCCGAACTGTTCAAGTAGCTCGTCGGCCCTCCGGCGGGCGGCCGACTTGGCGAGCCGGTTCAGGCGACCGAAGAGCACGAGATTCTGCCGGCCGCTCAGGATTTCGTCGAGTGCAGCCTCCTGCCCGCTCAGCCCGATGCGGCGGCGCACCTCGTGCGGCTGGCGGGCCACGTCGGCTCCGGCCACCTCGGCCCGGCCTCCATCGGCGCGCAGCAGCGTGGTGAGGATGCGCACCGCCGTGGTCTTGCCGGCCCCGTTGGGCCCCAGTAGCCCGCACACCGTGCCCGCCGCCACCTCGAGGTCGAACCCGTCGAGGGCGGGCTTCCCTCCGTAGCGCTTCACCAGGCCGTTGGCCTGGATCGGCCAGCCGCCGGTCGTCGGTGCGCTAATAACCACGGGTTTCCTCTTCTACTCGCTACGGTGTACGGTATTAAAGGACAAGAGTACCGTACGCCGTATGGAATGGCAACCGCGATGACCGAGTACGCCGGGCGAGGTGACCCGAGACGATCGATGGCGCTGCTCTGGGGCCGCGACGAGCCACCGAAACGCGGCCCGAAGCCGGGCATGAGCGTGGCCGAGATCGTCGTCGCCGCCATCGACCTGGCCGACGCCGAGGGACTCGATGCAGTGTCGATGCGCAAGGTGGCCGATCGGCTGGGCAAGAGCGCCATGGCGCTGTACAGCTACGTGCCTGGCAAGGCGGAGCTGCTCGACGTCATGCTCGACACCGTGCTCGGCGAGCTGACGATCGCACACTCGCTGGACGGCGGATGGCGCGCCGCAGTGATGGCCTCAGCCCGCGATGGCTGGGCTCTCTACCAACGCCACCCGTGGGTGCTGCAGGTGTCGGGGGCGCGCGCCGTGCTCGGGCCGCACGAGCTCGACGCCTACGAGGCGCAGCTACGCCTGTTCACCGGGCTCGGTCTCAGTGGGGTGGAGATGGCTCGCATCGTTGGGGTCATCGACAGTTTCGTGCGCGGCGCGGCCAAGGCGGTGTCCGATGCCCGCACCGCCAAGCAGGCCACCGGCCTGAGCGACGAGGACTGGTGGAACGCCCGCGCCCCGCTGCTCGCGGAGATTGCCGACGCCGCCTGGGCGGCGCGCTACCCCACGATCACCCAGCTCGACGCCGAGCACGCTTTCGACCAGAGCGACCGCCCCGACGACACGACTCCGTATACGGTCCGAGACGCTCTCGACATCTTCGAGTTCGGCCTGGAGCGCCTCCTCGACGGCATCGACGCCTTCATCTGTGGTTCAAGCCCTGGATCGGCTGCGAGCTCCCCGGTCGATCCGGCTCGATGAAACCGAGGTCGAGCAACGGTCAGATTCCCGGATATGACGGCACGAGAGGCAGACCTGGACTCCCTCGCGCGCCGAGTTCGTCCAGGGGCATTCCGCGAACTCGTGGGCTCTCGCCTGCTGCCTACGAACGCCGGGTCGCGGCGGCGTTGCCGGAGCCGAGTCGCTACCCAGGTCCACCTCGGGCCTGGATGTCCCCCAGTATCAGCGGTGACTATCTCGCCGCTCAGGCTGGTTCGACGAACTGGAGGTCCAGCTCGATCCTCACGCCGTCGCCGAGCACGGCGCCAAGGGCGCCGAACCCGAAGCTGAGGCCGAAGTCCTTGCGACGGATCTCACCGGCGCTCGAACACAACCGCCGAACCCAGAGGCACCCGTCGGAGGCGCTGTGGCTCAGGCCGGGGCTCCAAGGGGCGGCCCTGGTCGAGCCCGCCAGGAGCAGCAGGTCGTCGGCCAGGAGCCCCGGCCTCGCCCTGCATCCGCCGCATGGCCTCCCCGAGCTCAACGTCGCCGCGCAGGGCGCCCTGGTGCCAGAGGTCGGCGTAGCCCTGGATCGACGTGAGTGGGGTGCGCAGCTCGTGGGAGGCGTCGGCGACGAAGCGCCGCAGCCGGTCCTCGGATGCCTCTTTCTTTAGGTTATGCCGATGTCGGCATAACTTGAATTATGCCGATGTTCGGGTTATGCCGATGTTGTTGTGACGCTCCTGGTCAGGGCGGTGACTGGCCGGGATAGTTCGGCATAATCAGAGGGCCTCCAGGAAT
>JBOGEA010000432.1:0-4394 GCA_050743205.1 Egibacteraceae bacterium | reverse complement strand
TCTCCTCGCCCTCCACCCGCAGACGCGACCTGATCCGCAAGCGGGCCTACTACGAGCAGTTCGGGGTCCCCGAATACTGGTACGCGGACCTCGACGGGAACCGGATCCTCGTCTTCGAACTGCAGAACGGCCGATACGGCGACCCGAAGGTCTTCGGCCGCAGCGACATCCTTGAGTCGAACCACCTCAAAGGGTTCTCCGCGCCGGTCGCCTGGCTGCTCGACATCACTGGGCCGGCTGGAGCCTGATCTCGGCCAGGTTCACCAGCCCGAAGGGGCTGAGGTAGAGGTTGTCGATGCGTTCGGCGGCCACGGCCCGGTGGCGGTAGGTGAACAGCGGCGCGATCACCTGATCGAGGTTCAGCACCAGGTCTTCCGCCTGCTGATACAGCGACTGCCGGACGGCGCCGTCGACCGTGGCCCGTGCTTGGTCAAGCAGAGCGTCGACCTCAGGATTCGCATAGCGCATGTAATTCTGCCCGCCGTTTTCAGGCGTCGCGGCGGAATGGAACAGCGGGCGCAGCGCGGCATCCATCGTCGGGTACTCCGTCGTCCAACCGAACCGGAACAGCCCCGCCTCGCCTGAGGAGAGCACATCAAGATACGCGCCGAACGTCCCGTCGGGCGGCGGAGGCTCGGAGCGCAGCACGAGGATGACGCCAACCGCCGCAAAATCCTGCCGTATACGATCGGCGACCTGCTCGTGGCCGCCCCCGAGGTTGAACCACAGCTCAAGCGTCACGATCCCACGCTCGGAGAAGATCCGGCGGGCCTCGACCTCGTCGCGGACACAGGCCCCGCAAACAGCGCCGCGAGCACCTGGAATCGGGGGTGGCACCACGGCACGGGCGATCACTACGTTGCCCTCCTGCGTCTGCGCGGCCAATGCCTCACGGTCGATCGCCAGGCTCACCGCGCGTCGCACCGCCACATCGTCGAACGGTGGCCTCCCGACGTTGAAGCCCAAGAAATACAGCGATGGAGTGGGGCCGAGCAGGACGCCGGGGCCGCGGTAGCCGTCTTCGGACGACGGCGGAAACTGCTGCACAGCCTCACCAAGCGCACCAGCCGGCACGGGCGCGAAGTCGAAGCGCCCCTGCTGGAAGGCAAGGTAGGCGGTGTCAGGGTCGGCGACTCTGAACAGCACCTCATCCGCGGACGGCTCCGCGCCGCCGCTCCAGGCGTCGAACCGAGCGAGGCGGATGAACTGCCCGTGCTCCCAGGTCCCGTCCATGCGGAAAGGGCCGTTGCCGATCGGCCGCTCACGGTACGCGCCCTCGTCCGCCTGCCACGCCTCTCGTGAGACGGGACCCAACGCAGGGTGCGCCACCACCGCCGGAAAATCCACCCGGGGACCGGACAGCTTGACCTGCAGCGTACGGTCATCGACCGCGGTGACACCCGCAAGCCCGGGCGTCTTCCCCGACCGCAGCGCCTCGTAGCCGGCAACGTCACGCAGGTGGTAACCGGCCAGATCCAGCCGTACGGCGAGTTCCCACGCGAACTTGAAATCCCCTGCGGTCACCGGCTTGCCGTCGTGGAACGTCGCCCCTGCCCGCAGGGTGAACGTCCACATGTCGGGCTGCTCGGCACTCCACGAACCCGCCGCTCCCGGGATGACCCGCAGCGTGCGGTCGTACGTGGTCAAAGAGTCGAACACCGCGTCGACGACCGCGAGACCGTCAGGATCGGTGACGGCCGGCGGCACGATCGCCGACGGCTCCGCGATGGCGTACCGGAACGTGCCGGTCGCTCTCGGAGCCTCCGAAGGAGCGTCGGTGACGGCGACGCTCGGGGCCGGTGTGGCATCGGGCGCCTGCGCACCAGGTGCGCAGGCGGCAAGCACTACGAGGACACCGAGCAGCGCCGCCGCAACTGCCCCACGGGAAGCCCGCCCGTGCCTCGTCCTACACCAGCCGGAGCGCGAGCACGATGGTGGTCATGGCGAAGATGACCCCGACGATGACCGTCACGCGGTCGAGGTTCTTCTCCGCGAGCGTCGAGCCCGACAGGCCGCTGATCGAGCCACCGCCGAACATGTCCGACAGCCCCCCTCCACGGCCGGCCTTCATCAGAATCAACAGGATGAGCACGACCGAGACGATCAGATGCGCGACGACGATCGCGGCAGTGAGGATGTTCACAAAAAGGCCTCCTGACCTCAGGACTCTCCGCGAGGACGGGTCACCAGGAAGACCCCGACCTGGGGGCCGGAATCCGACAGTGTCCACAGCTCTCGGGCAGCCGAGTCGGTCTGGCGGAACTCATAGGGCGCGTAGCCGTCAGCGCCCCAGCTGTGCGTACGGGCGGGCTCGCTGGCGGCCTTGCGCTGGTGGAGCTGGGCGGGAGACTCGATGCAGGGGCAGGGCAGCGATAAAGCGGGCGAGGCGGCAATTCCCTGGATGGCTCCCGCGTACTGGCTTGCCGCGCGGATGGCGTCGTTGTCGCCCGCCATACGCCCGCTCGGGGACGTCAGCGAGCGGAACGTGGCGAAGGCAGACGACTCGACAGGTCCGTCGGAGGGCGAGAGGAGATACGCGAACGACAGCGCATCGACCTGACGGGCCACAGCGAGATACGACGGCACGACGACCGCCGCGCTCAGGGCGATCGCGAGCACCCCGGCGGCGAGCGCGACCTCGGCGCGACAGCGCAGCGGTGACAGCGCTGGCGCCAGCGCGATCAGCCGCTCGACGCGAGCCGCGAGCGCCCTGGTGGTCTCCGAGGCCGACCTCGGCGGCTTCCGCACGCCCACGTGCCATCCATCCGCGGTCGCAAGCCGCAGCGGACCGACCGCCGCACAGATGAGCTGGGGCATCGGGCGGCGGCTGCTGCAGTCCCAGACCTTGAGGATGCTCGAGGCCAGCGCGACAGGACGGTGCGTGTGCAGTGTGGCCAACTCGTCCGCGCTCTCCTCCTGCTCGCTGCGCAGCCAGCGGGCTGCCAGGTGCAGCGGGGGCAGGAAGAACGCAAGGTCGCGGGCCAACCCGACGACCAGGCCGAGCAGCGTGTCGCGGCGGCGGATATGTGCCAGCTCGTGCGCGACCAGACCCTCCAGCTCGCCGTCGTCAAGGGCGTTCAGCAGCACCGGGTCGACCGCCACGACGGGGCGGCGCGTGCCGATCGCGAACGCCCCACCGGGACAGGACTCCAGCTGCACCAGCTGTGGGGACCGCACCCCCATGCGCATGACGAGGCCTCGGGCGATCTCGTGGAGCCGCGGATCCGTCACCGGCCGCGCGGCGCGAAGGAGGCGCCTGGCGCCGATGACCCCGAGCAGCCGTCTCGCCAGCAGCGTCACCGCCACCACGGCGTAGGCGACGAGGAGGACGGAGAGCTCCTGCTGGGAGACCGCGACGCCGACCAGATCGAGGAGGCGGCCCGCCGACGTGCCCCGCGTGCTCGTGATGATCAGCCGGGGCAGGAACCCCTCACCGACCGAAGCGATCGCCGCGCCCGCGGCGGTCAACACCGGGGCGAGCACCAGCAGGCGCCGTGCCCGGCTCGATCGAACCAGGCCCCCCCGCACCGCAAGGGACGCGAGCGCAGCCGCCGCCAGCGAGCCGATCAGCGCCCGCACCGCGAACGACTGCGTCGTGAGGTGCAGGAACACGCCCTCGGCGGCTCCTATCACCGCAGGACCAGGCACTAGCCCTCCTGAGTGCGCAGCTCGTCGATTCGCGCGCGCAACGCGCTCATCACCACCGGATCTGCCTCGTCATCCAGTTTCTGCACGAAGTAACGCATGGCCGGCTCAGGGAACGAGTCCAGCAGCCAATCGACGACCGAGGTCACGGTCGAGCGCGCATACTCGTCACGCGAGACCGTCGGACGGTACCGGTGCGCCAGCCCCGACGTGTCCCGGTTGAGCAGGCCTTTGGAGGCCAGTCGCGCCATAGTCGTCATGATCGTGGTGTAGGCCAGGTCGCGCCGCGGTGAGAGTTCAGCGTGCACATCCCGGACAGTCGTCTCGCCCTGATCCCACACCGTCTCCATGACTTCGGACTCCAGCGGACCAAGCAGGCCCTGGAGCTGGTTCTTCCGTCTGCCCATGACTCCCCCTACGAGGTGGCTGCTGAACCCAGATCTTACCCGCCAAACAGAAGCGCGACGGCCAGGCCCGCAGCGAAGCGCGGCTTCGGGCAAACAGAAGCGCAATGGCCAGACCCGCAGCGGGCGAACAGAAGCGCAACGGCCAGACGCGCAGCGAAGCGCGGTTTGGGGCAAACAGAAGCGCCGCGGCCAGGGCCGCAGCGAAGCGCGGTTTGGGGCGAACAGAAGCGCGACGGCCAGACGCGCAGCGAAGCGCGGTTTGGGGCAAACAGAAGCGCCGCGGCCAGGGCCGCAGCGAAGCGCGGTTTGGGGCGAACAGAAGCGCGACGGCCAGACGCGCAG
>JBOGEA010000431.1:0-4406 GCA_050743205.1 Egibacteraceae bacterium | reverse complement strand
GTGGAGCGCGGTTGGGCGCTCAGCGGGCGGTTGGGCGCTCAGCCGGTGGCGCGGTGGCGCGGTTCGCCGACGGTGCCGGTGTAGCCGAGGCGGCGGGAGACCTCGAGGGCCATGGCGCGGTCACCGGGTGGTGCCGGTTGCCGGTGGAGCGCGGTTGGGCGCTCAGCGGGCGGGTGGGCGCTCAGCCGGTGGCGCGGTGGCGCGGTTCGCCGACGGTGCCGGTGCCGGTGTAGCCGAGGCGGCGGGAGACCTCGAGGGCCATGGCGCGTACGCGAGGGCCGACTGCCGCCGGATCCGGGAGCCTGGGGGAGGGGGCGACGATGCCGATCGCGGCGATCGGTCGGCCGCCCCGGTCCAGTATCGGCGAGGCGACCCCGGAGGCGCCGCGCTCCAACTCGTCAACGGAGATCGCGAACCCGCGAGCACGGCTGGCCTCGAGTTCGATCGCAAGGGGAGCGCTGCGCTCGCCGATTGTGCTGCGGTCACCATGGTTGCCCGCGGGGCTGACGTGGTCGAGGAACGCGAGGAGGGCGCGGCCGTGGGCTCCTATGGCCAGGGGATGGCGGAACCCGACGTGATAGCCGACGCGTACGAACAGGCCGGGGGGCTCCACGCGATCGACGACCACGATGTCCTGCCGATCACGGACGGTGAGGCAGACGGCTTCGCGCATGTGCTCCATCAGCGCCCGCATTCCAGGCAGTGCCAGGCGCCTCACCTCCAGAGCCCTGCTCGCCCGGGCGCCTAACTCGACGAGCGCGACCCCCAGGTGATACCGGCGGGTCTCGCCATCTCGCACGACGAACCCATGCTCGGTCAGGGTCTCAAGCAGACGATAAAGGACCGCACGGTCCAAAGCGGTCGCAACGGACAGCTCCGCTACGGTGCATCCGTCTGCCGCGGAGCCCAGCGACTGCAGCACCGCCAGGCCACGCCCGAGTGTTCTTGAGCCGTTCCCATCCGTCACTGTCAGCACTCAGACCTCCACACTGGGGGCGGGAGTATCGGCCTTTCCGATTCCGCCAGATCCCGCCGAGCGGTGCGGTACGGAGTCTTCGCGGGAGCCGTCGAGAAGTCAAGAATCCGGCGAGTGAGGTCTCGTGCACTGATAGTCTCAAGCGACCCCGGTGGACAGGAGCCGAAGTATGAGACTGGAAGAGGAGGAGCCCCAGAGTCCGTTGACCTCGATGTTCGAGGCCAACGTCTGGAACAGGCTCTACGAGAACCGCGAGCTGTACCTCGCGGGACCCATCGAGGACAAGGTCGCCGACCTGCTGGCCGCGCGGCTGATGTCGCTGGACAGGGACTCCGACAAGGACATCACCCTGTACATCGATTCGCCGGGTGGCCTGGTCAGCGGCCTGTTCGTGGTCTACGACACGATTCACTACCTCATGCGGGCGAAGGTGAACACCGTGTGCCTCGGGATCGCTGCCTCGGCGGCGGCCGTGATCCTCGCGACGGGGACCGGCACCCGTACCGCGACCCCCAACGCGCGGATCATGATCCACCAACCGCTCGGCGGCGCGCGCGGTCAGGCGGCCGACATCCAGATCCAGGCGCAGCAGATCGTATTCCTCCGAAATCGCCTGAATGAGATCTTGGCCGAGCGGACAGGGAAGCCCGTTGAACAGATTGCGCGGGACACTGATCGAGACTTCTGGCTCTCGGCGCCTGACGCCGTCGAGTACGGGCTGATCGACGAGGTCCGGACCCGCGTCGCGATCTAGCCGAGCCAGATCCTCACCGCGCCCGAGGCCAGGTCGACGGCGAGAATCCGCTGGTTGCCGGTGTCGGCGACGAGCAGACGCTGGCCGTCCCAGACCAGGGCCTCGGGCTCTTGGCACCATGCTGAGGCCCTCGCGTCGCGCGGCAAGGTCGGTCGTTCCTCCAGCTCGGCGATCGAGGCGTGCAGCGGTGCTCCGTCGCCCAATAGCGTGCGCAGGTCGCGCGTACACGTGTCGAGGTGCTTGACTTTGTGGTTCAGGGTGTCGGCGACGAGCAGCCCGCCGTCGGGCCCGCGCGTGATGCCGACCGGGTGCTGGAGCCGAGCCTCGTCACCGATCCCGTCGATGTCCCCGAAGTCGAGCAGGTCGCCCCCAGCGATGGTCTCGACCATGCCCTCAGCCACCCGACGCACCGCTGAGATCTCGCTGTCGGCGACGTACAGCGCGCCGTCCGGGCCCCAGGTGAGCCCGGACGGCTGCGCGAACGCGCTCTTCGTGTACTCGCCGTCGATCCGCGCCTCGCGCCCCGAGCCGGCGAGGACGCGGGCGATCGCCTCACCGGCGTCCGCGATGGCCCAGAGCTGGTGGCTGCCGGCCATCGCGACGATCACCGCACCGTCGGGGGCGACCGCGATGTCCCACGGCGAGCGCAGGGAGACGCGCAGGGCCGGGCCGCTGTCCGAGCTGCCCCGGCCGCGCTGGCCGGTGCCGGCGAGGGTGTACACCGCGCCGGTCAGCAGGTCAACCGTGCGCACCGCGTGATTGCCAGTGTCGGCGGCATAGAGCCGGCCTTGGTGGACGGCGAGTCCGTGCGGATGATGCAGTTGCGCTGTCCCCGGCGGGCCGTCGCGCAGCCCAGGCCTGCCCGAGCCGAGCCGCGTGATCTCCCGCCCATCCTCCGCGCAGGCCACGATCTGGTGGTGGCCGGTGTCGGCCACGTACACGCGGGACCCCTCGGCGGGGCCTGCGGAAACCGGCTCCTCCGCCACCGCGATGCCGCCCGGGAACGCGAGGGCTCCCGGCGGCGCGGGCTCGGGCCTCAGGGGGAGTGGGGACGAGATCAGCCGGTCCCGGTGCTCCCGGAGCGTCTCCCACAGCACGGTGTACAGCGGCCCGCGGTCGGGCTCGCCACTCGACGCTCCCAGAATCATGCCGTCGGGGCTGACCAGCACGAGGGTCGGCCAGGCCCGCACCGCGTAGGCCCGCCAGACCCTGAACTCGGTGTCGACGACGACCGGATGCGTGACACCATGCCGGCGGACGGCCTGGCGCACCATCCGCGCGTCGCCTTCGGTCGGGAACTTCGGCGAGTGGACGCCGATCACCACGACCGGCTCGCCCGCCAACCGCCGCTCGACCGCCGCCAGCACGGGCAGCGTATGGAGGCAGTTGATTCAGGCGTACGTCCAGAAGTCGAGCAGCACCACCCGGCCCCGCAGATCCTCACGTGTCAGCGGGCGCTCGACGTTCAGCCAGAGCGCGTTGGTGGGAAGGTCCGGTGCGTGGATGGCCATGGCCGGCTAGGCGATCGGCGCGGGCTCGGAGTTGCGGGCCTCCCACTCCTGGACTGTGGGAGCGCCCAGACGCGCGAGGCGCCAGTTGACGTACGCGTAGGTCGCGATCACCAGGATGGCGAACGCCGGCCAACCGGTGAGGATGCGGGCCACGGCCAGCCAGCCGACCGCTTCCCGGGCGACGAGCGCGCCCAGCAGCGCCGCTCTCGACAGGTAGAGCGCGGCCCATGCCCAAGTGATCTCGCTGTATGCGGGACGGACGCGGTCCTGCCAGTACCAGCCGAGGGGCCAGCGGTAGATGGCCGCGCTGAACAGCGCGACCAGCGGGCGCTTGACGAGGATGCTCACGACGGACGCGACGCCCATCACCGCGTTGATGACGATGCCGGGCAGGAAGAAACCCGCGGCGTCGCCCGACCACAGCGCTGTCCCCACGCCGATCAGGACGCCCGCCAGCCCGCTGAACGCGTACAGCGGCCGCTGCCCTCGCCCCAGCCTCACCCCGACGAGCGCCACCGCCAGGCCGAGCGCCCCCACTGCGGCCGCCTGCAGCCCCAGCCACCCGTTGAGCCCCACGAACACAACCGGCGGCGCCGCCGCATCGACGATCTTGTCCGCGGTGAACAGATCCCGCGCCCGATATTCATTCGTCATCGCCCCAGCGTACTGACCAGCGGTGCCGCGCCCAGCCAGGCGGGTCGCGGACGGCGGGAGCGGCAGCCAGCGATTGGGGGTCAGGGCTTGGAGCGCAACAACGTTGTCATGTAAGGGGTATGACGGGCTGCGGCAGAAAACACGCCCGCCCCGCGCCCCGTCGCCTGCGCTGGCGTCCAGTTTTCCGTCGCCCAGAGCCTGTTGCAAAATCTCGCGGGGCCGCCAGGCGGGGTGCTCGAGCCAGAGATGCAGCTTTCCTCCCACTTGTGGAGCCTGTTGCAAAACGCGGGTCGAACCGCATGCCTGCGCTGCCGCGTCAGCTACAGCTTTCCGTCGGATCGAGGCTGTTGCAAAATCACGGCGCATGGCTGTGAGCGCAGCCAACCCGTCGCGGGGCCTGTAGACGCCCCTGGGCCAGCGACACTGCAGCTTTCCTCCGTATCCGGAGGAAAGTCGCAGGTCAGGCTCGCGCGATCAAGCTTGAGGCGCACCTTTCCTTCGCATCCGGAGG
>JBOGEA010000430.1:0-4414 GCA_050743205.1 Egibacteraceae bacterium | reverse complement strand
GCGGTATACCGCCGCGATCCAGCACACATGGGGCGTCTGGCGTGGGCTCGGGGTCGGGGGCGAAGAGCGCGGCCGTTGGGGGGCCGTGCAGCTCCTCGGGCGAGAACAGGTGGATCCGCCCGTACTCGCCGTCGTAGCCGGCCTCGCGGATCACCTCGCCGTTTCGCATCCGGGCGATCGCCTCAGCGACCAGGGGCGAGGCCGCCGCCTGGATCTCCTCCAGCGGCACGTGCGCCAGGATGTCCAGCTCGGGCCCCAATCGGGCGACGAGGCCGGCGACCTCCTTCTCCACGCGTTTGCTCTTGGGTCCGACGCCGAGGATCTCCCCGACGATCTCAGGCAGCTGCACCAGGCAGTGGAACTCGGCCGCGCCCGGCGGCCGGGCGCCGTCCTCGCGGTCCGCCAGCGCCTCCACCCGGTGCATGACGCCGACCGTCAGCGGCTTGCCACACTCGGGGCAGGTCCCCTGCACCTGGCGGGTCTGGTCCGGGGTCAGCCGAACCCCGCACTTGCGGTGGCCGTCCAGGTGGTACTTGCCCTCCTCGGGAAAGAACTCGACCGTGCCGCCGAACCCCTCGCCCGTCTCCAGCGCCCGGCGCATCGCGAAGTAGTCGAGGTCGGTCGCGAACACGGTCGCCTCACGGCCCAGCGCCGGCGGGGAGTGCGCGTCGGAGTTGCTGACCAGCCGGTAACGGTCGAGCCGGGAGACCCGCCAGTTCATCGCGGGGTCAGAGGACAGGCCCGTCTCGATCGCGAACACATGACCGGCCACGTCGGCGTAGCAGGCCTCGATCGCGTCGAACCCCGACATCGACCCGAGCGCGGCGAACCACGGCGTCCACACGTGCGCGGGCACCAGGTACGCCCCATCACCGCTGGTCAGCGTGATGTCGAGCAGGTCACGCGAGTCCAAGCCCAGGATCGGCCGCCCGTCCGAGCCGAGGTTGCCGATGCGCCCCAACGATGTGTTGAGATCGCGCACGGTCTCCAGGTCTGGGGCGTAGATCAGGTGGTGCACCTTGCGGGTGCGCTCCGCCCGCTTGTAGATCGTGGAGATCTCCACCGACAGCATGAACCGCACCGGGTTCCGGCACGACGGCGGGAGCCGGTCGGCGACCTGCCGCTCCAGATCGTCGCGCAGCCGGAACAGCCCCGGCTCGGCCGGCACCAGGTTCGTTCGCAGCTCCTCGAACCAGGCCGGATGGGTGAAGTCGCCGGTGCCGACCACCCCGATCCCCTTCCGCGCCGCCCACCAGGCGAGGTGCTCCAGATCAGCGTCCTTGCTGGTCGCCCGCGAGTACTTCGAGTGCACATGCAGGTCCGCGTAGAAAGCCACGCCACGCTCCCCCAGGATCCTTCGCCGTCACGGCGACCCGGGCCGCATCCATCCAGCCGGGTCCTCAAGCGCGTCACCCTAGCCCATACGGGCCCAGACGCGACACTAGCGGTCACGCAATTTGTCCGATACAGCCGATCGGATTAGTGGCAACAGTGCTCCGGTCGCCGGACTGGCAGGCAGCTTTCCGTCGTATCTGACGGAAACCCGCGGTTCAACTCGGCGAGGCGACGGTTCAGTTGCAGCTTTCCGCCGCATCCGACGGAAGCTGCAACTGATGAATGCTGCCTCGTAAATATGTAAATTAACGGCGCGGCGCAACCAAACCGTGCACCGGCGGCGGTCGCGCCGACCTCATGGTTCCGGCGAAGGAGGTCTGAATGTCCTCTATGAATACAACGGCACGTTTGTGCGCCGAGACGTCTGGACTCTGCGGGCCAATGACCCGTGGGACCCGATCACCGAAGCGTACGCCCGAGCTGTCGCGGTCATGCAGGCCCGCCCGGCTACGGACCCGACGAGCTGGACTTACCAGGCCGCGATCCATGGGTCGTACGCGGCAGTGCCGCCAGGCGCCAGGTGGAACGAGTGCCAGCACGCGAGCTGGTACTTCCTCTCCTGGCACCGCATGTACCTCTATTACTTCGAGCGGATCGTCCGAGCGGCCGTCGTGAGCGCTGGTGGCCCGGCCGACTTCGCTATGCCGTACTGGAACTACGACCAGCCGTTCCCGATCAACACGCTCCCGCTGCCGTTCCGCCAGCCGACGCTGCCGGACGGCTCGCCGAACCCGCTGTTCCTGCCGCCCCCGCGCCGCAGCACCCCCATCGCCAACGGCTCCCAGCTATCGCCTTTGGTGACGTCGAGCAGCGCGGCGATGGCAATGACGAACTTCATCGGCCCACCCGGACCAGGCTTTGGCGGTGGGCGTCGACCTCCGGCCCAATTCGGCGGCAGCACGGGGGGCCTCGAGCAGACGCCGCACAATGACATCCACGTCCAGATCGGCGGCGCCCGAAGCGGGCAGTGCCAGCGCGGGCTGATGAGCGATGTGAACTGCGCCGCGCTGGACCCGATCTTCTGGCTTCACCACGCCAACATCGACCGCCTGTGGAACCAGTGGCTGGGGCTCGGAGGTGGCCGTGCCAATCCCGGCGAAGCGGCCTGGCTCGACCAGCCGTTCACCCTCTACGACGAGACCGGTGCTGCCGTCACCATTACGGCTGCCGAGGTGGTTGACAGCGCCGCGCAGCTGCACTACGTCTACGACGTCCAACCCCTGGCGGCCAGCATGAGCCCAACCCCCGCAGGAACACCCGAATCCTCAGAACCACCCGAGCTGGCGGCGGCGACGGAGCAGCCCATCGACCTGGTCGGCGAGACTGTCTCGGTCGGGCTCACCGTGCCGCCGAGCACCCGGTCCCTCGTCTCGAGCGACGATGTCGCCACCGGAACTCGGGCCACCTACCTCAATGTCGAAGACATCGAAGCCGAGCAGAACCCCGGCATCGTCTACGGCGTGTTCATCAACCTGCCATCCGACCCCGAGGCGGATCGCGGCCGATATCACGCCGGCAACATCGCGCTGTTCGGCATCGAGGTGATGAACGACCCCGACAGGGCTCACGACGGCGTGCCCGGCTTCCGCCACACGTTCGACATCACACGCGTCGTCAGCACGCTGAGCGAGGCTGGTGAGTGGGATCCGGACGCCATCACCGTCACCTTCGAGCCCATCACGCCGATACCGCCACCAGGCCAGGAGGAGGACCTCATGGCCGCCGCCTCCGCCGAACTGCTCGAAGCGGCGGCCGCGAGACCCGTGCGCATCGGCCGGGTAAGCCTGTTCGTAGGCTGAGCGCCCGCTGTGGCCGGCCGATCCTCCTCCGCGCGGCGGGTCGCCGTCGCCCTCGCCTGGCGGCCCGAATGGCCGGCCGCCGTGGCCGCAGCGATGGCGTGGGTGGCGCTCGCCGTCATCCACGCCTCGCCGGCCATCCACGCCGCCGGCGCCGCGCACGGATCCCACCGCGCCGCGGCGACCCCGACGCTGCGGGCCGCCGTCGGAGGCTGGGCGCTCATGTCGATGGCGATGATGGTGCCGGCGACGCTGCCGGCCGTCCGTCACGTCGGCCTCAACAGCATCCGACGGCGGCGGCGGTGGGCGATGGCCGTGTATGTCACGTCGTATGTCGCGGTGTGGGTGGTCTTCGGGGTGCTGGCGCTGCTGCTGGTCAGGGTGGCGATGGCGGCCGGCCTCGACGAACGCCAGCTCGTCCCTGGCGCGCTGGCGATCGCGGCCATCTGGCAGCTGACCCGATGGAAGCGGCGAGCGCTCGTCGCCTGCCAGCGCACCGTGCCGCTGCCACCGATGGGCCGGCGCGCCGATGCCGCCTGCGTCCGCTTCGGCCTGCTTCAGGCACGGCGGTGCGTCGTATCGTGCTGGCCGTTGATGCTGCTCATGGCCGTGGTCGGCCACAGAAGCCTCGTCATCATGGCCACGCTCACCGCCGTCATCACGCTTGAGAAACGCACCTCGGCCGCGACCCGAGAGCGTCTCATCGCGCCGATCGCCGGTGCCCTCGCCGCCGCCACCGTCGTGCTCCTCGCGTAAGCCGCCTGCCCAACGCTCGGGCCAGCCGGGGCGCCTACACTGCACGACCGTGGCCACCGTGCTCTGTCCCGCGACCCTTCCGGAAGGGGACCTCCAGGCGATCCGCCCGCCAGCGGGCCAGCTGTGGCCGCGGATCGCGTGAGCCTTCCCGACCCCCGGCCCACCAGGGCGAAGGACGCCTCGCTGGTCCAGCAGATGTTCGACCGGGTCGCGCCGCGCTACGACCTGGCGAACACGGTCCTGTCCGCGGGCCAGGACCGCCACTGGCGGCGGGTGGCGCTGCGCGCCCTGGACCCCGTCCCCGGCGCGCTGGTGCTCGACGCTGCCGCGGGGACCGGAATGCTGTCGGGCCTGCTACGCGCCGCCGGCGCCCGCGTCCTCGCGCTGGACCTCAGCCTGCGGATGCTGCGCGTGGGAGCGCGGCGCGAGCGGCCCCCACAGTGGGGTGTGTCGGCTCGGTTCCGGAT
>JBOGEA010000429.1:0-4417 GCA_050743205.1 Egibacteraceae bacterium | reverse complement strand
GGGCTGGCCAACTCGTTCTGCGTCCTGGGCGACGGGCCGGCCGACTATCTGTACGACGTCAGCGACTACTGGCGGCCCGGCGCGCCGAAGCGGTCGGTCGCCTGGGATGACCCCGACCTGGGCGTGCGCTGGCCCGTCGAGCGGCCCGTCCTGTCGCCGGCTGATCAGGCCAACCCGACGCTGCGGCAGCTGTTCCCCGCCCATCCGCTGGCGCGCCAGCCGCGCGATCAGCCGCCCGTCCTGTTCTGAGCAGATGGCGCCATCCGTGGGTGGGACCTCGCGTGGTCAGACCCTTCGGAGGTTGCCTTCGACTTCTTCGTAGAAGTCGGGGTTGCGCTCGGCGACGAGTTGGACGAGCGCCGTGATGATGTCGTGGAAGTCGTGAGGGGTGATGGGGTCGCCGGCCTCGTATGCGAGGCAGCTGGGGTTGAAGGGGTTGCCGTCGAGCATGACGATGTAGAGCCGTTCGTATTGTTCGTCGCGTCCGGCGGGGTCGTTGCGTCCGGTGAACAGCTTGAGCCGTGGGTGGGCGTTATCAAACGTCGACCGCCGCTGGGCTGTCCCGTCGGTTGCGGCTTGGTAGTCGAGGAACAGCAGGCCGCACATGACGGCATAGGGGAACCAGCGGTGCAAGGTGACCGCCTCGATGAGCAGGTCGCCTCTGCGGTTGGTGAGGTTCTTCTGGAAGTTTTGGGTGCGTGAATCGCGCCAGTTGATCGTTTTCATGCTGATGCCGAGCAGGAGCCCGGATTCTTCGGTCGCCCAGGTGACGTCGACCTTTTTCGCGCCGATGGCGCCGGCCATACGTCGCTCAGCGCCTGAGCCGCTTGCCTCGCCGGGGGTGGAGGGTTTGGCACCGGTCATGCCGCGGTGGCGCAGCTCTTCGGCGAAGGCGTAGGCCAGTGCGTTGCTGATCTGCTCGGAGTAGCGCTTCTTGACAGCTTGAGCGGTGCCGGACTCGGGAGGTTTCGGGCCCACACGCTCGAACGCTGCTTTCAGGAGATCGTCAATCCTTGCCACGGTTTGACTTCCCGCGGGTGACGCGTCGCTGGAACAGCGCCTGGCGACCAGTGCGAAGCGCCTCGAGGTCGCTGCGGGTTGCCACACCCCCAGTGCGGAGTAGGGCACGGTCGACTTGGCGGACGGCGTCGAGCAGCTCACCATGGCGCAGCGCCTGGGCGAGCTGCGGACGCAGCGCACGCAGCTGGTCGGCGGCTGCTTGGATCAGTGACATAGCGGGCATTGGCAGCTGGTCGGCCTCGCGGGGCTCGACTTTGAGCATGCCGCCGCCGTAGGCGCGGCCAACCAGCTCGGCGCCGAGCAGGGTCACGCTGTTCAAAGCGGCCGTGGGCAGCAGGTCTCGGCCGAGGTGACGATGGCTTTCGTGCAGGGCGACGCCGTGCACGCTGTTGAGATGACGCACCTGCACGCCGTTGTAGGTCAGCCGTGGAGTGTCGTGGTTCATGCAGGTCAACAGCAGATCAGGCACAGCGACGAGCGGCACCCGCCACCAGGGGTCACGAACTCGACACTTGTACGCCTGAGGGATGCCCTGACGCTCCCCCTGCTCGATACGTCGGCGCGCCGCCAGCGACGGCGTGTCGCCCGGATAGAACAGATACGCGCCGCGGCCTTCGTCGCGCGCTTGAGTCCACGCGTGCGAGCTGAACGTGAGGCCGCGAAGATGCCGTGAACCCGGCGGGGAGATGCGCAGCAGCTCTGTCGGCGGCAACCCCAGGGTCGCGACCTCGGCGCCGGTCAAGGCGAACCAGCGGTTGTTGCCGGTGACCGCGCCGAGGTAGGTCCGCCCCCAGTCGGCCAGGCGACAGAACATGTCGCTGCTGGTCAGTCGACCATAGGCGTCGAGGGCGCTGCGATCGAGCAGCGCCGAAGTCCACTTCGCCTCCCTCGCGCGCGACCTCACCCACACATGGGCGCCATCGTCGGCCAGATCAGCCGCGCTGCCGGCCTGGTACAACTCGAAGTGGGCGGTCGGCCCTTGACCCTCCGCCAGCAGCAGGACGACGTCCTCCAACGCGTCGGGGAAGACCAGCCGTTCGAACGTGACCAGACGCACTTGGGCAAATCTGCGCAGCAGGAACCGGCGCACGTCGGCGGCGTAGTTGACCGACAGGAGTTCGGCGGGCAGCACCAGTCCCATCCGGCCGCCTGGGGCGACCTGATCGGCGGCGTGGACGACGAAGGCCGCCCAAGAGCTGGACAGGCCCGACAGGCTCACATCGTGTTTTGCGGCTGCTTGCCGGGCTGCCCAGCGGGCGGCGCCAGTGAACTGTTGATAGCGGACGTAGGGCGGATTGCCGATCACGACGTCATAGCGGCTGAGCGGGGCGGCGAAGAAGTCTCCGACGTGGATCGTCGCCTCAGCGTCGATGCTGGCCAGGAGCGCGTGCGCCCGCAGCGCCGAAGGGGGATGCAGCTCGACTCCCTGAAGCTGGTCGCCACTCACCACTTGGACGCCGAGCTTGCGAAGCCGTCGAGCTGCCGACAGCAGGAAGCTCGCCTCGCCGCAGGAGGGCTCTAGGACGCGGTCGTCACGAGTGCGGATGGCCCAACGGGTGATGAAGTCGGCGACCGCGGGCGGGGTGAAGAACGCCCCCCGCGCCTTCCGCAGCGCCGGAGTGTCCAGGCCAACCGAATCGAGCACGGCCACAGATTAACCCACCCATGTGATTCGATCTGGCAGGGGCACCCGAGCGCCTGTGGTTGGGGAGACTTTGGCCCACCAGGTGGGGCAAAGTCTCCCCAAAACTGCTCAGGGCTGTGCGATCAGCCGCCCGTTTGCCTCCAGGTAGGTGGCGCCGTTGTGGGGGCAGCGCCAGGTCGCGCCGGTGTGGGCGATCAGGGGGATCCCTGCCTCGCCGACCCAGCCGATTCGCCGGGCGGGGACACCGACGACGAGGGCGAAGTCGCCCACGTCCCGCGTGACCACGGCGCCCGCGCCGACCAGCGCCCACCGGCCGACGGCCACGCCGCCGACGATCACGGCGCGGCTGCCGATCGACGCGCCCTCGCCGACGGTCACGCCCGTGATCTGCCAGTCGTCTGCGCCCTTGCGCTTGCCCTCAGGCGTGACCGCGCGTGGGTAGACGTCGTTGGTCAGCACCGCCGCCGGTCCGACGAAGACCCCGTCGCCCAGCTGCGCTGGCGCGTAGACGAGCGCGTAGTTCTGCAGTTTGCAGTTGCGCCCCAGTTGGACGCCCGCGTCGATGTAGGCGCCGCGCCCCACCACGCAGCCCTCGCCGAGTTGGGCGTCTTCGCGTATCTGGGCGAGATGCCAGACTCTGCATCCAGCGCCGATGCGCGCTGTCGGGTCGACATCGGCGGTGGTGGCGATCATCGTGTCCATCACAGCTCCGAAGGCAGGCTGACGGGGTGGGCGGAGTTGGGGCAATCGCGGTCCGCGGGCCGGTGGCGCATCATGTTCCCATGATCCTGTCGGACCGCGATATCCGGGTGGCGCTGCAGGCGGGGCGGATCGGCATCGAGCCGCTCGGCGAGCGGGCGGTGCAGCCGTCCAGCGTGGACCTGCGGGTGGACGCGAGCTTCCGCGTGTTCGCCAACCACCGCTATCCCTTCATCGACGTGCGGGCGGACCAACCGGACCTCACGGAGCTGGTCAAGGTCGAGGACGGCGAGCCGTTCATCCTGCATCCCGGCGAGTTCGTGCTCGGCAGCACCTACGAGCGGGTGAGGCTTCCCGACGATCTGGTGGCCAGGCTGGAGGGCAAGTCGAGCCTCGGCCGCTTGGGGCTGCTGGTGCACGCGACCGCCGGGTTCGTGGACCCGGGCTTCGACGGCGCGCTGACGCTGGAGCTGTCGAACGTGTCGAACCTGCCGATCGCGATCTACGCGGGCATGGCCATCGGCCAGGTGGCGTTCTTCCGCCTGTCCAGCCCCGCGGAGCAGCCGTACGGCACCAAGGCGCTGGGCAGCAAGTACCAGGGGCAGCGCGGCCCGACCGCCAGCCGCTATCACGAGGACTTCAAGGACTGATCTGCCGCGCGAACCGGTAGTGGTCCATGTCGCACACCGGCCGGTAGCCGATCCGGGCGTAGATGCGGTTCGACGTGGGGTTCGCAAGGTCGGTGAACAGCGTCGTGAAGGCCCAGCCGTCGTCGAGGAGCCTGCGGGTGAGCGCCGCGACGCAGGCGCTCGCGCAGCCGTGACCCCGCAGCTCAGGCGGGGTGTACACCGCGCTGATCCGCACGCTGTGCGGGGTGGGGCTCCCGTACCGCGCCATTGACGCCGGCTGGCCCCCGTTGACCCAGACCCAGGTGGTGCCAGGCTGTGTGAGCACGTGTTTGAGAAAGCGCGGCCTTGACGTGCGGGCGAAGCGAAGCGGAGCGCGGTTCAGGCGGCCAGGGGTCCAGGGAGTCCCCCGGATACAAGTCCGCCT
>JBOGEA010000428.1:0-4421 GCA_050743205.1 Egibacteraceae bacterium | reverse complement strand
CCGCTCGACGCTCGACGCTCGACGCTCGACGCTCGACGCTCGACGCTCGACGCTCGACGCTCGACGCTCGACGCTCGACGCTCGACGCTCGACGCTCGACGCTCGACGCTCGACGCTCGACGCTCGGGCTGATCGAAGGCATCGTTGATGGGTTCGCCGGGCTGACCCGCCTCGTGGGAGGTCCCATTGCGGACGATGCCCAACGCCGCCGGGCAACGGCGGTGCGCGGCTACGCCATGACCGCGGTGCTCTCCGGGCTGATCGGCACCGCCACCTGGGTGGTCCAGGTGGGTCTGCTCCGGGCAGGCGCATGGGCGGCGCGCGGCCTGCGTATGCCGGCCCGCAACGCGCTGCTGGCCGACGTCGCCCACCCGGCAGGTACGGGCGCGCGTACGGCTTCGAGCGGGCGATGGACAACCTCGGCGCCGTGGCGGGCCCGTTGGCGGCCCTCGCGCTGGTCGCGGCCTTCGGCGTCCGCAGCGCCATCGCCCTGTCGGCTCTGCCTGGCCTGCTGGCGGCTGTCGCGATCGCCTACGCGATCCGCGCCGCTCCCCAGGCGAGGACCGCTGAGCGTGCACCCCTCCGACTCAAGGTCCGCCCGCTCCTGGGTGGCCCGCTCGGCAGGCTCATGATCGGCGTCAGCACCTTCGAGCTGGGCAACCTCGCCGCCACGATCATGATCCTGCGCGCCACACAGCTGCCGCTCCCCGCGCGGAGAGCGGTCGCCGCGACCACGACCGCGCTCCTGCTCTACACCGGCTACAACGTCGCGGCGGCGGCGAGCGTGCCGGCCGGCCGGGCGAGCGATCGCTGGACCTCGCCTGGAGTGCTGATGGCCGGCGTCGCGCTGTTTACGCTCGCCTACGCGGGGCTGGCCATCGTCGGCCCGAGCGCGCCCGCCCTCGCCGCCTGTTTCCTCACCGCCGGGGTCGCGATCGGCTGTGTGGAGACCGCCGAGCACACCGCGGTCGCGCTGCTCGCCCCGGCTGCGCTGCGCGGCTCTGCCTTCGGGCTCCTGGCCGTCACGCAGAGCCTCGGCAACGTCGTCGCCAGCGGTACAGCCGGACTGCTGTGGACCCTGATCTCACCCACGGCCGCCTTCAGCTACGCCGCCGTCTGCATGCTCCTCTCCGCCCTCGCCCTGAGCGGCTCGGTGGGTGCGCTAGGGTCTCGGGCCCATGGACGTCCTTGAATGGCTGCGCCGGACATGCGGTGAGTTCGTCTTCGACATCGTCGCCGTATACCGCAGGGGTGGGCGGCACGACTGGCCCCTGTCGGCCAGAGATCCTGACGAGCTGGAGCGCAAGCTCGCCGAAGGAGGGCATCTGCTGCCGCTCCCGAAAGAGCCAGCTGCGCTCGCCAACGTGCTCGAGGTCGCCATCGTCGACTTCCTCCTCGACCGGATCGCCACAGAGGAGGCCGTCGAGGGCAGAAGAGGGACCGAGCGGGGATATCCGGATATCGAGCTGGGCGGCCCAGCCCTCGGCGGCCGTTACCACGCCGTAGACGTCAAGGTTGCTCGGCTCAACACGCGCGGCACAGCGACCCAGAGCCGGGTGACTCTGTACACCGGCAACACCTACTTCCGGTACCCGCAGCTGCAGTGGCCCGGGACCTTTCGACCGTTTCAGGGCTACGCATCGCATCTGGACATCGTGGCGGTCTACCGGTTCACCCCTGACGAGCGTCGGCGGGTGGCTGACCTTGAGCTGATCGTCCACGAGGCCTGGCGGATCGCCTCCCGGCAACGGTCGTCGACGACTCGGGAGTATCTCGGTGGGGTGCAGTCTCTGCAAGCGCTCCGTGAGGGGGCCGGTGAGTTCTCCTCGCCCGAGGAGTTCTACCGGTTCTGGCGGCGCTACCCGTTCAGGATCGGCGCCGCGGTCCAACGGCAGTTGGATCGCCTGCTTGCTGGGGAGCCAGGGCCATGACCGGTCCCGATCGTCGCCGTCAGGATCCGGAGACGACGCGGCGAGTGATGCAGTCCAACCGGAGCAAGGACACCCGTCCAGAGCTGCTGTTGCGTCGCGAGCTGCACCGCCGTGGGATCCGCTACCGGTTGCATGCCCGAGACGTGCCAGGCCGTCCCGATCTCGTCATCCGCCGCCTGCGGGTGGCGGTGTTCGTGGACGGGGACTTCTGGCACGGCAACCGGTGGCGGCTGCGGGGCCTGGCACGGCTTGAGGAGGACATCGCCTCGAACCACGAGTACTGGGTGCCGAAGCTCGAGCGCAACATCGCGCGGGATCACCAGGTCACCGCCCAGCTCGAGGACGCCGGATGGACAGTCGTCCGGATCTGGGAGAGCGACCTGCACCGCGACCGGGCTGCCGCCGCAGACCGTGTCGAGCGGGCCATCCGGGACGCACGCGCCAATGCTGAACGAAGTTATCCACAGCGACCGGAAACAGATCTCGCGTGACGAGTCACACTCGTGTAATGCTTCGTCCATGAGCAGACACGGGGTAGCGATTTCGTTGTTCTCCGGCGCTGGCGGACTCGATCTCGGGGTCGAGCAGGCCGGGTTTGTCACAGCGGTGGCGGTCGAGATCGACCGCGACGCGGCGGACACGATGGAGAAGAACTTTCACGGGCTCGTCTCACCCGTGATCCGCCAAGACATCCTGAACACACCTACCGCGGCGATCCTTGATGCGGCCGGACTGCGCGGCTCACAGCGGCCGGACCTGCTGGTGGGAGGGCCGCCCTGCACGCCGTTCTCCAAATCAGGGTTCTGGCTGGGCTGGAAACGCGCAGGCCTGGATCCCGACGCGAGCCTGTTGCAGGCATACACCCGTGTGCTCGCCGAGGCCAAGCCGCGCGCGTTCATCCTGGAGAACGTGTACGCGCTCACCTACCAGAACCGCGCCAGCCGTCCCGCGTTCACCCGGTTGCTCTCAGAGATCGACGCCGCCGGCTACGACTACCGATGGAAGGTGCTCAACGCGGCCGATTACGGCGTCCCTCAATCCCGGCCGCGGCTGTTCGTCATCGGGGTGCCCAAGGGACAGCCCTGCCCTGACCTGCCCGCTCCCACCCACGGTGGTCAATGGGAGCGGCGCGCCACCGGCAACCCCACCCGCCCCCACATAACGGCCGGGCAGGCGCTTGAGGGACTAGTGAGCGAGCCCGAGCGCGGCGAGGAGGTGCGCGGCAAATGGGCGCACCTGCTGCCCCAGATCCCACCCGGCGACAATTACCTGCACTTCACCGCCGAGCGCGGCCACCCGGACCCGATCTTCGAGTGGCGCAGCCGCTACTGGTCGTTTCTCCTCAAACTGCACCCCGACAAGCCGGCCCCAACCATCCAGGCCCAACCCGGCCCCAACGTGGGCCCTTTCCACTGGGACAGCCGGCGCCTCCGTGTCCCCGAGCTGAAGCGGCTGTTCACCTACCCCGACGACTTCGACTTCGTCGGCTCCCGCTCCAGCGTCCAGGCCCAAATCGGCAACAGCGTCCCACCTCTCCTCGCCCGCCGGGTAGCCCAAGTCATCGCCGCCGGACAGCGCGAAGGGCCTGGAGCAAAATAACATTGAGAAGCGGGTGGTTCCCTGCGCTCGGCGAATGGCCGGGCACGATCTTTCGGTCCGCGCTTGCGCTGGCGCCCAGCTTTCCGTCGAATCGAGGCTGTTGCAGAAATTGTCGGGCGGGGCGTTCTGCGCCGATGTCATACATGGGCAGGTGGCCGGCGGCTGTGTGTCGGATGCGGTTTTCCTTCGGATGCGAAGGAAAACCGCAGGCGAACGAGCCAAGACACCGGTTTGGGTGCAGTTTTCCTTCGGATCCGAAGGAAAACATCCCATGGGCCTTGCGGCCCACCCGTAGACGAATGAAAATCGCCGGGGCCGAGCGCTGCGGCGCTGCGGCTATTTTGTAGTTCGCTCCTTTGGCCTATTTTCATCCTAGCTGCGCATCTGGCCCGTTGACCAACCGGGTTTTGCAACAGGCTCAATCCAGCGCCAGGTGGGCAAGATCAGCCTGATGTGCCCCTGACATTCCAGACGGTATAATCCTAACGGGGCTTCGCCCCGGCCCGACGAGCATGTGAGGGTGGGGCGGTCGCGCGCGGAGTTGACCGCGGTTTTGTGCTGGATCCGCGCAGCATGCTGCGCGGATCCAGCACAAATTTTGCCCGACGTGGCCCGCGACGCATCCAGCCCCATCCGGCAGAACTTGACTCACGCGCAACAGGTCTCGCCCCTCCAAGGCATCTAGTGGGTCTACTGTTCCGGAAAGTCAGGGGCACCTCAGGCAGCTTGGACTGCGCCCCGTCACCCAAGCGGCCGTCTTGCCCACCTGAACTGCGGTTTCCGCACCGGTTCGACGGAAAGCCGCATGGTGGGACCGAACGTGTGCACTTCCGGGCGAATGAGCAGTTCCAGCCATATCTGTCACGATGTGCTCATCACCAGGCCTGGTGA
>JBOGEA010000427.1:0-4456 GCA_050743205.1 Egibacteraceae bacterium | reverse complement strand
CCCCCACACCTGCTGGCCATGCTTGTCTGGCGGTCATGGCCCAGCGGCCGATGCCAAACGCGCCTGGCCGCGGGCGCGGGGGTGGGCGTGGGGCTGGTGGTGGTCGAGGAGGCCGGCGGGCAGTGGGCTCAGACGGGCCAGGGCAGCGTGCCACTCGTCGGGCAGGGCGGCGGCGATCGTGGGATCGCACGAGCGCAGCAGGGCGAAGTGCCTGAGCCCGTGGAGGAGCACGTCGCTGACCAGGATGGCACGCCCGTCGCAGGTCCCGGTCTGTGGGTCCCAGCCCAGAGCCTCCGCCGGCTCCAGAACGAATCCGGTCGGCGGGTGACGCAGCCTGGGAAACAGCACGACGAAGCTGAGCACCAGCGACAGCCGGGAATCGTCATAGCGCCACGAGGTGGAGTGCACGATCGCGTTGGGCGGCTCGCACCCATCGCCCAGCTCGCTGGCCAGCGCCTGGGTGACGACCTCGCTGGGGTGCCGCCCCGGCGGGGACTCGACCCACCATGTGGGTGGGCAGCACGCGCCCTTGGGGAGATCCGCGATCGCGCGACGCAGGTGCAGGACGCGACCGCCAATCCACGCCACCGGAAGGATCTCACAATGCACCGACGCCATGGGTGCCCCGCTGCCCGCGCTGTCCATCGTTCCCCTCTGCTGCGAACTGATTGCAGCAAAGTGTACCCCTCGACCGCTTCAGGTGACGATGTCGCCCGCGTGCACGCCAAGGTCCTGACTGCCCCTGGTTCAGTCAGGTGCGGAGGAATACGGTGTAGCGCGTGATGCGCCAAGTGCTGTGCCCGGTCTTAGTGGGCCGGGATGAAGAGCTGTCCACGCTCACCGCCGCGCTGGACCGGGCGGCGAAGGGCAGGGGAGGCACGGTGATGCTCCTGGGCGAGGCGGGGATAGGCAAATCCCGCCTGGCCCGGGAAGCGGCGGCGGCGGCGCGGACCAGGGGCTTCACCGCGCTCTGCGGGCGGGCTGTGCCCGGTCGCGCCAGCGCGTTCCGGGCGCTGGCGGAGGCCCTGCTCAGCGCGCTTCGGGACCGCCGGCTGCCCGTGGCGCCAGAGCTGGACCCGTTCCGTTCCGCCCTCGGCCGGCTCGTGCCGCAATGGCGGTCCGGCCACGAGCTGGCCGACGAGGGATCCGACGTCGTGCTGGCCGAGGGGGTGCTGCGCCTCCTGCGCCATCTCGGAGGCGAGCGGGGCTGCCTGCTCGTGCTGGAGGACCTTCACTGGGCAGATCCGGAGACCCTGGCGGTCGTCGAGTACCTCACCGACAACCTTTCGGCGGAGCCGGTCCTGTGCGTGGGAACGATCCGCACCGGCGAGGGCAGCGCCGCCGAGCGCCTCGCCTGGTCGACGGACTCCCGCCGGGCGACGACCCTCGTCACGCTGGCCCCGCTCGGCCAGGCCGACACACAGGAGATGGCCCGCGAGTGCCTGGCGGTCCAGCAGCTGCCCGCTCCAGTGGCTGTCCTGGTGCGCGAGCGGTCCGAGGGCGTGCCCTTCCTGGTCGAGGAGCTGCTGGCCGCCATGATGCGGTCCGGAGCGCTGCGCTTGGAGGGCGGTGAGTGGGCCACCCAGCCGGCGACCGTGATCCCGCGGACGTTCGCTGACATGGTCGCCTCACGCCTGGAGGCGCTGGGTGACAAGGCGCGCCGGGTGCTTGCGGGGGCCGCGGTGCTCGGGCGCAGCTTCGATTGGAGGCTGCTTGTGCCGTTGAGCGGCCTCGACGAGCCCACCGTGAGCGACGCCCTGCGCCAGGCGGTCATGGCGCAGCTGCTGATCGCCGACCCCGACTTCCGATTCCGGCACGCGCTGACCCGGGACGCGGTCCTTCACGGTCTGCTCCCACCCGAGCGGACAATCCTGTGCCGGCGGGCCCTGGAAGCCGTCGAGGCCGCCCACCCCGGCCTGCCCGGGGAGTGGTGCGACCTGGCAGCCGACCTCGCCGAGACGGGCGGCGAGGCCGCACGGGCAGCGCGGCTGCTGCTTCTGGCCGGGCGGCGGGCGCTGGCGGCGGGGGCGCTCGCCACCGCTGAGGCCGCCCTGCGGCGGGCCTGCCGGATGGGGCGCGAAGACATCGCCCTGTCGATCGAGATCGACGAGGCGCTCACCGAGGCACTGTCGCTGGCCGGCAAGATCGACGAGGCGTTCGCGGTGGGCGAGGCGCTGCTCGCCCGGCTCACATCGGTCTGTGAGGCCGGCATGCCCCGGGCGCACGTGCATCTGCGCTTAGCGCGGGCGGCCGCCACCGCCAGCCGCTGGAGCGACGCTCGCCGCCACCTCGATCCAGCGCGCCGGCTGGTCGGAGGGACGGCGCTCCAGGCCGGCGCCGACGCTCTCGCCGCCTACATCGCGGTGGGCGAGGGTCACGCCGAGGAGGCGGAGTCCATGGCCAGGACAGCGCTGGCCGCGGCCGAGCGAGCCGGTCTTCACGACGTCGCGTGCGAGGCGCTCGAGGTCCTCGGAAGGTGCGCGCGCCTGCGGGACGTCGGCGAGGCCGAGGTCGCGTTCACGCGGGCCCTGAGCATCGCCGAGGAGCACGGGCTGGCCCTCTGGCGCATCCGGGCCCTCCATGAGCTGGGGACGACCGATCTCCTCACGACCGGGCGCACCGACCGGCTCGCGCTGGGCGCCCGACTCGCGCGCGACACCGGGGCGCTGCTCATCGGCGCCAACATCGACCACCACCTCGGGCTCCTCCTGCTCGTGCACTACGAGCTGGACCAGGCGCGCGCGACGTTGGAGCGCTGCGTCGAGTCGGCGCGTCGGTTCCACCTGGGGCTGCTGCCCATCGCGCTGGCGCACCTCGCCTCAGTGCATGCGCTCGCCGGGCGGCGAGCCGAGACCGAGGGGCTGGCTGAGCAGGCTTCGGCGGCGGCCGAGGGCGACCCGAACGTGCAGGTGGTGGCGCGGCTGGCACGCGCCTGCCTGGCGCTCTGCCACGAGCGGCGCCGCCAGGCGCTGGCCGAGCTGGAGCTGGGGGCCCACCTCATCAAGACCTCGGAGCTGGCGATCCACTCTCCGTACTGCGGGCTGCGCGCACTGCTTCGGACGGTCGAGAACCGAGACGGCGAGGCCGCATGCGAGGAGGCCCGGGCGGCCGGCGCACCGGTGGTGGCGATCAACCGCTTCCTGCTGGGACACGCCGAGGCGATCGCCCTCGGACGGTCCGGGCGTGGGCTTGAGGCCGCCGCCGCCGTCCTCCACAGCGACGCGGCGCTCCCGTCACACGCGTGGTTCCGTTTCATGTCCCGCCGCCTCGTGGGCGAGGCAGCCATGAAGGACGGGTGGGGCCAGCCTCTCACGTGGCTCGAGGATGCGAGGTCATTCTTCGACAGCGCCGGCCTCACGCAGGTCGCGGACGCATGCCAGCGGCTGCAGAACGGCCGTCATCTCGCCGGCGGCCTCACCGGGCGCGAGATCGAGGTGCTGCGGCTCGTGGCGGCGGGCAAGACAAACCGGCAGGTCGCCGCACAACTGCACCTGAGCGACCGGACCATCGACCGGCATCTGTCGAACATCTTCACCAAGCTCGGCGTCACCAGCAGGGTGGCCGCCGCGGGATTCGCGATGCGGGAGGGCCTCGCCTGACGCCGGCATGGGTGATTGGACCCACCACGAAGGCGTGACACACGCACGACCATCGCGAAAGATTGGGTGATTCACCTGATGTGGGGATCACCGCTTCCCCCTATCGTGGACTCACGCGAACCCGAGCATCGAGCATGGATGTCGGGTGGCGCCTCGTGAGGAAGCCTGGTGGAGCTGGTGACGGGCGGGAGGGGCGGCTCCACCACTCCACCAGGCACGACGGCTCCAAATCGCGCCTCCGACATACGGGCCCCGCATCGGCTCGCCGGCTCACGGCGTGCCTTGGTCAGACCAGCCGTCGGCGCCCGGCGCCCAGCGCAACGACCAGAACGGCGAACGGCGCCTTGGACAGCGTCGGCTTGTGCGGCATTATTTTGCGTTCCAGTCGGCATACGCTCCCGGAATCTGACCCGTAAATAGGCCGTCTGCCGCAGGCGGACCATCCCCGAACAGGGGCTCGGGGGCACTGTATGCCCGAAGTCCCTGTTCGGGGGCGAGGCCAGGCACATTTTGATCTTCCCCCGGGAGGCGGCGCCCGCCGCCATGGGAGGCTGCGCACATTGACGGTCACCGCCGCGCGTGGGGTTTCAGTCAGTAGGGCCGTGGCGAGTTGCGCGGTGGTTGTCCTGGCGGTTGGCGGTCTTTCATATGCGGAAGGGCCGGGCCCAGAGGACCCGGCCCCACGTTTCCGCCTCTTACGCCTGAAGCCAGCTGGAAGAGGGTCTTCTCGGTTCCTCGCTGGATGCCTTGGAGGGACGAGACCTGTTGCGCGTGAGTCAAGTCTGGTGGGGTCGGGTTGCACGCGTCGCGGGTCACGTCGGGCTGGATCTGTGCTGGATACGCGACGTATACGTCTG
>JBOGEA010000426.1:0-4505 GCA_050743205.1 Egibacteraceae bacterium | reverse complement strand
CCCGCACCCAGTCGCGGCCTGCATGGCCACGGGCTTGCGGGCAGAGGCGGAAGGCCGTTCGGGCCGGACGGGGGTCGACGCATCGACTGGCAGGATGGGCGCTGTGGCAGACGTGATCGATATCTGGACGGCGCACCCGACCCAGCGGTTCGACCGGCGCGGGATGAACGTCGACGTCGACACCTCGGCCTGCGCCCCACAGCAGGCGCTCGCATCGCTCGACCGCCTCCTGCCCGCCGACGCCACAGGGGCCGTCGGCCTGTGAGCGCGACGCCGCACGAGCTGCGCGCACGGCTGGCGGCGCTGATGCCGCGCGATCAGCACCGCCTGGCGCGCCGCATCGACGGGGCGCGCCAGGCCTGGGATCCCCATGCCCAGCAGGCCAGGCTGGACGAGATCGCCGCCGAGATCGGCAGGGCCGAGCGGCGCGTCGAGCGGCGCCGGGCCGGCGTGCCGGAGGTCAGGTATCCGCCCGCGCTGCCGATCAGCCAGCGCAAGGACGACATTCTGGCCGCGATCCGGGACCATCAGGTCGTGATCGTGGCCGGTGAGACCGGCTCGGGGAAGAGCACGCAGCTGCCGAAGATCTGCCTGGAGCTGGGGCGGGGCGTGCGCGGGCTGATCGGGCACACCCAGCCCCGCCGGCTGGCGGCCCGCACCGTGGCCGAGCGCATCGCCGAGGAGCTGGGGACGCCGCTGGGTGGCGCCGTCGGGTACGCCGTGCGGTTCACCGACCAGGTCGGCGAAGACACCCTGGTCAAGCTGATGACCGACGGCATCCTGCTGGCCGAGGTCCGCCACGACCGGCTGCTGCGCCAGTACGACACGCTCATCATCGACGAGGCGCACGAGCGCAGTCTGAACATCGACTTCATCCTCGGCTACCTCACGCGGCTGCTGCCGCGCCGGGAGGATCTGAAGGTGATCATCACCTCGGCGACCATCGACACCCAGCGGCTCTCCCACCACTTCGACGACGCCCCGGTGATCGAGGTGTCCGGCCGCGCCTACCCGGTGGAGATCCGCTACCGGCCGCTGGGCGAGGACCTCGACCAGACGCAGGCGATCCACGACGCGACCGACGAGCTGCGCGCCTCGGGGCCGGGGGACATCCTGGTCTTCCTCAGCGGCGAGCGGGAGATCCGCGACACCGCCGACGCGCTCAAAGAGCCCGGGGTCGAGATCCTGCCGCTGTACGCGCGGCTGTCCGCGGCCGAGCAGCACCGGGTGTTCCAGCCCCACACCGGGCGCCGGGTCGTGCTGGCGACCAACGTCGCGGAGACCTCGCTGACCGTGCCGGGCGTTCGCTATGTGATCGACCCGGGGACCGCGCGCGTCTCCCGCTACAGCCATCGCACCAAGGTGCAGCGCCTGCCCATCGAGGCGGTGTCGCAGGCGTCCGCGAACCAGCGGGCGGGACGGTGCGGGCGCACCTCGGACGGCGTCTGCATCCGCCTCTACGGCGAAGAGGACTTCCTGTCACTGCCCGAGTTCACCGACCCGGAGATCCTGCGCACCAACCTCGCCTCGGTCATCCTGCAGATGGCCGCGCTGGAGCTGGGCGACATCGCCGCCTTCCCGTTCATCGACGCGCCGGACCGGCGCGCCGTCGCCGACGGCGTCGCGCTGCTGCAGGAGCTGGGCGCCTTCGACCAGGGCAAACGCCTGACGCCGATGGGCCGCAGGCTGGCGCGGCTGCCCGTGGATCCCCGGCTGGCGCGCATGATCCTGGAGGCCGACCGGCAGACCTGCCTGCGGGAGGTGCTGGTCATCGTCGCCGCCCTGTCGATCCAGGACCCGCGCGAGCGGCCCGCAGACTCTCAAGCGGCGGCCGCAGAGCGGCACGGCCGGTTCGCCGATCCGGCCTCCGACTTCATGGCCTACCTCAACCTGTGGCAGTACCTGCGGGAGCGGCAGGAGGCGCTGTCGTCGGGCCGGTTCCGCAAGCTGTGCAGAGCCGAGTTCCTGCATCACCTGCGGGTGCGCGAGTGGCAGGATCTGCACGGCCAGCTGCGGCGGGTCGCGGCGGACCTCGGTCTGTCGTTGAACGACGAGCCCGCCGACCCGCAGCGCATCCACCTGTCGCTGCTGGCCGGACTCCTGTCCCACATCGGTCTCCGTGACGACCAGAAGCGCGAGTATCAGGGCGCGCGGGGTGCCCGGTTCGCCGTCTTCCCCGGCTCGGCGCTGTTCAAGAGCTCCCCTCAGGGTGAGGGCGGTCGCGGAGCGACCGCCGGGGGGTGGGGACCTCAGTGGGTGATGGCGGCTGAGCTGGTGGAGACCTCGCGCCTGTGGGGGCGCACCGTCGCGCGCATCGAGCCGCAGTGGGCGGAGCGGCTGGCCCCCCACCTGGTCAAACGCCGCTGCAGCGAGCCGCACTGGGACCGCGAGCGCGGCGCCGTGATGGCCTACGAGACGGTGACGCTGTACGGGCTGCCGCTGGTGGCGCAGCGCAGGGTGCAGTACGGCCGGATCGATCCGGCGCTGTCGCGGGAGCTGTTCATCCGCCGCGCCCTGGTCGAGGGCGACTGGACGACGCACCACCAGTTCTTCCACGACAACCGCAAGCTGGTCGCCGAGATCGAGGATCTGGAGCATCGGGCGCGCCGCCGCGACCTCCTCACCGACGACGAGACGCTGTTCGACTTCTACGACCAGCGCGTCGGCCAGGACGTGGTCTCCGCCCGCCACTTCGACAGCTGGTGGAAGAAGATCCGCGCGGCCCGGCCGGATCTGCTCGCGTTCGACAGGTCGATGCTGATCGACGAGCGGGCGGGCGCGGTCAGCGCGCTGGACTACCCCGACGTCTGGCGCCAGGGCGGGCTGCGGCTGCGGCTGACCTACGAGTTCGAGCCGGGCTCGCCGTCCGACGGCGTCACCGTGCACATCCCGCTGGCGCTGCTCGGCCAGGTGACCGCCGACGGGTTCGACTGGCAGGTGCCGGGCCTGCGGGAGGAGCTGGTGACGGCCCTGATCCGATCGCTGCCCAAGCCGGTGCGGCGCAGCTTCGTGCCGGTGCCCGACTTCGTGAACGCGGCGCTGGCGCGGATGACGCCGTGTGAGCAGCCGCTGCTGCGTTCGCTGGAGCGCGAGCTCGGCCGGCTGGGCCGGGTGACGGTGCCGCGCGACGCCTGGGGGCTCGACCGGGTGCCCGACCATCTCAAGATCACCTTCCGGGTGACCGACGAGCACAGCCGCACGCTGGCGGAAGGCAAGGACCTGGCGGCGCTGAAGCTGCAACTGCGGGGCGCGATGCGCGCCGCGCTGTCGACGGGGGCGGGCGGCGTCGAGCAGCATGGCCAGCGCACCTGGGCCTTCGGGACGCTGCCGCGGACCGTCGAGCAGCAGCGCGCCGGCCATGCGGTGACGGCCTATCCCGCGCTGGTGGACGAGGGCGACAGTGTCGCTGTCCACGTGCTGGGCACCGAGGCTGAGCAGCGGCGGGCGATGTGGCAGGGCACCCGACGCCTGCTGCTGTTGAGCATGCCGTCGCCGGTCAAGCTCATCCGAGGCCGCCTGACCAACGAGGTCAAGCTGGCATTGGGCCGCCACCCCCATCACAGCGTGACCGACCTGCTCGACGACGCCGTCGCCTGCGCCGCCGACCGGCTGCTCGCCGAGCACGGCGGCCCGGCCTGGGACCAGGACGGGTTCGCCGCGCTGCGCGACGTGGTGCGCGCCGAGCTGGCCGACGCCGCGCTGGACGCCGTCACCCATGCTGGGCGCATCCTGGCGGCCTGGCATCGCGTCGAGCAGCGGCTGGCCGCTGTGGCCAACCCAGCGCATGAGCCAGCGCTGGCCGACGTCCGCGCGCAGCTGTCCGGGCTGGTCTACCCCGGCTTCGTGACCGCCACCGGCTGGCGGCGGCTGCCCGACGTGCTGCGCTACCTGCGCGCCGTCGAGCGCCGCCTGGACAGACTGGCGAGCAGCCCGGCGCGTGACCGGGAGCTGATGGAAACGGTGCAGGCGGTGGCGCAGGCCTGCCAGCGGCGGCTCGACGAAGCGCCACCCGGCGGGCCGGTGGCCGATGCGCTGCTGGGGATCCGCTGGATGATCGAAGAGCTGCGCGTCAGCTCGTTCGCCCAAACCCTGGGCACCCCCTACCCCGTCTCCGCCAAACGCATCCTGCGCGCGCTCGACCAACTGGCCCCGTGACCTCCCGGCGGCTGCGCGCCGGTGCCCACAAACGCCAGGACGGCGCGCCGTGTGCCACAACCGGTCCATGGGCACGAGGCGACGCCCGCAGCCATGTCAGCGGAGCCGCGCCCCAGCCCGACGAGATATTTCCATCGCCTGCTCAAGCCTGGTGATGATCACATCGTGACAGATGTGGCTGGAACTGCTCATTCGCCCGGAAGTGCACGCGTACGCCGCCACCGCACGTTGCTCCAGGGCGAGTCCGAGGCGGCCTGTGCCCGCTTGGACGGCGACGCGGCAAAGGTGCAGGAAACCGTCGGATCTGACGGTTTCCTGCAGCCGGCGTGAGCTTCGGCGCTGTTGGCGTG
>JBOGEA010000425.1:0-4547 GCA_050743205.1 Egibacteraceae bacterium | reverse complement strand
CCGCTGTTCGGGAGCACGATCTTGAACAGCGGCGTGCGCCACACCCCGGCGTCCCGGCGGCTGATGGCCCTCTACAACGCCACAGGCGCCTTCTGCAACTCCGACGACACCATCGAGGGGCTGAGCCCAGGCGCTTGCTGAGCATTTCAGCCGGCGCGAGCTGACCACATGCGGCAGCGTCGCGCTCTTCGCCGCATGGAAGTGAGCGAACCCATCGCGCGGCCGTGCGTCTGGCCGAGCGGCCAAGGACAGGACCCACCCCCTCGCCCGAGTAGCCCGCGCCGGAGCCCCTCAGCTTGCGTTTTAAACCCATCAGGCGGCCTTTTGATGACGGCGTGATCAGGCGCGCGGAGGTCGGCGGACCCTTTAGGCCGTCCAGATATAGGGGCAGGGCTCCTCCACCGGCTCGTCCGGACCGGCCGTGAGCGGTGTCAGGCCCGTCCGGGAGCAGGAGCACCGCCACGCTGAGACCTTTTCACGCCCCGACTCAAGGGTGCTGCCAGGTCAGCGGACCCGTGACGCTCATCCAAGCTGACCGCGTCCCTGACGGGCGACCCACCCCGAAGCGGAGCACAGCCAAACGACACAGACACCTCGGTGAGCCGATATTCTCCCACCATCACACATTAATTTGCGAATACCCCGCACAACCGCTTCTACCGTGCCACAATCAAACATATGTACGAGACAGTGGCAGAGCGAGACTGCGCCCGGCGCCATCGATGCGCTCGCGCCGCTGCTCGACACTCTCGACAGCGCCATCCCGACCGTCAGGATGACCACGACGTTGGCGGTGACCACCGTGGAGAACGCGGTGCCGAGCGGGAAGTACTCGCGGCTCCACTCCACCGGGTGGGTCACGGAGTGGTCGATCACCCGGCGGGTCTCGCCCAGCGCCTCCTCCGCCCACTCGAACACCTTGAGCACCGGCAGGCCCGTGAGCAGCTCGACGATCGAGCCGTTCATCCGGGCATCGGCCGCCTCCGTCTCGGACAGCCGGCCCGTCGTTGGGCACCCGGCCAGCACGAGCAGCGCGAAGCCGACCGCCACGACCGAGGCCGGTGGCGGCGGCCACGTGGGACACCCACATCGCCGCCGCCCAGAGGGCTAAACGGCCGGCGCTGCACAGCGCGGCCAGCAACACCAGGCCGAGCAGCCCACCTCGCGTCGCGGTGCCCGCCACGAAGGCGTCGATCGCCCGGTAGAGCAGGGAGTAGGGCCCGAGCTGGAGCACGGTGGCCACCAGGGCAAGCACGACGGAAACGGGTCAGCCTGCCGCGCTCCCGGCCAGCGAATCGCACGAGCAGCGCCAGCCTGGCCATCACCCCCAGGCCGCAGCGGCGTGGCCGGCACACCCGCGCTCACCCCGGCGGTCTCGTCCGCTCCTGACACGGCGCTCGCGACCGAGGCGTGGACGGGTGGGCGGTGGCGCGCGGAGTTGGCCAGCCCACCACACCCAAACGAGTAGACAGGCTGACGTCGGCAGCGAGCGACTCGGGCGGCTCGACATGATGGATGGGCGGCTGCTGCGCCAGGTCGGTGTAGTGGGCCCGGACAGCCTGGACGACTACCGGCGCACGGCGGCTACACAGCGCCGCGCCGGGCGGTCGAGATGGGCCCGCCCCGGTGATCCGATAGGTCAGCGACTCGAAGCTGATGGGCCGAGGCGGAGCGGCGTTCCCGACCGGCGTCAAGTGGGACGCGGGCGGGCCCGCGTTCGCCGCGATCGGGTCCGGCCAGTCCACGGGCACCAAACTGCTCTGCGTCTCCGGCGCCGTCGCCCATCCCGGCGTATGCGAGGCGGTGCTCGGCACCACCCTGCGCCGGCTGCTCGACCTGGGCGGCGGCGTGACCGGCGACCTGCGCGTGACGGGCGGCTGGCGGGGGTGCGCGCCACACTGGCTGCGGTGATCGTCGACTGCGCGGTGTACGAGGACGGGTGCCGGCGTGAGGGCGAGCTTGCGCTGGAGGAGGCCTACGATGCTGCTCAAAAGGTGGGGAATTTCGTCTGGATCGGCCTGCACGAGCCCACCGCGCCTGAGTTTGAGTCCGTGACCCGCGAGTTCGAGCTGCACGAGCTCGCGGTGGAGGACGCCATCAAGGCGCACCAGCGACCGAAGCTGGAGGTCTACGACGAGTCGCTGTTCGTGGTGCTCAAAACTGTCCGTTACGACGAGGCACGCGAGGCTGTCGAGGTCGGCGAGATCATGCTGTTCATCGGTGACAGCTTCGTCGTCACGGTGCGCCACGGGGAGGGCAGCGCGCTGGCGGCCGTTCGCCAGCAGCTCGAGCGCAACCCGGCACTCCTGCGATGGGGCCCGGGAGCGGTGCTCCACGCCGTGCTCGACAGGGTGGTGGATGACTACGCGCCGGTGGTCCAGGGCATGGACGCAGACATCGAAGAGGTCGAGGCGCAGGTCTTCTCCCCATCGCGCGACAACCCCACTGAGCGGATCTACCAGCTGCAGCGTGAAGTGCTGGCGTTCCACCGCGCGGCCGCACCGCTGCTGGAGCCCCTCGAGCGGCTTGCCCGAGCGCCGCGCGGCCCCGTGCCGGAGGACCTCACCCCATACTTCCGTGACGTGCATGATCACCTCAGCTGGGTGACGGACGAGGTCAACGGCTTCCGGGACCTGCTGGGGAGTGTGCTGGAGGCCAACCTCACCCAGGTCGGGATCCGCCAGAACGAGGACATGCGGAAGATCTCGGCCTGGGTGGCGATCGCGGCGGTGCCCACAATGATCGCCGGCATTTACGGTATGAACTTCAACCACATGCCCGAACTCGAGTGGGTCGTCGGCTACCCACTCGTCCTCGCGCTCATGGGCGGCGTCTCCTTCGGTATGCACCGGTCGTTCCGCCGCAACGGCTGGCTGTGATGACCGTCGCCCTGGTCCATGGTGTCCCTGAAACACCCGCGCTTTGGGACCCGTTGCGATCGCACCTGCGTCGCACCGATGTCGCGGCTCTCCGGCTGCCCGGCTTCGGCTGCCCCCGGCCCGAGGGGTTCGGTGCCACCAAAGAGGAGTACGTCGCCTGGATCATCGGGGAGCTGGAGCGGCGCAGCGCTGACGGCCCCGTCGACCTGGTGGGCCACGACTGGGGTGGAGCCTTGGTGGTGCGTGTGGTCAGCACCCGTCCCGAGCTGGTCCGTTCCTGGGTCACCGACACGGCCGGCATCGCCGACGCCAACTTCCAGTGGCACGAGTTCGCGAGGGTATGGCAGACGCCCGGAGCAGGCGAGCGCTTCTTCGAGCAGGAGCTCGCCCGACCGGTCGAGGAGCGGGCCAGCACGTACGAGCAGCTCGGCGTCCCCCCCGACCACGCCTTGGCCATGGCCGGCTGGCTGGACCGCACGATGGCCGGCTGCATCCTGGCGCTGTACCGGTCGGCAGCCGAGGTAGGGCGGGAATGGGCGCCCGACTTCCGGGACGTGCCAGCGCCTGGGCTGGTGGTGGTGCCGTCACAGGACCCGTTCCTGTCGGTCAAGAGCGCTCGGGACGCCGCCCGCCGAGCCAGAGCGAGCGTGGTCGACCTGGCGGGGCTGGGCCACTGGTGGGTGCTGCAGGACGCCGCCGCGGGCGCGGCCACGCTCGAGCGGTTCTGGGCCTCGCTCAGGTAGCTCTCGTATCTGGTCGGTCAGGAGGTCGGCTGGCGACGTCCGAGGCGGCAGTGGCCATGTCCTGCTGCCGCCTCGGAGGACACCCTCTCGACAGCGCTGACCGGAGAGGCGGACAATCACCCTGGTGATGGAGATCGACCGCAACCAGATCGTCGAGATGTTCATCATGCGCGGCGACCTTGCCCGTGCCGAGCGGGCCGAGCGCGACCTGCCCGCCCGCGTCGACCCACTGGCCTGCCGCGCCACGCTGGAGCGGCTGGGCATCGACCCGGGGCTGCTCATGACACTGTCCGACGGGCTTGAGCCCTGAGCGTGGGGCATGGGCCGGACGGTGGCCCATCCGGGACGTCAGCTGTCGCTCTGCGAGGTCATCGGCATTTTCGGCAATCGTCAGCAGGCCCTGGTCGTCGTCGAACGTGAGCGGCAGTCACCGAGGCCAGCCGCCGTCGTCACCTGGCAGCCAGGCCACAGCGCTCGGGCGGCTGCGCCACCGGCAGCAGTCAGCCCTCAGTCGTCGCTCTCGCGGTGAACCGTGTCGAGCAGCCGGCTTTTGATCTCGTTGAACGCCGCCGAGGTGACTGATCAGGGAGCGCCGAGCAGCCAGCGATCCAGGCGCCTCAGCGGGAGCCAGACTACGTGGGTGGCGCGAGCAGGGCGGTTACGGCTGTTCTGGTCACGCTGTAGACGAAGGGGCCATCGCGCAAGCTGAGTTCCTCGATCCTTCGCCACTGGCACATCACGATTTCCAGCTGATGCCAGTTGTCCAGTTTCTCGTCGCTCGTGATGGCGAACAGCCTGGCGCCGTAAGCGGTCACCGCCGCGATCTCCCCGGGTCGGCTGCGGATTCGCTGGTCTCGGGTGATGATCGACCATCCGGCACGGGCCACGACCGGGATCCACTGGTCGTCGGGAACGGATGTGCTCG
>JBOGEA010000424.1:0-4560 GCA_050743205.1 Egibacteraceae bacterium | reverse complement strand
GGGCCCCGACGCCCCGCCGGGGCCCCGCGCGTCGCTTCGCTGTCTTTCTCGACCTTGAGCACGGCGCCGTGACGCGGAGGTCAGCCTCAGGGACAGGCGTCCGCTTGGGAGAAGGCTGATCGTGACGGCGTTGACGAGTTCTCGTTTGCTCTCGCCACCATGCAGCCGCTGATGCAGAGGCGGACGGCGGTCGGGGTGATCGGGTCCTGTGTCGACCAGCGGCACAGATCTGCCCAAGCTGCCCGGCAAGGACCCGCAGGGGGTCTGCTGGGCGGGAACACAGCGTCAAGGCCTGCGTCGGGCTGCCGGTTCTGCTGGATGCAGCCGTGCTCTTGCGTCGCGTCGCGTCGAGGAGACGTGCGTCGAGGTCGCCAGCGATCTCGTGATCACGGGGGGCTCGCATCGAGACTGGACGACCTCTATGGGCAGAAAGGGCCGGAACAGTCCGGAGACGTCCGGAGGCTGTCGTCGTGACCTCGCGTGTCCCGGACGTGTCCTCGACGAGCGGCTCCGCCACTCAGAAGAAAGAAAAAGCCTGTTCAGAGGGGTGGACCCTACCGGAATCGAACCGGTAACCTCCGCCTTGCAAAGGCGGCGCTCTGCCAGTTGAGCTAAGGGCCCTGGGGGTGGTGGACCCCTGCGGCGCTGGGGATTAGAGGTTGCGGGGCTCTTCCCAGATCGCCTCGTCGGACTCGCGGGCGCGCTGGCGCTTGAGGGCGGCGAGGGCGAGGCCGGCGGCGGACAGTATCAGGAGGAGCAGGGGCTTGCGCATAGTGCGGTCTCCGATGTCGCGGGAGTCGGACAGTGGGCCATCGAGGACTTGAACCTCGGACCTCGCCCTTATCAGGGGCGCGCTCTAACCGCCTGAGCTAATGGCCCTTGCCGGGGGCGGAGTCTAGCCGTCGGACTTGCGCTCGTACAACGAACTCACTCCTCAGCGTCCAGCGCGATGCGCAGGCCCCCAATGACATCCGCGACCAGATTATACAGGAAGGCGAGGAAGACGTTGATGGCTGACCACACAATGACATTCAGCACGCCGACGAGGAACAGCGCCCGCGCGATGTCCTCGCCGTCGATGATCCAGGTCAGCTGTAGCTGGACCAGGAAACTCGTGAGGCCCTCGATCACCCCGAGCCGGGCGAGCACCGCCCAGAACACCGACAGCCCCAGCATCACGACGAGCAGGAAGCAGAAGTAGAGGACCAGGCTGAGCCTCAGGACCGTCCACGGATCGACCCGGCTGATCGTCGCGGCCTGGCGGACCACACGGCGAGGCTCAGCGGGCTCCCGCGTCTCGCTGATCACGTTTGGCTGACTTTCGGCCATGGGCCTTCAGTTTACGCTTTTCAGCGCCAAGCGGGAATCTCGGGGAGCTATTCCTCCCCCAGATCGTCGCTCTCGACGACCGGCGCGATCGAGGCGACCTTCGCGCCCTGAGACGGCTTCATCACGCGGACGCCTTGGGTGGCCCGGCCCGTCGGCCGGATGTCCTTGACGTCCATGCGGATGATCGTGCCGGTGTCGGTGACGATGAAGATCTCCTGCTCGTAGGCCGCGACCAGCGCGCCGACGAGTCCGCCGCGCTGGGCGACGAGCTGCGCGGTCCGCACGCCCTTGCCGCCGCGCCGCTGCAGGGGATAGCGCTCGAGGGGCGTGCGTTTGCCGTAGCCCTCCTCGGTGACGACCAGCAGCTGGCCCTCAGGAACAGCCCTGGTCATCGACAGGACCACGTCGTCGGGATCGAGATCCATGCCTTTGACGCCGGACGTGTCACGGCCCATCGGGCGAGCGTCGGACTCGCTGAACCGGATGGCCATCGCTTTGCGCGAGACCAGCATCAGCTCGTCCTCGCCCGACGTGACCGCCACGCCGATCAGCTCATCGCCCTCGCGGAGGCTGATCGCGATCAGCACGGCGCGCGGCGAGTCGTAGTCCGAAAGCCGCGTGCGCTTGACCATCCCGCGGCGAGTCCCGAACACGAGGTAGCGCTCACCGTTCTCTGAGGCGAAATCCTTCAGATCGACGACCGCGGCGATCGTCTCTCCCTCTTCCAGCGCGAGCCCGGGGACGTTCGCGACGTACATGCCGCGCGCCGTCCGGCTCTTCTCGGGAATCTCCCAGGTTTTGACCCGGTACAGGCGGCCCTGATTCGTGAAGAACAGCAGCCAGTGGTGCGTCGTGGTCACGAACAGGTCACGGACGATGTCGTCCTCTTTCAGCGACGTGCCAGCGACCCCCTTGCCGCCCCGCCGCTGCGTCCGGTACTCGCTGGCCTTCACACGCTTCACGTAGCCGGCGCGGGTGAGGGTGACGACGACGTCCTCCTCGGCGATCAGGTCGGCGAGGTTGAGATCGCCCTCGCCCGGGAGAATCCGGGTCCGGCGCGGGTCGCCGAACTTGTCGCGCAGCTCGGTCAGCTCGGCGACGATGATCGCCCGGATTTGGGAGGGATCGTCGAGGATGCCCTGCAGCTGGGCGATGAGCTCGCGCAGGTCACGATGCTCGTCGAGGATCTTCTGCCGCTCCAGCGCCGCCAGCCGGCGCAGCTGCATGTCGAGGATCGCCCGCGCCTGGATCTCGGTGAGGGCGAAGCGGTCCTGCAGCTGGGTGAGCGCGGCGTCGGCGGAGGAGGCCGCGCGGATCAGCGCGATCACCTCGTCGAGGTGATCCAGCGCGACGATCAGGCCCTCCAGGATGTGCGCCCGCTCCTGCGCTTTCCGCAGCCGGTACCGCGTCCGGCGGGTGATGATCTCGACCTGGTGGGCGATGTAGGCGGCGATCGTCGATTTCAGCGGCAGCGTGCGCGGCACGCCGTCCACGAGCGACAGGTTGATGACGCCGAACGTGTCCTGCAGCTGCGTCATCTTGTAGAGCTGGTTCAGGACGACCTGCGTATGCGCGTCCCGCTTCAGCTCGATGACCAGCCGCATCCCGTGGCGGTTGGATTCATCCCGCAGATCGGAGATGCCGGTGATGCGCCGGTCCTTGACCAGTTCGGCGATCTTCACCGCCAGGTTCGCCTTGTTGACCTGGTACGGCAGCTCGGTGACGACCAGCCGCTCACGCCCGCCGTGCTCCTCGACCTCGACGACCGCGCGCATCCGGATCGAGCCGCGGCCGGTGGCGTAGGCTTCGAGGATCCCGTCCGTGCCGATGATCAGCCCGCCGGTCGGGAAATCCGGCCCGGGCACCAGCCTCAGCAGCTCTGGGAACGTGATCTCCGGATTCTGGATCGTGGCGATGACCGCGTCGCACATCTCGACGAGGTTGTGCGGCGGCACGTTCGTCGCCATCCCGACCGCGATGCCCGAGCTGCCGTTCACGAGCAGGTTCGGGAACCGCGCCGGCAGGACGACCGGCTCGCGCTCCTGCCCGTCGTAGTTGTCGATGAAGTCGACCGTGTCCTCGTCGATGTCCCGCAGCATCTCCATCGCCAGCGGCGACAGCCGCGCCTCGGTGTTATGGCTCACGAAACCGTTCGTGATGAACGAGTGGTCGTCCGACTCCACCTTCAGCGAGTACACGGCCTGAACGCCGGCATCCACGACCGACTCCACCCTCGCGTAGCAGTAGCCCGCCTCGACCAGCGGTGAGGCCACGGCGCGGACCTCCGCGGACATCCCGCCCTCTGAGCGGATGTAGCCGGCGAGGAACGGGATGTGATCGTGGACCTGACAAGCGCTCACGGCGTAATCGCCCGGCTCGATCTCCTCCAGCAGCTTCCATAGGAGCATGGGGACGCCGAGGACGGGAACCAGGCACAGCACCGGATGGTTCTGGGTGCCGACAAGCTCGTAGCCCTCGGTCGTGCGCAGCCGCAGGGTCGGATGGTCACCGGAGTGGAAGAGGACTGTGGCGCGGACTGGGTTGCCGAGCCGGTCGGCGACCTTCAGGTCGATGGGATTGTCGGAGTTCGGCTCCGCATCCGGGACGATGTCGCCGATCCGGACTGTGCCGTCATCTGCCGTTCGCACGAGCGTGTCGCCCGTTACGCAGTACCGCATGGCGGCTGGCGGGTCGCCGTCGACCGAGCCGAAGTTGCCGTGGCCGTCGATCAGCGGGTAGCGGATCGCCCAGGGCTGGCCCATGCGGACCAACGCGTCGTAGATCGCCGAGTCGCCGTGCGGGTGGTACTTCTTCATCACGTCGCCGACGGCGGCGGCCGCCTTGCGGTGCTGGGTGCCGGCCCGCATCCCGCCTTCGAGCATCGCGTAGAGGATCCGGCGGTGCACCGGTTTGAGCCCATCGCGAACATCGGGCAGCGCCCGGCCGACGATGACCGACATCGCGTAGTCCAGGTAGGAGCGCTGCAGCTCCTCCTCGATCTCAATCGGCTGAATGCGCTCGGGCGTGGGCAGCGTCTGCTCGCTCATCTCACTCCAGAGGAAACCATGGACCTTGACCCGCGGGCGAAGCGAAGCGCAGCGCGGGTCGGGCGGGCGAAGCGAAGCGCAGCGCGGGTCGGGCGGGCGAAGCGAAGCGCGGGTCGGGCGGGCGAAGCGAAGCGCGGGTCGGGCGGGCGAAGCGAAGCGAAGCGCGGGTCGGGCGGCTCGATGC
>JBOGEA010000423.1:0-4566 GCA_050743205.1 Egibacteraceae bacterium | reverse complement strand
AGCGATCCACGTTCATGCACATCACCGTATCACATACATAAGGATGGGGCCCCGCATGTACGGCATACGAGGGGCGGCTGAGGTTCCGCTCACCAGACAACAAGTTATGAGATTGGTGTTCATTTGCAAAATCGTTGGCAGGGCGTGTAGCGTCGCGGCGCGTGTCCTGTGATCCGGTCGCTCAGCGTCTCTGCTCTGTCCACGAACGGTTGCGCAGCCTCGACTCGCTGGCGCCGTCTCCACCGGTCAACGCCCTGTTCTCCGAGCTGGTGCGGCTGTGCTCGGCGGGCGATGGCGACCATGCGCTGCGCTGCCCACACGTCCAAGCGATCGCGCCCTCGCTGCGGCGCCTGTGCGCGCGCGGCGAGTACGAGCTGGAGCGGGAGTGGGCCAGAAGGATCATCGACAGCGTCGAGCCGGCGGGTGAGCTGCAGCGGTTCCCGTACCGCGACAATTACCTGCAACTCGTTGAGATGGAGATGCACGCGCTTTACGGGCTGGGATACACGCGGCTGCGCAGAGTGGCGTTCGTCGGCTCGGGACCGCTGCCGCTCAGCGCGATCCTGTTGGGCCGGCGGTTCGGGCTGAGGGTGGACAGCGTGGATCGACAGGCCGAGGCGCACGGGCTGGCCGTCAAGGTGAACGAGCGGCTCGGGCGGTGCCGATCTCTGCGGTTCCACCACCGCGACCTGCTCAGCTGGGAGCCACTCGAGGGGTTCGACGCCGTCTTCCTCGCCGCGCTCGTCGGCAGCGACCGACGGGAGAAGCGGCTGCTCCTCGCGCACCTGGCCGTCCGGATGCGTCCAGGAGCGGTCCTGCTCGTCCGCACGGCCCACCGGCTCCGCACGCTGCTCTACCCCGAAACCCGTCTGGAGGACCTGTCCGGTTTCGTCCCCAAACTGCTCCTCCATCCGCTGGGTGACGTGATCAACTCCATCATCGTCGCCGAGCGCATCACGCCCTGAGCGCGTGTATGAGAACCACCAGCCTTGACCCGCGACCGCGCTGACCACCCGAGGGGGCATCCGGCGGTCTGCAGGCGAGGGTGCCGACCTCGCCGTCGGAGGCGTCGATCAGCGCATAACCTCGGCCAACTCCGCGCCGCCGCCCCGCTAGACCTGCTGCTGGGCGAAGCAGGGCTCGGTGCCGAACTGGAAGCGCTGGGCGGTGGGGCCGGTGAAGAAGCCGAGGACCTGGGTCAGGCCGGTTGGGGCGGCGGTGTCGGGGCGGTGGATGACGGTCTGGCGGAACGCCATGGTGTTCGGGTCCCCCGCGTAGTTGCCGGCGCTCTCGGGCAGCATGCCCTCGTAGTCGACTCTGTCGAGCCGCGCGACGGCGGCGAGCAGGCCTTCGCGGGTGAGGTCGCCGTTCTGGGCGGCCGCCTGGAGGGCGGCCTTCAGCGGGTAGGACAGGGCCCACCCGCTGGTGTAGCCCTCGTTCGGGACGACGTCGCCCAGCGCTGCCCGCATCGCTTGATGGCCCGGGGTGTCGCTGGACCAGACACCCAACGGGCCGGACTGCAGGTACAGGCGGGCCAGGGCGTCGGCCGCGGGGGTCTGGAGCAGTTTCGGATCCCAGGTCGGGCCCGTGCCGATGAAGCGCCCGTCGTAGCCCCGCGTGGCCGCGCCGCTGACGATCTCGGCGGTCTCGGTCGGCGAGACCGTCAGGATGACCAGGTCGGGGTCCTGCTGGACGATCGCGTCGATGGCGGCGGTCGTCGTGCCGCCAGCGGCCTTGGGGGTCTGCTCGACGTTCGCGAACGCCAAGCCGTTGGCCTCGGCGGCGATCTTTACGCCGGCGGCGCCGTCGTCGCCGTAGTCGCCGTCGAAGTGAACCGCCATGACCGACGCCACGGCGCGCTCTGCGATGGCGTAGTCCACGGCGTTCATCGACTCGATGCAGTAGCTGGAGCCGGACTCGAGCATGACGTCCCGGTACAGCCACTCAGAGCTGAACGAGGCCGGAGCGCTGACGACGGCGCTGGCGGTCAGATCGTCGATGATCGCCGCCGTGGTCGGCGAGCCCAGGGTCTGCGCCAGGCCGAGGACGTCGCCCTTGATCTCCTGCCACACCTGGTTATGGATCTGCGGGTTGTACTTGTTGTCACGGACGAACCGGGTGACGTCGATGTCGTACCCGCCGATGCCCCCCTGCTCGTTCACGCGCCGCCAGAACGCCGCCTGTGTCACGGTGATCGGCATGCCAAGCGCCGCGAACGGGCCTTCGGTCAAGTCTGAGATGATGCCGAGGTAGATGCAGCCGTTGCCGGGATTGACCGCCTCTGGGCAGGCCTGGCGGGTGACGCCGACGCCGGTCCTCGCTCCCCCGGCCTGTCCGGCCTGCTGGCCGGAGCCGCGGCAGGCGCTGGCGGCCAGTGCCAGGACGAGAAGGAGGAGCGCCAGTGTGCGCCGGCCGGGCTGCGGGGGGGAACTCATGGGCGGGTGCTCCTTCGATGGGTCACAAGGGTCAATAGGAGAATGGCCAACCCTTCCAGTAGTTGCGAATCCGCACCCAGATGCCGTACAGCCCGCGCGGCTCGAACCTCAGGAAGCCGATGATGAGCAGGCCGTAGACGATCGTCTCGAGCTGGAACACGTTGAGCGCCCCGCCGCCGCCCAGGCCCCCCGCGAACGGCAGCGCGCTCAGCGCCTCGCGGGCCAGGCGGCCCAAGGTGCTGATGAACAGCGCGCCCATGATCGAGCCCGAGATCGTCGCCGTCCCGCCGATCAGGATCATCGCGATGTACTGGACGCTGAGCCGCAGACCGAACTCGGTCGGCTCCAAAAAGCCGCTGATCGTATAGAACAGCGCGCCGGTCACGCCCGCGTAGAACGACGAGACGGTGAATGCGGCGGCCTTCTGCCTCGCGAGGTTGACGCCGATGACCTGCGCGGCGAGGTCGCGGTCGCGGACCGCCGCGAACGCCCGGCCGACGTCGGAGCGCGCGATGTTCCGCCCGATCAGCGCGAACAGGACCAGCAGCGCGAGCATCAGCAGGTACGTCTGCTGCTCGCTGGTGAGCAGCGAGCTGTCCTGGGAGAAGTCGAAGCCGAACAGGTCCAGTTTCGCGGCGACGCGCCCCACCCCCACGCCGCCCGTGATCAGCGTGACCTCCTTGAATACGTGCTCGCCCAGAAAGACCAGGCCCAACGTGACCATCGCCAGGTACAGCCCGCGCAGGCGGACCGCGAGCGGCGCGACGAGCAGCCCCGCGATCCCCGCCACCACCCCCGCCGCCAGCAGCCACACGGGCAGGAATGTGACGCCCAGCGTCAGCGCCCGCGCGCGCTCGGGGTCGCTGCCGATCACGGCCGCGGTGTAGGCGCCCAGGCCGATGAAGAACGCGTGTCCCAGTGACACCTGGCCGGCGTAGCCCGTGACGAGGTTGAGGCCGATCGCGCCGATCGAGGCCACGAGCCCTAAGGATCCGACGACCAGCAGGTCGTCGGTCAGCACGAACGGCAGCGCCGCGGCCAGCCCCACGATCCCCACCACGCCGGCGCGTTTGCCGGGCGTGTTGAGCAGCGCCATGTCCCGCTCATACGACGTGTACAGCCGCGGCCTGCCCCTCATACGCGGTCGACCTCCCATGCCCGCTCGACCTCCGCGGACGCGCATCGCGGCGGTGTGCAGCCGCGGCCGGACTGCGCCTCTTCCTACCCGCTCGACCTCCGCGGGTGCCGAACAGCCCGTAGAGTCGGACTGGCAGGGCGAGCAGCATCAGAGGGGGTGGGGCGAGACGACCGAGATGTTGTCGCCCAGCCACGGCGCGTGCTCGGGCCGGTAGACCGAGCACGCGTGCATCCTGTGAGCGGTCAGGGGCGGCAGCGCGCAGAGCGCCGGGAACCCTCGCGAACGCTCTATCCTGCGTTCCGCTCATACCACTGACCCGTGGATGGGCTCGATAGTCGAACATGTCCACATTCTTTACCGAGCGATGTCGCAGACGCCAGGCGGCTGCCCCCGAACACGCGCTGATCACAGCGGGGTTCCTCTCAGTGCGTGGTAGTGGGCTGGCCAGCGGCCGGGCAGGCGGAGTATAGGGCGGGATGAGCAAGCGTTACGTGATCACACGGATGAGGGACGGCCTGAGGGCGTCTTCGCGTCGGGGACAGGCTTCCGGCGGGTCAGGCGACCGCGCGGAGCCGCTCGTCGAGGTCGCCCACGCAGCCCAGCGCGTTCCAGAGTTCGGGGAAGCGCGCGCGCACCCCGAGGATGCGCGCCACACCCATCGTGTAGCCGGAATCGAGGGCGAGATCGAGCGCTTGCGCAGATGCTGGCACGCCTGCTCGGGCTCGCCTCCCTGTGGACCACCCGCGAGAGGGCGATGTCGGCCAGCGGTATGACGCTCAATCCTGGGACTCCCGTCAACGCATTGCGCGGGGGCGCGGCCCGCCATCCCGGGTCAGTTTGGTCGAGGTGCTGCCGTTGTCGCCGATGCAGGATGGGCTGCTGTTCCACGGCCTGTTGGCCGACGACGGCGCATGAGTCAAGTTTCCCGGATCGGGTTGCACGCGTCGCGGTCACGTCGCGGGAGGTTTGTGCTGGATCGCGGCGGTATTCCGC
>JBOGEA010000422.1:0-4596 GCA_050743205.1 Egibacteraceae bacterium | reverse complement strand
GGGGGAGCCGCCCCCCACCGTGCGCCCGTGTGGCACGGGCGCGCTCCGGTGCGATATGCGTGCTCAGGCGTATGCTCCCGTGAGCGCACACCCGCTCTGCCGGAAGCTTGTTGAATGGACAACTCACTCTGTTCAGCAGCCCGGCCCACAACGACCTAGCTGGTGCTACGGCACCCCCGGACTGACCCGCGCCCAGCAACTGGCCGCGCTCGCCCTCGGCGACCGGCAGCGGCAGCGCCAGGCCGAGAACGCGTTGGCCGGATGCATCACCGACGACAAATAGCTGGTCCAACTCGGTGAGGCCAGCATCTGCCACGGCTGGGCCGGGCTCGTCCAGACCACCCGGCGAGCGGCGGTCGACGCCGGCCCCGAAAGCGCTCTGGCCGCCCTCCTCCCCGGTCTGCACACCCGGTTCGAGCAGCAACTCCAGAGCCAGGAGCTGCCGACCGGTGACGGACTGCTGGAAGGCGCGGTGGGCATCGCGCTGACCCGCCACATCACCGGCGACACGCTGTTCACCGCCCGGTGGGACGCCTGCCTACTGCTCGCTCCGCCGACCCCGCCGGCTCTTGAGATACTGCACATGGAAGGAAATGGATGACTGCCACGACCTGTACCCAGCCCGAAGACCTGCGCAACAGGATGGTCGACCACATCGACGCCGCCGGCCACATGCACTCGGCCAGCGTCGAGCGGGCGCTGCGGACGGTGCCCCGCCACCTGTTCGTGCCCGACGCCAGCATCGAGGACGCCTACGCCAACAAGTCCATCACCACCAAGCCCGGCGGCCCCGGCGGTAGGCCCGCCAGCTGCGCCTCCGTGCCCACCGTGGTGGCGATGATGCTCGGCCAACTCGACGCACGCGAAGGTGACCGGGTGCTGGAAATCGGTGCCGGCACCGGCTACAACGCCGCGCTGCTTGCCGAACTCGTCGGCGACACCGGCCAGGTGACCACCATCGACATCCACCCGGACGTGACCAAGCAAGCCCAACACGCCCTGGAGGCCACCGGGTACGGCCGCGTGCTCGTACTCACCGGCGACGGCGCCCTCGGTGCCCCCGACCAGGCTCCCTTCGACCGCATCATCGTCACCGTCGGACCGTGGGACCTGCCACCCGCCTGGATGGACCAACTCGCCCCCGGCGGCCGGCTCGTCGTGCCGCTGCACTGGCGAGGCCAGGCCCGCAGCGTGGCCTTCGTCCACGAAGACCGCGTCCTGCGCGCCGTCGACAGCCAGCTCTGCGGGTTCATCCCGATGATCGGCGACGGCCAAGACGGAGAACGAAGCGGTGAGATCGCCGACAACGTCGCCCTGTACTTCGACCGTGACCAGCCCATCGACCTGGATGTCCTACAGGGTGTTCTTGACGAGCCCAAGATCACTGTGTGGTCGGGCGCGTCGGTGGTGGCCAACGAATCCACCGACCTCATCTGGCCCCGGCTGACCGGCGCCGAGCCGGGAACCTGCCGCTTCGCCGCCGCCGACGCCGCCGTCGCAGCCGGCCTTTGCAACCCCGCCTTCACCTACCGCAGCCCCGCCCTGGTCGAAGGTGACTCGCTGGCCTACCTCACCCTGCGCGGCCCCGACCCCGAAGCCACCGAACGGCGCTGGGAACTCGGAGCCATCGGCCACGGCCCCGCCGGAGCCCGGCTCGCCGAGCGCCTCAGCCAGCAGGTCCGCGCCTGGGACCGCGACCGCACCGCCCAACCCACAATCACCGCTTATCCGGCTGGCACCCCTGACCAGGACCTGGCACACGGAGTCGTCATCAACAAACAGTTCGTCCGGCTCGTGATCTCCGTGCACATCAGGGCCCGAGGGAACTGCGCGGTGCTCTGAGTGTCCCCCGTCATGGCGGGTCCTCCCCGCCCCCAGGGGAGGGCCGTTCATGCGTTACCAGGCACTTTGGGCGCGAGAGGCTCGATGCTGTTCCCTGGTGGACCCCGCCGGTCATCGCGCTGCTGCTGGGCGGCACCGGCCGGCCGCTCCGGGTTCGTGTGGCCACGCCTAGCGCCACGCCGGTGACCACCAGAGACAGCGTTGGCCCCGACCGCTGAGCCACGTTCTATCCGAATCTCGACGCGATCCGGCGCGTGTCACGCGGCCCATTGTTCGGCGAAGGTCTTCGTCTGTTGCAGCACGAGGTCCACGGCCTGCTCCTCGCCATCGGGTGGATATCCGTGGACCGCGAGCAATCGCTTGACCTTGGTGCGCAGCAGAGCCTGGACCTGCTCGCGGATCGTCCAGTCCACGGTGACGTCGGCGCGGATAGCGCGAACGAGATCACGGGCGATCACCGCCAGGACGTTGCTGCCAAGCTTGCGGACCGCGGACTCGTTCGTCGCTACGGCATCGTAGAACGCCAACTCGTCCTCAGTGAGGCCGAGCTCGCGTGCTCGGTCCCTGTCGGCGTACACATCGCGGGACATTTCGACGAGTTCGGTGATGATCTGTGCCGACGTGAGTGCGCTGTCGGTGTAACGACGCATGGCTTCCAAGAGCCGTTCGGAGAACCGGCGCTGCTTCCGCATCGGCCCCAGTCGAGCATGGACATGGCCGACAACTTCACGATCGGCGCCGTGCCACCCGAGACAGTCGTCGAAGCCGCCGACGCCCCGATAGACGCCCTGGGCATCTCTTGCACCAACCTGTGCGCCTACGAGATCCACGAGGAGATCGCGCAGCATCCCGTGGCGCCGGTACCGCCTCCGAATGGGGAAGAACATGGGCCAAGCGTCGGTGTCCCGCCTCGCGCAGCGCCAGCAGTGGTGAGCCTCGCGCCGGCAAGGCCCGCAGATCGGGCGAGTAGGCTGCTGGTCGTGACCCGGGAGTTTCGCGATGCCATTGCCAGGAGGCCCTGCCGGCAAGGTCGGTATACGGTACGAGCGCAGTTGGACGGTGCTCCAGATGCTGCGGATTCTGGAAGGGACGGCTGAGCGCATCCGTATCGAGCCCCCCGGCGCTGCCGGGGAAGGATTCGAGTTTCGGCTCGACACTCCGGAGGGGGTCGAATGGCACCAGGTCAAGCGGCAGCTCCCCTCCGATTCCTGGACGGTCGCGGCGCTGGCGAAGGAGGGGGTCCTTCGCCATTTCGGGCCGAGGCTGCGAGCCGGTGAGCGCTGCGTCTTCGTCTCGCAGGTCGCCGCCGAGCGGCTGCGCGAACTCGCTGATCGCTCTCGGCTGTCCTTCGAGGAATTCTTAGCCGAGGGCCTGAAGGGAGGCAGGGACCAAGAGTTCGGGTACTGCAAGCGTGAGTGGGCCGAGGGAGACGACTATGCCGTCTACCGGCTGCTCCAGTTCATCTCGATCGAGACGATCAGCGAGCGCTCCTTGAAGAGCTGGTGACTGCCCGGCTCCAGGTACTGGTTCGCGGCGATCCCGATGACGCGCGCCGTGTGCTCGCCGAACTCGCCGACAAGTCGATCCATCTGGAGCTGACCGCTCGCGCGATCTGGCATCACCTTGAGCGAGAGGGACATCCGCCGCGCGACCTCGCCGGTAACCCTGCGCTGAAAGCGCGACTGAATAAGGATGCTGATCGGTTCGTCAAACGGTTGCGGCGCCGCCTTCCCGCCGATATCCAGATCGCGCGCCGTGAGGCTGCTCAGATCCTTCGCGCCATCAATGGCGGTGACCGGTACGTGGTCGTCACAGGTGGTGCCGGCATGGGCAAGAGCCTTGTGCTGGCTCAGGTGATCACTGACGTCCGGGCGCGCGGGTGGAGCGTCCTGCCGCTGCGCGCCGACCGCATTCCAAACAGCGATTCCCCTGAGGCGCTGGGACGGGCGATGGACCTGCCGGCGTCGCCGATCACCGTGCTCGCCGGTGTCAGCCACGGCGAGCCCGCGCTGCTGGTGATCGACCAGCTCGACGCCGTCAGCGAGATCTCTGGCCGCAATGTCGACCGATTTGACGTGTTTGAAGACCTGACGCACGACGCGGCCCTCCATTCTGGACTTCACGTCCTCGTCCTCATTGCCTGCCGGCGCTTCGACCTCGAGAACGACTCCCGCCTGCGCCAGCTGACGGCTGATGAAGACACGACCACGGTCGATGTCGCGAAACTCTCCGACGACGAGGTGCGGACAACCCTCGCAACAGCCGGAGCGGCGGATTCCCAGCTCGACGCCCGCCTCCTGAAGCTGCTGCGGGTACCGCTGCATCTGTCGCTTTATCTCGAGCTGCGGCGGGGCGGTTCTGCGGACCCGTCGAAGAGCAGGTCACTGCAGGATCTGTATGGCTGCTACTGGGACGCCAAGCAGCTGGCATGCGAGCAGCGGCGCGGAGGCGCGGACCAGTGGACGACCGTCGTGGACCGCCTTGTGGAGGAGATGAACCGCCGCCAGGCGCTCTCCGTCCCTTACATCCCGCTGCGGGACGACTACCGGGCGCAGGTCGACGCCATGGTGTCCGAGGGCGTGTTGGACCTGGATGACCGGCACATAGGGTTCTTCCACGACACATTCTTGGCCCTCCTGTACAACTAATCGGTCCTTGGAGGGGTCGGGAGCGGGAAACCGCTGGTAGAAGGCCAAAATCGGGGCCGGTGAGGGCGGCGGATGACGTGTACGGGCGACCTGCGGCTTTCGCGGG
>JBOGEA010000421.1:0-4597 GCA_050743205.1 Egibacteraceae bacterium | reverse complement strand
TGCGGCCAACCTCGTGTCCTGATACGCCTCAACCGCGTGGCGCAGGACCGACCGGACGGCGCCGATGACGCTGGGCGATGCGCCGGTCATGTGCGCGCCGGCTCTGCGGCCAGCGCCTGGGCGCGCTGGTCCAGCGCGCCCAGCCGCCCGAGCTCGGCTTTGAGGTCGCGGATCCGCTGCTCCCGCTCGGCCTGGTCGGCGGCCACGGCGCGCTGGGCGGCGGCCAGCGCGTCGCCGACGCTGCGGTGCAGCTCCTCGGCCTGCGCGGTGAAGTGGTCGCGCAGGGTCCGCTGGATCCCGCGCAGCATGTCCCGCGAGTCCTTGCCGATCTGGAAGCCCACGTCATCCAGGTATCGGCGGACCGCGCTCTTCGCCTGCGACTGGCGGACCGCGAGCTGCCGCTTGCGCTCGTCCCTGATCGTCTTGGCGCCCAGCACGACCCCCATGCCCAGCGAGAACGGGTTCATGATCGCCAGCGAGCCGACCAGCAGATGGCCGAGCATGCCGAACATCAAGACGCCGCCATAAGAGCCGCGCAGCGCGACGAGCGCCTTCTGGGTGACGCCGAATGCCTCCATCTCGGGCCGCTGCGCGCCGCTGACCAGCCCGAGCGCGCCGGTGGCGCCGCCTGTGTCCAGCGCGGGCAGCGCCTGGCTCCCGCCCTCTTCGAAGTGCTCTGCGACGCGGCTGGCCAGCCACCGCGCGCGCTGCGCGGCCCAGACCCAGTTCGCGGAGGCCGCCGCGCTGACCTGCTGGGACAGCCAGGCCTCGAGCTGGTCCCAGCTAGACGCCGGATCAGCCTCGTCGATCGCCTCGTCCGCCTGCCGCCCGATCTGCCGGAGCCGGTCGCGCAGGTCGTAGTCGATGTCGGCGATCAGGTCGGTCACCCCGTCCCCCAGCGTCTGCTGCCAGCGCGCCGAGCGCGTGCGCAGCTCGCCGGCCCGCTCCTTCGCGGCCTGGAGCGTGGCGATCAGCTCGCCGGCGTGCTCCGGGTCCTGCTGGGCCGCCAGCTCAGACCGGAACGCCGCCGCCAGCTGGCCGCTGACCGCGAGCACGTCATGGCCCGTGGCCCGCCTGGCCAGCAGCGCGGCCTCGGCCACCACTCGTGTTGAGAGAAACTCGATCAGCGGCGGGAACCCGGACTCGGTGTTGAGTTCCCGGTCGTTCGTCTCAGCGGCGTGCAGCCTCAGCGTCGACGACACGGGCAGCAGCTCGGCGTCGATGCCGGCCGCGCTGAGATGCTGGCGGTTGCGGTCCGCGATCCGCCGCCACTGCGGGTAGAAGTCGATCTTCGTCAGCACGCACAGGATGTTCGGGCACACCCGCATCGCCTGGCGGAGCAGCTCCAGCTCGGACGCCGTGTACTCCTGCGAGGCGTCTGAGACGAGCACGACCGCGTCGGCCGAGGGCAGCGCCGCCATCGTGCTGGCGCCGTGCGCCGACCCGAGCCCCCCGACCCCCGGCGTGTCGACCAGCACGAGCCCCCGCTCCAGCAGCCTCCGGGGCAGGCCGACCTCCGCGTACCGCAGCCGCTGCCGGTTCCCTGGGTTGGCGGCCTCGCAGACGTAGTCGGCCAGCCGCTCGATCGGGACCGAGATCGTGACCGGTCCCTCGGCCTCATCATCGCCCTCCCGCACCAGCCTCGCGCTCGGCGTGTCCGCGTAATGGACTGCGGTCGCCACGGCCGTCGCGATGTCGTCGTCGACCGGGCAGATCTGCGCGTTGACCAGCGCGTTGACCAGCAGGCTCTTCCCCTGTTTGAACTCGCCCGCCACCAGCACCCGCACCACGGGATCCACCAGCCGCCGCCGGGTCTCCCGCAGCCGCGCCTGCAGATCTTCCCGCCCATAGGCCCGGGCGGCCCCCAGCGCGAGGTCGAGCACCTCCAGCGGGGAGTCCGACCTCGTATCCCTCTGCCCCATCGGTCGCCTCCCCGATATATGCCAGAACCGGCTTCGCGAGCGCGAGGCTCGCGAAGCCGGTCGCGTCACCTGAAGGCTACTGGACCAGCTCGGTGTTGAACGAGTCGTCGGTGTTCAATGAGTCATCGTTGTTGAACGAGTCATCACTGTTGAGCGAATCGTCGTTGTTGAACGAGTCGTCGTTGTTGAACGAGTCGTCTGTGTTCAGCGAGTCGTCGTTGTTGAACGAATCATCTGTGTTGAACGAGTCGTCGGTGTTGAACGAGTCGTCGGTGCTGTTGTCGGTGCTGTTGTCCTGGTAGAAGCTGCCCTCGGCGTCGCCCCCGCCGGCGAACGCGCCGCCCGCGCCGACGTTCACGTCGCCGTCGATCTCGACCGCCGTCGCGTCGCCGCTGCCGAACGCGATCGTCTCGCTGTCCTGCGCGACCTGGTTGTCCTCGCCGACGACCGTGTCGCTGAGGACGGAGTCGTTCGCGGCCAGGCCATCGTTGCCGCCCGTGATCAGCTGCGAGTCGTCGACATCGCCGTCCACGGCCACCCCGCCGTGCCCGGCAATAGTGGAGTCGTCAGCCAGAAGGCTGTGGTCGCCGGTTTGGACAGGCCCGGTGATGTCGTCGCCCGCCGCCACCGCGCCGTCGCCCGAGGCGATGGTGTTCTCGTTGTGGATGTCCTGGTCGAAATCGACGTCGCCCTCGGCGTAGATGCTCGTGTTCACCGAATTGTCGAGAATGGTGTCCCGGTCGTCGATTTCGGTGTACGAATAGTTGTTGGTGATGTAGGAGATCTGACGGATAGCCGCGTCCAGGTCGGTCTCATGCGGCAGCGTGTGTGGCGGCGGCGGGGCTTGGCTGGACTGGTGGACCTCGACCCGGTTCCCCCCGGTGCGGTAGTCGCTGCTCACCTGCTGGGCGACGCGGGTGGGCAGGGTGTCGGAGACCAGCCCTATCGCGTCGCAGACGTCCCAGCCGTCCAGATCCTCGAACTGGTGCTCGCGCAGGTACCCCTCCGGGTCTTTGTCGAACTCAGCGCGCTCCTGCGGGTCGCTGAGCAGCCTGCGAATGAAGTCAAGCAGTGTGGTGACAGTGATCATGGTGTGGCCTCCCTTGGCTGTGTGGGTGTGTCTGGGCCCGTGCCCAGCCCGCGATCAGCACAGTACGGCCCCCGCCCCCGCCCCCGCATCGGGGATGCCTCCCCATCCTGCGGCCGGCTTATAGGGGATTCGCCGTTCCCTCTGTTAGGGGATCAGGGGGGTTCATCCTGAGGGTCCCCTTGGCCCTGTCCGAGAGGACAGTGGCCAATGGCGGTCCATCTCGGCAATAAGCGGATCCGTCGCATCGGTTCGGGAATCTGCCGCGTCTTCCTTCAGGGGGCCAATTAATTCCAGGCCCAGTCAGGGGAGACGGGTTCAATGTCGTACCAACTAGGCATCGACGTGGGCACGACCTACACGGCAGCCGCTGTCTGCCGTGATGGGCGGGCGGAGATCGTCACGCTGGGGACGCGGGCGGCCTGCGTGCCGTCGGTGCTCTACATACGGGCAGACGGCGAGGTCATGATCGGTGAGGCCGCGAACCGCCGGGCGGTCGCAGAGGCCGACCGGGTCGTCCGGGAGTTCAAACGGCGCATCGGCGACCCGACCCCGCTGGTCGTCGGCGGCGTCGCCTACCGCGCGGAGGCGCTGGTCGGCCGGCTGCTGCGCTGGGTCGTCGATGTCGTCACCCAACGTGAGGGCGCCGCACCCGCGCACATCGCGCTCACCCACCCGGCCAGCTGGGGTCCGTACAAGCAGGATGTGCTCGCGCAAGCGGCGCGGCTGGCCGAACTCGGCCCCGTCACGATGCTGACCGAGCCGGAGGCCGCGGCGATCTCCTACGCCCGAACCGAGCGTGTCGAGGCCGGCGCCACGATCGCCGTCTACGACCTGGGCGGCGGGACGTTCGACGCGGCCGTGGTCCGCAAGGCCGGCAGCGGCGGTTTCGGGCTGCTCGGCACCCCCGAGGGCATCGACCGGCTCGGCGGCGTCGACTTCGACGAGATCGTGTTCGCCCACGTGGCTCGGGCATGCAACGGCGCGCTGGACAAGCTGGACCCCGCCGACCCGGTCGCGCTGGCGGCGGTCGCGCGGCTGCGGCAGGAGTGCACCGACGCGAAGGAGGCGCTGTCCACCGACACCGACGTGTCGATCCCGGTCCTGCTCCCCAACCTGCGCACCCAGGTGCGCCTGGTCCGGGCCGAGCTTGAGGCGATGATCCGCCCCGCGCTCGGCGAGACGACCGCGGCCCTGTACCGCGCGATGCGATCGGCCAAGCTGGACCGCGCAGACCTGAGCGCTGTGCTGCTCGTCGGCGGATCCTCGCGGATCCCGCTGGTGTCCCAGATGGTCTCCGAGGCGGTCGGCCGCCCCGTCGTGGTCGACGCCGATCCCAAGAACGCGATCGCCTTGGGCGCTGCGCTCGCCGCCACGCCCCGTCCCATCCCCGCCCCAAGCCCGGCCTTCGTCACAGTCCCACCTCCTCCACCCTCCGCCCCAATCCCACCCCGTCCCCCCGCGCACCAGTCCGAGTTGTCACCGGGTCTTGCCGTCCCTGTCCCACCCCGCCTGTCGGCCGTCTCAGTCTCATCCGGTCCGCCCGCGCACCAGCCCGAGTCGTCACCGGGTCTTGCCGTCCCTGTCC
>JBOGEA010000420.1:0-4598 GCA_050743205.1 Egibacteraceae bacterium | reverse complement strand
GGTGGCTGCCGTGCCGGTGGCTGTCGCGCCGGTGGCTGTCGCGCCGGTGGCTGTCGCGCCGGTGGCTGTCGCGCCGGTGGCTGTCGCGCCGGTGGCTGCGGCGGTGGGGCCCGAGCCCGAGCCCGAGGCGGTCGCGCGGGAGTTGGGGCTGGTGGTGACGGCGGGGTACGCCGGGCGTCCGTCGCAGGCCGCTTGGACGCCGGTCGAGGTACGGCTGGAGCCACGCCGTCCGGTGGCCGGCACGCTGGCGGTGGAGTCGCAGTTCTTCCGGGGCGACTCCGGGGCCGTCCGCGAGGTCCGGCGCGTCGAGGTCGGGGCGGGGTCGGTCAAGCTCTACCGTTTCTTGGTCCCGACCGGTCCGGTCCGTGTCGTCGTCGAGGAGCCCGGACGCCCGCCGCTCGCCCTGCGGGTCCGCGCCGCCCGAGCCGACGGCGGGTACCTGGCGGGTGTGCTCGGTGAGCTGCCGGACGGGCTGCCGCCGCTGCGGGTGGAGCCGCTGGGTCAGAGCGGCGCGTGGGTGCCGGTCGATCCGGCATGGCTCGAGCTGTCCGGATCCGCGCTCGCGCCGCTCGGCGGGCTCGTCGCCGACCTGGACACGCTGGGGACGCTCCCCGAGCGCGCGCGGCGCCACCTGGCGAGCGCGGTGGCGTTGGGCACGGACCTCGTTGTCGTGGCCGACCAGCCCGGCCCGGTCGACCTGGCCGCGCTGGGGCTGCCGTGGTCGCCGGTGGTCGGGGTCAGCGCGTCGGCGCCGGGTGTTGTGCAGGTCGTGGCTGGCTCGGCGTGGGTCATCGAGGACGGTGGGCTGCCCGTCGGCGCCGCGATGCCGGCGGGGCGCGGGCGCCTGTCTGTCGTCACGGTCGCGCCGGGCAGCGACGGGTCTGGCCGGTCGGCGGCGCTCTGGTCGACGCTGCTCGGTCCCGCTCCAAGGGTCAACGCGAGCAGGGCGGAGTGGGCGGTCGAGCGCACGCCGTGGCAGTTCGGCCAGCTGTTCTCCGACGGCGACTCGACCGCGCCCGTCGTGCCGTGGCTGGCCGGATTCATCGCGCTCTACGTGTTGGTCGTCGGGCCGGTGAACGGCCTGGTGCTGGCCCGGTTCCGCCGCCGCGAGCTGGCCTGGGCGACCGTCCCGCTGGTCACCGTGATCTTCACCGCGGGCGCGTTCGTGGGGGCGACCGGAGCCAGCCCGCTGCTGTCCGTCGGCGCGAGCCTCACCTGGTGGGTCGACGGCGTCGGCAGCGATGTCGTCGCGGTCGGCGTGCGGGGGTCGACCGAGGGCTCCCACCGGGTCTCGCTGCCGGGGGACGGGTGGAGCGTCCAGCCGATGGTGGACCCAGGGCGCACCGCGACCCTTGCGGCCGGGGAGAACGGCCAGGTCATCGAGATGGACCTGGCCGCCCTGCAGCTCGGCGGCGCGATCGCCTCGCGGCCGGCGGGCGCCCAGGCGCCGCTGCGGCTGGACGCGGTCGCCCGCCCCGGAGGGATCGAGGTGACGGTGCGCAACACCTCGACCCAGCCTGTCGAGCAGGTGCTCGTGCGCGCCGCGACGGCGCGGACGCGGCTGGGAGCGCTTGCGCCTGGCGAGTCGAGGACGGCTACGGTCGGCAGGGACCGGATCCTCCCACGTGACCCGTACCAGCCGGTGTTCGACACCCTTGAGCCCGGGCCCACCGGCGCCATCGAACCGCCCGGCTCGCTGGAGGCCCTGCTGCGCACCCACCTGATCGACGGCAGCCCCGGCATGGTGTGGGCGATCGGCCAGGGCGGCGCCAGCCCTCCCGGTGGGATCCAGGTCGATGGCGGGCCGCCGCGCGATGTGGGCCACCTCATCATCGTCGGAGCCCACCCACGCCTGCCTGAGGATGGCAGGGTGACGCCGCTCGCGGTCGATCGGAGCGCCCTGGTGGACGCCGAGGCGTACCGGCCCGGTCCGCTCTCGGTTGAAGGTGCACGCGACGCCTACCTGCGGTTCCGTTTCCCGCCAGGCGGCGACCTCTCCACGCTGTACGGGGATTTGGAGCGCGCGTCGCGCAGCCCGCAGTTCGGGGGTGAGCTGCCGCCTGAGGCTGCGGGCCAACCGCGGATCGAGCTGACCGTATGGAACCGCGACGCGCGGCAGTGGCTGCCGCTGCGCGATGCGCTGCCGCCGGGCGGGCAGGCCCAGCCCGGCGCGCTGCTCGATCCCCTCGGCACGCTCTATGTCCGGGCGTCCGGGGACCTCATCCCGTTCGACTTCTCCGCCCGCACGGTGTCGGGCGTGCCGGTGGGTCTGACATGAGCCGAACGGCGGTGGGTCTGACATGAGCGCCAGCGAGCAGAGCGCGGTCCGGGTGCGCGGGTTGGTCCAGCGATACGGCAGGTTCGTCGCGGTCGACCATCTGGACCTCGACGTCCCGCGGGGCGCGGTGTTCGGGCTGATCGGGCCGAACGGGGCGGGCAAGACCACGACGATGCGCTGCCTCGCGACGCTGCTGGTCCCCAGCGAGGGCACGATCACGGTGTGCGGCGCGGATCCCGTCACGCATCCGCGCGACGTCCGGCGCGCCGTGGGCTGGATGCCTGACGTCTTCGGCCTGTACGACGGGCTGACCTGCGCCGAGTACCTCGACTTCTTCGCGGCGGCGTACGGTCTGGGGCCCGCCCAGCGCCAGCGGCGGACCGGTGATCTGCTCGAGCTGGTCGAGCTTGGCCACAAGCGTGACGCAGACGTCGCCCAGCTCTCACGCGGCATGCAGCAGCGTCTCGGGCTGGCCCGGACGCTCGTCCACGATCCGGCGCTGCTGATCCTGGACGAGCCCGCCAGCGGCCTGGACCCCCGCGCGCGGATCGACCTGCGCGAGATCCTGCTGGAGCTGGCCCGCCAGGGCAAGACGATCCTCATCAGCTCCCACATCCTCTCCGAGCTGGGAGAGCTGTGCGACCGCGTCGGGATCATCGAGGCCGGGCGAATGCTCGCGCAGGGCACGCCCGACGAGATCCGCCACGTCGCGCGCGCGTCCGTCGCGGTCGTGGCCAGGGTGCTCGGCGGCGAGGAGGCGCTCATGCGCGCGGCTCGGGTCGCCGCCGAGGCCGGCGCCCAGGCCGTGCGCGCCGAGGATGGGCTGCTCCGCGCCGAGCTGGCTGATGGGCAGCGAAGCGCCGAGGAGGCCGCCGCCGACCTGCTCGCCGCGCTCGTGGCCGCCGGCGTCCGCATCGCGGACTACCGGGAGCAGCAGGGCAGCCTGGAGCGCCTGTTCCTGAAGGTGACCGATGAGGCGAGGGCGCCCGGGCCGGTTGCGGTGGGGGGCGTGGGGGGTCGCGATGCCACGAGCGTGGTGCAGGGTCGGGGTCGCGCCGCGTCGGGTTCCGCTCACGAAGAGCCTTTTAGGTCGCTGCACCCGACGCGGCGCGACCCCTTTGGTCTCTACCGTCGCGGGTTTCTTAAAAAGCTGAGCGTCAAGGCTGCGGTTCTCGAACACGTTCCGCAGTTTTCCTCCGAATACGGAGGAAAACTGCAGGTCAGGCGCGTGCTGTCGGGCTTGAGGCGCAGCTTTCCTCCGTATCCGGAGGAAAACTGCGTCTTTGCTGCGCCTCGTCTGCACGTTAAGGCCGCGGGCCTCGAACACGTTCTGAGAAGCTTCGCGCTGCGTTTCTCAAGCACGGGGGGACCGCGCCGTGAGTGTTAACCCGGTGATGCGGCGGGAGTTGGTCGAGCGGTGGCGGGGACGTCGGGCGATCATCACGCTCACGGTGTTTCTCGTGGTGCTCGGGCTGCTGCTCTACGGGCTGTACTGGCTGGGCAGAGCCACGCTGGCGCCGCAGTTCGGCTTTGGCTTCATCGACAGCGGCGCGGCCGGTCCGATGCTCGGCCGCTTCCTGCTGGAGGGGATGCTGTTCTTCGTCCTGCTCCTCGTCCTGTTCGTGGCGCCCGGCTACGCGGCGGCGCAGCTGGTGGGCGAGCGTGAGCGGGGCACCCTGCCGCTGCTCCAGGTCACGCTGCTTCGCCCGTGGCAGATCGTCGTGGGGAAGCTGGGCGCCTCGGTCGCATGGCTCGCGCTGCTCCTGTTCGCGGCCCTGCCGCTCGGGGCTATCGCGTTCTTCCTCGGCGGGATCGCGCTCGGCGATCTGCTGCGCGGGATCGGCATGATCTTGGGAGTCGTGGTCTGCGTGGCCGCGATGGGGCTGGGGATCTCGTCGCTCGTCCGGCGCACCGTCGCCGCGGTCGTGCTGACCTACGCCCTGGTGTTCACGCTGGTGGCCGGCACTGGGTTCGCCGCGCTGGTGGGGATCGCGGCGCAGTCGACGCAGGTGACCGCGGCGCCTCGCACCCCCTTCGTCCTCTACGCGAATCCCCTGTTCGGCCTGGCGGACGCGGTGCGGGCGGACGCGTCGGTGTTCGGCCTGCCCTCCCCTCTGCGGCTGTTCGCGGGAGTGCTGCCCAGCGTCGATGCGGTGCAGATCGGCCCGCTGCCGCTGGCGGGCGGCGGTGTCGCCTTCGATACCGTCGTTGTCGGCCCGGGTGGCGCCGAGCAGCGCCCGGGGAGGGCGCTCGTCTGGCTGCGGGTGCTCGGTGTCCACGCCGCGCTCGGGGCGTTGGGGCTGGCAGTCGCCACGCGCCG
>JBOGEA010000419.1:0-4604 GCA_050743205.1 Egibacteraceae bacterium | reverse complement strand
AATCGGTGCGGCGTCGCCCGGTCGCCAGATGGGTTCCTCTCACGCCCAGCACCACCCGCGACCCGCAACGCCGTTGCCGACTTCGGCGGTGGCCACAAGCTGACCGACCTACAACTTTCCTCCGGATACGCCAGGATTGCCGCAGCTCAAGAACGCGGCCTCTGCGCTCGGCAACAGGTTTCCTCCACATCCGAAGGAAAACCGCGGCCAACCGCATCGCCGAGCCGCCTGAGGCCAGGTTCGGCGAACCATGCGCGGCCTCGGCAGGAAATAACGCACAAAACTGACAGAAGGCGGAGGGCCGCACCCCCTCTACCAGGACATTCATCCCTCTGGGTCAGGAGGTCTGGTGTCCAGCGCACCAGGTCCTCGACGGTTGAGCACAGCGCTCCAGCCGGGTAGGGATGCTGCATATTGATCGGCTGGTCGTCCACGAGCTTGCCACCGCTCAGCGTGTAGCCCTGCGCCTGATCCTCTCCGGCCGGCTCGTTCGGGCAGTACGAGGTGTGTCGCAGGCCCAGCGGTCTCACTATGCGCTCGGCCACGTGACTCGCGTACGACTCGCCGGTCACCTGTTCGATGATCAGGCCGAGCAGGAAGTAGTTGGAGTTGCTGTACTCCCAGCGCTCACCCGGAACGAAGCCGAAGGGCTCGTCCGCGAACAGCCGCACGATGTCCTCGGGTGGGGTGTCAACGGCAGCCAGTTCCAAGAACGCCGGAAGGTCCGTGTAGTTCTTGATTCCTGAGGTGTGGGTCAGCAGGTGGCGGACGGTGACGCGGTGGCCCCTTGGCACCACCATCCTCTCCCCGCGGGCCACCGCGGCGGAGACCCCGGCCAGGGAGCCCTCGCGGAAGGCCGCCTCGGCGAGGGCGTCAATGCGGGCGACGAGGTCCTCGTCGCTGGGCGACGGGGCGGGGGGTGGCCTGCTCGGCGGCACGCCCAGCGCATGCCGTCAGCAGCACGAGGCTGGTCACCACAGTGCCGACCAGCCCGAGTCGGATCGAACGCGCCACGGTCATGCCCTTCTTCGCTGTCCAGCCCCGCCCACAGATGAGCGCGCTGCCGCTCTCGCTGATACACGCACTGCATACTGGGTATTTACGAACGCCTACCGGGTATGCATACGCTGTAGGTATGTCGATCCGTCACAGCCTGCTGGCCCTGCTCGAGCGGGGGCCGATGTACGGCTACCAGCTGCGCGTGGAGTTCGAGGCGGCGACCGGCGGGACGTGGCCGCTCAACGTTGGGCAGGTCTATACGACCCTGGCCCGGCTCGAGCGCGACGGTCTGGTGGAGCCCGACGGCGAGCCGGACGGTGAGGGCCGGGTGACCTACCGGATCACCGAGGCCGGCCGCGTCGAGGTGGCGGCGTGGTTCGCCACGCCGGTGGCCCGTCAACCGCCGCCCCGAGACGAGCTGGCGATCAAGCTGGCCATGGCCATGCGCACTCCGGGCGTCGACGCACGCCGGGTGGTGCAGACCCAGCGCACCGCCACGCTGCGCTCGTTGCAGCGGTTGACGCGGGCCAAGGCGGGCGCGGACGACGCCGCGGTCGTGCTGGAGTCGATGGCGTTCCAGGCCGAGGCCGAGGTGCGCTGGCTGGACCACTGCGAGCTGCGGGTCAATGGGCCGGTCACACCTGTGACCGACGGGAGCACGGAGGAGAACCGATGAGCGGGATGGCGGTGGATCTCACATGAGCGGGTACGTGTTGGAGATGCGTGAGGTGTCGCTCACCCACGGCCGCGGCGTGGCCGCCGTGCAAGCGCTGCGCGGGGTCAGCCTCGACGTGGTGGCGGGCGAGCTGGTGGCGGTGATGGGCCCGTCCGGGTCCGGCAAGTCGACGCTGCTCAACCTGGCCGGCGGGCTGGACACCCCGACGTCAGGCTCGGTGCTGGTCGAGGGCACCGATCTGGGCGGGCTGTCGCGCGGAGGGCTGAAAGACGTAGCCGACGCTGCGCCATCGCAGCGTGGCAGGACTTCAACCTGCTCCCGGCGCTGACCGCGGCTGAGAACGTGGCGCTGCCGCGCGAGTTGGACGGGGCGCGCGTCCGCGAGGCGCGGCGCGAGGCGTTGGCCGCCCTCGCCGATGTCGGGTTGGACGAGGTGGCCGACCGGTTCCCCGACGAGCTGTCCGGCGGTCAGCGGCAGCGCATCGCGATCGCCCGGGCGCTGGTCGGGCCGCGCCGGCTGGTCCTGGCCGACGAGCCGACCGGTGCAGTGGACAGCCAGATCGGCGAGGCGGTGCTGCGGCTGCTGCGCGCCCGTTGCGACGCTGGCGCCAGCGGGGTGCTGGTGACCCACGAGGCCCGCCACGCCGCCTGGGCCGACCGGGTCGTGTTCCTGCGCGACGGCGCGATCGCCGACGACACCGGCCGGGCGGCGCCAGTCGCGCCGCTGCGCACCGGGAGCCAGCCGTGAGCCGCGCCGGACAGGGATCCGGCTGGGCTCCCGCGCTGCGGATCGCCTGGCGCGGCATCCGCCGTGACCCGGCCCGCTCGCTGCTGATCGTGCTCCTCATCGGCCTGCCGGTCGCCCTGTCGACCTATGGCAGCACGGCGAACAGGACCAGCGAGGAGTCCTTCACGCAGTACATCATGGGGTCCGCCGACGCCATCACGATCGTCACCCCGTACGCGAGGCTGAGCAACTACCGCCCTGGCGGCTACTACCCCAGCGATCATGCCGGCGCCGGTCGTCGTGACCCGGCCGAGGTCGACTTGGCCGCGCTGCTGCCGGCCGGGTCACGCATCGCGCCCGCGCCGATCGAGTACGGCCCCATTCCGCTCGACAGGCGCGACCCGTCCTTCAGGGCGAATCTGGTGATCGCCGACGTCGATGAGCCGCTGCATCGCCACCAGGCGATCCTGGACGACGGTCGCGCTCCGGCGGGACCAGACGAGGTGCTGGTCTCACGCCCGGTCGCTGCGGAGCTGGGCCTGCTCGACGACGCCGGGGATCTCCGCGCTGGCGCGACCGTCATGCTGGCCCCGGTCTATGGTCCCGCCATGACGGTCACCGGGCTGGCGTACACCCCCTCCTGCGCAGGCTGCCTGATGGTGGTCGCCGAGCCGGGCTCGGCTGTGGCGGCAGCCGCCGCCAGCGCGCACGCGCGCGGCCTCCTCGACAGTTACGGGCCGTTCGTGGGTGGGTTCCTGGTTGACCTGCCGGCTGGCGTCTCCGCCGAACGGCTGTGGCCCGCCCTGGCTGATCAGGGCGTGGCGCTGACGCCACGCGAGCTGTACGTGAACCGGGGCCAACGCTCCAGCGGGCGGATCGCCCGGGACGCTGTCCTGTTCGGCCTGTGGACAGCTCTGGTCCCGCTGCCGGTGGTGGGGCTGTTCGCTTTGGCCGCCTTCGCGGTCGGCGCCCGCCAGCAGGTGCGTGATCTGGGCCTGGTCGCCGCCAACGGCGGCAGCGCCCGGCACGTCCGGCGGATCGTGCTCGCTCAAGCGCTGGTGCTGGGCGGGCTGGGCGGGCTGGGCGCCGCGCTCGGCGTGGCCGGCGGGTTCGCGCTGGTGGTGACCAGCCCGGTGTGGAACGCCGTCTTCACCGACGAGCCGTACACCGGCCCCTGGGTGTTCGACCCGTGGGTCAGCGCGGGCGCCGTGCTGGGCGGGCTGACCTTCGCGCTCGCCGCGGCGCTGGTTCCCGCCGCAGCCGCCGCCCGCATGGCCCCCGTCGACGCGCTGGCCGGGCGCTTCCGGACCAGCCGGGCAGCGCGGCGCGCCAGGACGCTGACCGAAGCAGGGCTCGTCACCACCGGCGTGCTGAGCGGCCTGCTCGCCGACCGGATGCTGGCCAGTCACGCGGACATGATCGCGCGGGACCTCGCCCAGGCCCGATCCACCGGCTTCTCTACGACGACGCCGGGGGATCCCACGATCGTCCCGCGGTTCCTCATCTGGGGTGGGGCCGTCCTGGTCCTGATCGGCTTGGTCGTGCTGACCCCGACGCTGGTCGGCTGGTTCGCCCGCGTCGCGAGCCGTCTGCCGTTGGCGGTCCGGCTGGCCGCGCGCGACGCCTCCCGCCACCGGCACCGGACGGCGCCCGCCGTCGGCGCGATCACGGTCGCCGTCGGCGTCTCGGTCGTGGCGGCGTTCTCGATCGCCAGCGAATTCCGCGCGGCTCAGCTGCAGCACGTGCCCGCCCTGCCGCCGAATGTGCTGGCCATCAGAGCGGGTTCATTCGACGCCTCAGATCAGCAGACCGCGGTCCAGGGAGCGCAGCGGGCCGCGGCGCTGCTGCCCGACGGGCAGGTGCATGAGCTGCGGGTCCTGCTGCGGCCTCGCGCCCAGGACGGGCAGCTCCCCGCCGATCCTTGGGAGGGGCTGTACACGGGTGTCGTGTGGCTGCGCGAGCATCCGGACTTGGACAGCCCGGGCGGCTTCGTCTGGGGCCTCAACGCCGTAACCCCGCCGGTCGTGGCCGGCGACGACGGGTTGGCGGCGCTGGTCGCGGGCGGCCCGCTCGATGAGGAAGCCCGGCAGGCGCTGGCCGACGGGATGGTGGTGGTCTTCGACCCGAGGCTGCTCGACCGCGACGGCCAGGCCGTCTTCGAGCTCCGGGGAGACAGCGTCTCCCAGCCGGTGCTGCGCGTGCC
>JBOGEA010000418.1:0-4622 GCA_050743205.1 Egibacteraceae bacterium | reverse complement strand
GGCTGGGCCCGCAGCAGGCGCGCCCGCTGGCGGCGGCACTGGCGGCGGCGGTCGCGCTCGTCCCCGTCGCGGCGATGGCGCGGGTGACGATGAGGTATGACTACTACGACATCGCGATGAGCGCCGGGACGGTCAGTCGCGACCGCGGGTTCCTCGCGGCCGTCCAGCGTGAGCTGCACGCGTTCGACGCGCGCCAGGCGCAGCCAGTGGTCGTCGCCCTGGACTGGTCGAGCGGGCTGACCCCGTTCCTGCTCCAGGAGCGTTGGCGCAACCTGCGCTTCGTCGATCCGACGCCCGTCACGCCTCTGTACCATCCGCCCGACTACGTGCTCTTCAGCGTCAGCCCAGCGGAGCCCGACTGGCGACGGGACATCCAGGACCGCCTTCCTGACGCCGCGCCAATCCTCCACGTCACGTTCCCGGCCTCATACGCCGAGCTGCTCATCTACCCCGGGGACCGCGCCCGCCTCCCCGTTCTTTAGCCGAGTTTCGCAACGCGCTGTGTCGGCTGAACTCCGAAATCCGGAATCCAGCCGACACACCTCCGCAGACGACTACTGCCGATCGCCGAAGATCGCCAGCGGGCCGGCCACAGCCGGCGACGCGAGCGTCTCCTGGGCGGTCGCGCTGGCCTCCGCGGTCTCTGCGGTCTCCGGCGCTGGCGGGCTGCCGTTCGCGCCGCTCTGCCCCGTCGCCGTCACGGCCTCATCGCCGCCGCCGACCACGCTCACGTTGGCGCCGTCATTGCCCGAGTTGTCGATGTGCGCGTTTGGGTCCTCCGCAACGTCGTCACCCACCGGCACCTGAGCCACGTAGCGCGCCATGGCGAACTCCTCCAGCCCAAAGAGGTCGAGGAGTTCGATCGGCAGCGGCAGCTCCACCCCGTCTTCCCCGGCCTCGCCGGGAACGGCCGTAGCGGTGTCACCCTCGCCGGCAACGGCCGTGGCGGTCCCCCCCTGGCCACCGCCCGCACCGTCACCATCCGGCGTGGCCAACGCCCCGCCCGCCCCGCTGGCCGCCGCGATCAGTGCGGCGGCCAGCAGGGTGCCGATCGAGCTGGCTGCTCCTCTCTTGCTGTCCATAATGTTCCCCCAATCCAGACGCCCCCCAGGGACGACATATCGTGGTTCCTTACCTTAACGCACGATTAGGAGGATTCATAGATCCAATTCGGATTCGAACTAGATGACAGGAGGTTCCCGGTAAGTGCCGAAGACGCGCTTCAGGGCGCCGCAGATCTCGCCGAGGGTGGCGTCGGTGCGGACGGCGTCCACGATGACCGGGACGAGGTTCTCGTCGGTGCGGGCAGCGGCCTCAAGGCGCCGCAGCGCCTGCTCAGTCGATGATCCGTTCCTCCGGGCGCGCCACGCGGCGAGGCGTGCGGACTGGACGCGCTGGACATCCTGGGAGATCCGGAGGATCTCCAGCTCGTCGTCGTCAGCGTCCGTGTGGCTGTTGACGCCGACGATGCGCTTGGATCCCTTCTCCAGCTTCCGCTGGTAGGCGAAGGCGGCGTCGGCGATCTCCTGCATGAACCAGGCGGTCTCAATGCCGTGGAGCAGCCCGCCGGTGACCGTGCCGTCGGGACTGAAATCGAGGATCCTGCGGAGGTAGGCCTGCGCATCGGCCTCGACCCTGTCGGTCATCCACTCGACGAACCACGAGCCGCCCAACGGGTCGATCGTGTTCGTCACCTCGGTCTCTTCCGCGATCACCTGCTGGGTCCGCAGCGCGACCCGCGCGGCATGGTCGCTGGGCAGGGCGAGCACCTCGTCGAGGGCGTTCGTGTGCAGCGACTGGGTCCCCCCGAGCACGGCCGCCAACGCCTCAATGGCCGTCCTCACGATGTTGTTGTCCGGCTGCTGGGCGGTCAAACTGACCCCTGCGGTCTGGGTGTGGAACCGCATCAGCATCGCCTTGTCGGCCGTCGCCCCATAGCGCTGCCTCATCCATTGGGCCCAGATCCGCCGGCCAGCGCGGAACTTGCCGATCTCTTCGAAGAAGTCGATGTGCGCGTCGAAGAAGAACGACAGCCGAGGCGCGAATCGGTCCACATCGAGGCCGCGTGACTGGCCCAACTCAACGTAACTGAACCCGGCCGCCAGCGTGAACGCCAGCTCCTGGGCCGCCGTCGACCCGGCTTCGCGGATGTGGTAACCCGAGATGGAGATCGGGTGGTAGCGCGGCATGTTGCCCGTGGTGAACTCCATGAGGTCACCGATGAGCCGCAGGTGAGGCTGCGGCGGGAACAGCCACTCCTTCTGTGCGATGTACTCCTTGTAGATGTCGGATTGGAGCGTCCCACCGAGCTGGCCGACGTCGAACCCCTGTCGCTCCGCAGCGACACAGTACATCGCGAACAGGATCACCGCCGGTCCGTTGATCGTCATCGAGGTGGTGATCTCACCCAGAGGAATGCCCGAGAACAGCCGCTCCATATCGTCGACGGTGTCGACCGCCACCCCGCAGTGGCCGACCTCGCCGTCGCTGGCGGGCTCGTCGGAGTCCCGGCCCATCAGCGTCGGCATGTCGAACGCGACCGACAGCCCGTGCTGGCCCGCGCTCAGCAGGTCGTGGTAGCGGCGGTTCGTGTCCTCGACGCTGCCGAACCCCGCGAACTGCCGGATCGTCCACGGCCTGCCGCGATACATCGACGGATAGACCCCGCGCGTGAATGGGTAGACGCCGGGGTACCCGATGCGTTCAACATCAAGCTCGTAGTTGTGCGGGCCGACGAGCGGGGGCACCGGGACGCCGGACAGCGTCGTGAACTCCCCGTCGCGCTCTGGGGTGGCGGCGTAGCGCTGCTCCCACTCCGTCGCGTCCTCTGCGGGCATGGGGGCGCTCCTTGAACGGCAGACAGCGGCCTATCACGCCATCATGCCCTTCACCCAGGGTCGTTACCCGCCGCCGGCTTCCTGTGTCACCCCTCGGCCACCTCGTCCTCATGCGGCTCCTCGGCGTCCGAGTCGTCCTCATCGTCGTCGTCAGAGTCACCGTCCGCGTGGACGTCCGGCTGCGAGGGTTCGGATGGCTCAGAGGGCTCGACGGCTGCCGGCTCCTCGACCTCCGGCTCCTCGACCTCGACCTCCTCGACCGCATTGTCGGGGGGCGGGTCGATCGGCCCGTCACCAGCAGGTGTGGTGGTGCCAGGCGCGCTGCTGCCGGGGGTGAACGTGTGGGTGCCACCGTAGAGCATGACCGTCGTGCCGACGGGCAACCGGTCGAACAGCCACAGGGCATCGGTCCGGGTGACACGGACGCAGCCGTGGCTGGCGGGGTAGGCAGGAACCGAGTTGGACCCGTGGATCGCCCAGCCCTGATAGAAGTACATCGGGTCGTAGAGCGTGCCCAGATCGGCCTCGCGCACGCCTGAGATGGTGCGCTGGACCTTGAAGGTCCCGACCGGGGTCAGGCTCCGCGCGACACTGCCGTCTTCCCTCTCGTAGCTGGCCCCGTTGCCTGAGCTGACCGGCATGATCCGGGCCAGCTCACCGCCCTCGACGTAGTACAGCACCTGCCTGCTCAGGTCGACCTCGACCCGCCTTCCCGGACCGCCGCGCAGGTTTGGAAAGGCAGGGCTCTCCAGGGCCGCCAGCGTCGCCGCCCCGATACTGCCGTCGGCACGCAGGCCGTTCACCTTCTGGAAGGCCATCACGGCGCTGCGGGTCCCCCCACCGCCGACCCCGTCGATCTGGCCGCCGTAGTACTTCAGCTCGGTGAGCCGCCGCTGCGCCGCGGCGAGGTCAATGACCGGGCGGGGTTTCGGCTCGGCGGGAGCGGCCGGGGACGGAAGGTCGAGTGGACCGACGCTGGGCAGGGGATCGATCCGTTCGACATCCCAGTGCGGCTCATCGCCCCCTTCGGCCAGCGACGACTGCGCAGCCAGCGCCGTGGTCGCGGACCGTGGCCGCAGCGCAGCCACCGCAAGGCCGATGGTGGCGCCGAACAGCGCAAGAGTGAGAGCGAGGAGGATACTGCGGCGGAGCATGACGGGGAAGACCTCCACATCGTACTGCCGGCGGCCTGTGGGGACGGCGGCATGGTAAGAGGCTGCGCGTGGTTGAGGGAGGGCGATTGGCCAAGAAATAACGAAAGATCGCGTCCCATCACGTTGAATACATGGCCGTCCGGACAGGGATCAGGCGTCGACCTGGGCGAGAAGCAGGTCTGCGGCCGTGTAAGGGTCTAGCTGCCGGTCGGCCACCTGCTGGGCGAGTTTCTCGACCAGCTCACCCTCACTGGCGGATCCGATTGCCTCGAACCGCGCGCGCACCTCGCCCAGCGCGATCTCGCGCAGCTGCAGCCGCGCCCGGTCCAGGCGCCTGGCATGCAGCCGATCAGTGCCACGCAGCCACGCGTGGTGCTCGTCGATGGCGTCGGCCAGCTCGCCGACCCCCTGCGCGGTCGAGCCGATCGTCTTGCGAATTGGGGCGAGCCACTCCCCGTGGCCCGCAGATCCCCGCCCACCCGCCACCGCCTCGCGACCGCCCTCACCCGCAGATCCCCGCCCACCCGCCACCGCCTCGCGACCGCCCTCACCCGCAGATCCCCGCCCACCCGCCACCGCCTCGCGACCGCCCTCACCCGCAGATCCCCGCCCACCCGCCACCGCCTCGCGA
>JBOGEA010000417.1:0-4625 GCA_050743205.1 Egibacteraceae bacterium | reverse complement strand
GTGTGTCGGCGGGGCTCCGGATTCCCGAGCGCAGCCGACACAGCGCGCTTCAGGGGCGCCGGGGCCGGTGACCCTGGGACTTCAGGAACTGGCGGAGGACCAGCAGGGCGACCACGGCCACGATCTGGCCTCCGGCGACGATGCGGTTGACGTCCACCGCGGGCTGCCAACGGACCCGGCCGCCTTGCACCACATAGGCCCCCGCGGGTTTGGCGATCAGCCCGAAGCCGCCGCCCTCGCCTTCCTGCTCGACGCCCTCGGGCTCTTCGCGCTCGCCTTTGCCGCCTCCGCCGCCGCCGATGACCGTCGCGACGGGAATGACCATCACGCCGTCACGCTCGTATGCCTCGCCGAACACCCGCCGCACGGTCAGCGCGTCCCGCACCGACCCGACCATCTCTGAAAACTCCATCATGGGCTCCTATCTCCGATCACCAGCGCCATGACAGTAAAGGCTCTGTGCCGCACCTGCGGGTGGCAGAGCCTCTCAGCAGCTGAGCAGCGGCTCGGTCGAGCCGCTTGAGGGCGCCCCCTGACGCCGGAGAGCGGCCCGACCGAGCTGTGCTGCGGTGATGTCGGTGTGCCCCAACGCGCACCATGATGCACTGCGCCGCTTGACATCGGCTTAACGATCGCTTAACGCCATGGCGCGGCACCCGTCCGCCTGTCGTGGTCACGGTCAACCCGACTCCCGCCGGTGGCCACGGCGCTCAACGGGCCCCCACTGGTTCACGCCGATGCGGCGTGGCGGCGGATCCATTCGTACATGGCGATGCCTGAGGCGACGCCAGCGTTGATCGAGCGGGTCGAGCCGTACTGCGGGATCGACAGCAGGGCATCAACCGCCTCACGCGCTGGGTCGGAGAGCCCCGGGCCCTCCTGACCGAACAGCAGGACGCAGGCGCGGGGCAGGTCGGCGTCACAGAGCGAGACCGCGCCCGGCAGGTTATCGATCCCAAGCAGCGGCAGCCCCTCATCGCGCGCCCAAGCGGCCAGCTCACCGACGTCCGCGTGGTGGCTGACGTGCTGGTAGCGGTCGGTGACCATCGCGCCCCGGCGATTGAAGCGGCGACGCCCCACGATGTGGACGCACGCCGCGTTGAACGCGTTCGCGTTGCGGACGACCGCGCCGATGTTGAGGTCGTGCTGCCAGTTCTCGATCGCGACATGGAACGGATGCCTGCGCCGGTCGAGATCGGCCACGATGGCCTCGAGGCGCCAGTAGCGGTAGCGGTCGACGACGTTGCGTCGGTCGCCGTCGGCGAGCAGCTCGGGGTCGAGCCGCCCGTCGTCCGGCCACGGCCGCGGGTGCGGCCCAACGCCGACCTCGGGCTCGCCTGTCACGCCCTCCATCCTGGCGCGTCCGTGAACGACGGCGCAACACCCGCGCAACGATGAGCACATCGTGACAGATGTGGCTGGAACTGCTCATTCGCCCGGAAGTGCTCACCGCCACCACGGCCGCAGGGGCACGTGCGAGTTGCCGGTGGCGTCGGGGCGCACCGCGAGCACTTGGTGCAGTTGGATCCCGTTGCGCTCGAAGGACAGCCGCGCCCCCGCCATGTAGAGCCCCCATACCCGGGCGGTGGGCTCGCCGACCTCGGCCGTGCACTCGTCCCAGTGCGTCACGAGGTTGGCGCACCACCGCTTGAGCGTCAGCGCGTAGTGCTCCCGCAGGTTCTCCTCGTGACGCACCTCGAACCCGGCGTCCTGCGCCTCGGCGATGATGCGCCCGGGGCCGGCGAGCTCCCCGTCGGGGAACACGTAGCGGCCGATGAACACGTCGGTCTGGGCACGGGTCCGGTCGTCCGGCCTGGTGATGCAGTGGTTGAGCAGCCGCCCGCCGGGGCGCAGCTTGGCGTGCAGCAGCGCGAAGTAGGACGGGTAGGCGCGCACCCCGACGTGCTCGGCGAGCCCGATCGAGGCCACCGCGTCGTAGTCCCGGCCGGGGGCGTCCCGGTAGTCCAGGTGGCGCACCTCGGCGAGCCCGCTCAGCCCCTCCCGCGCGATCGCGTCCTGGGCCCACCGGGTCTGCTCCGCCGACAGCGTGACGCCCAGCGCGCGCACGCCGCGGCGTGCGGCGCAGCGCACCATGCCGCCCCAGCCGCAGCCGACATCGAGCAGCCGCATCCCGGCCCGCAGCCCGAGCTTGTCGGCGATGAGCTCGTGCTTGCGCTCCTGGGCCTGGTCCAGGCCCGTCTCCGGATGCTCGAAGACGGCGCAGGTGTAGGCCATCGAGGGGCCGAGCACCAGCTCGTAGAAGCGGTTGGAGACGTCGTAGTGGTGGTGGATCGCCGCGGCGTCGCGGTGCCGGGAATGCGCCAGCCCCGCCGTCGCCCGCCGCCACCGGGGCCGTGCCTCCTGGGGCGGCGGCAGCACCGGCCGCAGCCGCCGCCAGCCCAGCGAGCGGGCGATCACCGCCAGCTGGGCCATCGTCGGGCGCCGGAAGCGCAGTTCGTCGGCCAGCAGCCGCAGGGCCGAGTACGGGTCGCCGGGGTGCGCTCCCTCGAGGCGCAGATCACCCGCCACATAGGCGCGCGCCATGCCGAGGTGGCCCGGCGCGGTGGCCAGGTAGGCGACGCCCCGCGAGGTGGCCAGGTGCACCCCGATCTCGGCGTCGGGTGGCCCGGTGGCGCTGCCGTCGTAGGCGCTGAACCGGACCGGCACCCGCCCGCCGGCGAACAGGTCCGCGATCCTGGCCAGTGACAGCCGCCTGGGCATCGGCGGGGTCGTTGGCGGTGCCGGCCGCTGGGAGGTCGTCATCGGCGTCGCACCGCCTTCGCGTAGAGGTCCAGGAGCCGCCGGTCCGGGTCGTAGCGCGCTTTGAGCGCCGCATAGCGCTCGCCGCCATAGCGGGCGTCGAAGTCCGCCCGCGAGTAGAAGGAGTCCGAGTACAGCGATTTGTGCCCGCCCACCGCGTGCACCTGGTGCTCGATCGACCGGTTGAGGTCGCCGTCGGTGGCGCCGGAGGCGATGGGCACCATCGACCAGAAGCCGACGTTGACGTAGCCGCGGCCGGGTTCCAGGGGATACAGCGGCCAGCCGCGCTCGCCGCGCAGCCGCACCGGGCACAGCCACACTGGCGTGATCGGGACGTGCTCGGCGAACCAGCGCAGGAACGCCGCAGTCCGTTCGAGGGGGATCTCGACGTCTTGGATCACGGGTTCCCGGCGCGGCCGGCCGCGTCGCACCTCAAGGCGGTTGGTCAGGTCGAGGCGACGGTCCAGGGCCACGATCTTCCAGTAGACCTCGCTGCGCCGCAGCCGTGCCGGCCACAGCCGCCGCAGCACCGGGTGCTGGGCGCCGAGGGCTTGCGAGCACCAGAACCAGTCGGTGTCCCAGCGCCACAGGTAGTCATGGGTGCGCAGCACGTCGCGGTCACGCTGCTGGATCGAGCGGTAGTAGATCCGCTGGCCGGTGTAGTCGCTGGCCGGCCCCTCGTGCTCGGCGCGCCGCCCCAGCGTCAGATAGGACTCGGCGGGGCAGAACATCACGCCGTCGAGGTAGTCGACGGTCTCGCCGCCCCACGCTCCGGTCGCCATGATCCGCGCCACCGCCGCGCACTGCTCATCCAGGTCGTCGAACCGGACGTGCCGCAGCACGACGTGCGAGCGCACCGGCTCCAGCTCGATGCGCAGCCGGGTGGCATAGCCGAGCGTCCCGTATGAGTTGGGGAACCCGGCGAACAGGTCGTCCCCCGGGGCGACAGTGACCACCTCCCCGGCGCCGGTGAGGACGTCGAACTCCAGGACCGACTCGTGCGGCAGGCCGTTGCGGAACGACGCCGACTCGACGCCCAACCCGCTCACCGCGCCACCCAGGGTGATCGTCTTGAGCTGCGGGACGACCAGCGGGGTCAGCCCGTGCGCCAGGGTGGCCGCGACGAGGTCGGCGTAGGTGCACATCCCCGCGACATCGGCGGTGCGAGCGGCCGGGCCGACGTGCAGCACCCCGGTGAGACCCGAGACGTCCAGCCCTGGGACGCCCGTCGCGGCGCGCGACCGGAACAGGTTCGAGGTGCGTTTGGCGAGCCGCACCGGCGAGCCGGCAGGGATCGCCAGGTAACTGGCCCGCAGCCGCTGGACAGCATCGCGATGACGGCGCTCTGGCTCGGTGACCTTCACGGACTCACGCTACGCCCAGCGAGGCGTCCCCGCACCGACCCCGTCGGCCCGCCTCTCCACAGGTCTGCCACCTGCGCGTGCCGGTGACGGGCGCGGACACGGAGAGAGCGGTCCAGCGCTTCGGCGGCTTTCATGCCGAGCGGCAGCGCACGTTCGCGACGACCCTTGCCAGGAACATCAGCGCGCTTGCGCGCGTATTACGCGGTGATAGCCCAGCCGTCAACGCAGGCAGTGGTTGTGTGCTGGATATCGGCGCTATACCGCCGATATCCAGCACACAACGCGCCGGTAGGCAGGCCAAAGTGGCTGGCGGGCAGCGCCAACGCCGCCGCGGTCTTCGACTTCGAGGCGACTATGCGATCGCGCTCGTCCCCCTTGACAGCGCAACCAGAATAGACGACCATCTCATGAGATGGTCAGAGGATGGCAGAATGAGCGAAGGCGAAAAAACCGAAAAGATCACCATCAATCTGGGATTGGTGGATTTAGGACAAGTCGACC
>JBOGEA010000416.1:0-4669 GCA_050743205.1 Egibacteraceae bacterium | reverse complement strand
GGTCACGTCTGCGCGCTGTCGGCCTCACCGGTGGCCTCGAGAAGGTCTGGAGCGTCGCCAGATTGCCGGGATGGTGTTGGCCACCTCGTCGCCGTGCAGAGGGACCTGAGGATCGAAGACCCGCGGTTCCTGGACGATGAGGTGTAAGGGTCGGCGCGGTAGACGGTCGGGCTGTTGCGGCCGGCTGAGACGTTGTTCAACTTCACCAGATCCACAGGTGCCTCCAGGTATTCCAGCTCGATTCCAATCCATGCCAGTGTCCGGCCAACCCCTACGAAAAGGCAACCCGGGACCCGTCGCGGCCGCTGGTCGCAGCCGAGGTGGGCGGTGGGCCGAAGCGTCCACACAGTGGCGCCGGGTGCAGAGGGCAGTACCGTTGAGCGAGTCGGCTTGAGCGGCGGCGGGTGCGGACCTGTCCCGGAGGGGTGGGCATGGCTGGTCGGGGGCATCTGGTCGTGGTGGTGCCGGGGATCGGCGGCAGCGTGCTGGCTCGCCCGGGCAGGTGCGAGGATGTGGTGTGGGACGCGGGCAAGGGCGACATCGCCGATCTCGTCGTGCGGCCCGACCGGATGAGCGTGGCCGAGTCGCCTCGGCTGGAGCCGATCGGGTTGACAGCGTCGACGAAGTTTCTGGGCTTCACCGTGGTGCCCGGCTACGAGGGGCTGCTTGAGCAGTTGGAGTCGTTCGGCAGCATCGACCGTCGAGGCGACCCCCGCCGCCCGAGGCGTGACGCGGACGTGGTGGTCGTGCCCTACGACTTCCGCCGCGGCATCGTGGAGGCCGCCGATCGGCTTGACGCGGTGGTCCGCGCCCGGCTCGACGGCTTGAGCGAGGCGGCGCGGGCGGGGCGGGTGATCGTCGTGGCGCATTCGATGGGCGGCCTGGTCGCCCGCTATTGGCTGGGGCCGTTGGGACGGTGGGGGTGGTGCCGTGCGCTGATCACCGTCGGCACACCGCATCGGGGGGCGTCCAAGGCGCTGGACTGGCTGGTCAACGGCGTAAGACTGTGCGGGGTGCGGCTGGGCGGGCCGAGCGGGCTGGTCTGGGACTGGCCGGCGGTGGCTCAGCTGCTGCCCCGCTACCCGGCGGTGCGCAACCTGACCGTCCCAGCCGACGCGCCCAATGCGAGGTACCCGCATGAGCTGCCCATCGCCGGTCTGACCGCGGCGTCTGATGCGCCGGATGCGACGTGGTATCCGCACGAGCTGCCCATCGACGGTCTGACCGTCCCAGCCGACGCGCCGGATATGGCGTGGTACCCGCACGAGCTGCCCATCGCCGGTCTGACCGCGGCGCCTGATGTGGCGTGGTACCCGCACGAGCTGCCCATCGCCGGTCTGACTGCGGCGCCTGATGCGACGTGGTATCCGCACGAGCTGCCCGTAGACGGTCTGGCCGGGCCGGCCAAGGCGGCCTATGACCTGCATGTGGAGATCGAGGGGTCGTGGCGGGCGATGCCCCGCGGCGGGCCGGAGATGGTGGCGTGCATGGGGTGGAGCCACCCGACGCCGGACGCCTGTTTCTGGGACGGCGTCTCGCTGCGGGTGACGAAACAGCCGCCTGACTGGTTGGACCTGGCCGGCCGTTGGATGGGGGATTTCGGCGACGGCACGGTGCCCGCCTACTCGGCGCTGCCGCCCGAGCTGGACAACCAGGTCCGTGGCCGGATCCGGCTGTTGGACCGGCATGTGCCGATGGCGTGCTCGACGCGGATCCTCGAGCTGATCATGGACTATGAGGGCTGGCCGCCGCCGACCCTCGTGCGCGGCGACGAGCGTTCACCGGCGATCGGGCTGGACGTCGAGGAGCTGCACGCATCCGGTCAGCCGATCCCGGTCATCGTGACGGTCCGCGAGGTCGACGCCGATCTGTCCGGTCAGGCGATGTGGGCGCAGCTACGCCCACAGGTCGTCGACGTCGCCGCCGGCATGGCGGGTCGGGTGAGCGTCCAGCTGGACTGGGACAGCGAGCGCGGCTGCTTCTCCGGTGCGCTGCCAGGCCAGCCCGAGGGGCTGTACGAGCTGGAGGTGTCAGCCCGGGAGGTGCCGCAGGCCGGGGACCTGGCCGTGGTGGACACGGTGGCGGTGGTTGACGGTGACTGACTGGCCGCCCTGGGCGTTGGTCGGTGAGCCGCTGGCGTTGGCCCGCTACGTGCTGCCCGATCACGTCGCCCGCTACGTCCAGCTGCCGGGTCCGTCTGGGGAGAGCAGGCTGAGGCGGCTGCGGACGGTGTACGCGGGGTTGGCTGAGCTGAAGATCGGCTACGCCTATGACGATGACGCGGCGGGCGCCGAGGCGGGCCGGCAGGTCATCCGACCGCCTGAGCAGGTGCTGTGGGCGCCGCGGCACGCGACCTGTCTGGATCTGGCCGTGGTGCTCGCGGCCGCCTGCCTGAAGGCTGGGCTGCACCCGGTCATCGTCATCCTCGACCCGCCCGACGGGCACGGGGCTGGGCATTCGCTTGTGCTTGTGCGGCTCGACCGCGGCCGGCGCGCGCGCACCGACGGCGCGTCCGGCCAGGACGTGTGGGACGAGCCGCCCGCCGGGCTGCTCGACAGCCTGCAGCGCGAGTTGGGCGGGCCGCCGGGCAAGGTGCTGGCGGTCGATCCGGTCGGTGTGGCGGTCTCTTTGGGCGCGACGGCGACCCGTGGGTTGGGCGTCAGCTTGGCCGCCGCGGTGGCCGCCGGGGCCCGCTATCTGACCGGCGGCGATGGGAGGGTGGCGTGGCGGTGGCGGCTGGGCGTGGACGTCGGCAGCGCCTGGTCGCAACAGGCGACCCAGCGGCCTGATCCCCGCCCTGAGGTTGAGCCGTTGCGTGAGCCCTACCGGTCTGCGGACAGCGCGGAGTCGCCGCTGCGGCTGCTGCGCGCCGAGTACGAGCTGGTGCCGTTCCAAAACCGTGATGAGCTGACGGTGCTGGCCGACTGGTGCCGGCGGGTCGCCGCCGGGGACCGCACCGGGCTGGCGGTGATCACCGGGATCGGAGGATCGGGCAAAACCCGGCTCGCGCTGCAGTTGGCCCATGTCCTGCGCCGGGAGGGCTGGTATGCGGGCGTGCTGCCCAAAGGGACCCAGGGGGCTGGCTGGCTCGCAGAGGTGGTCTCGCCACTGCTGGTCGTGCTCGACTACGCCGACGGCCGGACCGCCGACGCGAAAGCGCTGCTCAAGGCGCTGCGGGCACACCGTGGCAGCCCCGCGGTGGTGCTGTGCACCGCTCGGTCGATCGACGGTGACTGGCTGGCCGACATCGTCGCGTCGTTGGACGATGACCGGCACGCCTTCCGCCGCGAGCAGGTGACGCTGCCCGACGCCCACCCGGATTCCCTGGACGTCTACCAGCGCACCGTGGCCGCGTTGACCAGCCCGGCCGCAGCGGTGGAGGCGCCGCGGCCGCCTCGCGGCATCCGCTGGACGACGTTGGATTTCGTCCTGCTCGGTTGGGTCACGGCGCAGGGCAACCCTGCGCTGCCGACGACCCGTGGCGCGCTGTACGACCAGGTGCTGGTTCACGAGCAGAGCTACTGGTGCACGGTGTACCGCGACCATGTCGCCGAGCGGCGGCCCAGCCGGGCTCGGCTGCGCCAGGCCGCCGCCTGCCTGTGTCTGGTCGCGCCGACCGAGCGGGAGGCGGACCGGGTGCTTCGCGCGGTCGCCGACCTGGCGGAGGACGCGCGGGAGCGTCACGACGTCCGCGACACCCTGGTCGTCTGCCTGCGCCCCGGCCCAGGCGAGGGACTTGCGGTGCGACCAGATCCGGTGGGCGACCACCTGCTGCTCCGCGAGTTGGACCAGGATCCGGGGCTGGTTGCGCGCACGCTCGGCCAGGCTGGCGAGGCGAGGCTGGGGCAGGCGCTGATCACGCTGGTCCGAGCCGGCCAGAACGACGCCGAGGCCTCGACCAGGCTGATCACCGGCCTGCTCACCCACGACCCCGACCGCTGGCCGGCGGTCCTATCGGTCGCTGGGAGACAGGGCGGGGCGGCGACGGCCAGCCTGGAGCGCCTGGCAGCCCAGCCGGACACCCGGCTGCCATTGGACGAGCTGTCCGCCGCAGTCCCGTTCTCCGCAATCGCGCTGTACGACCTTGGGCTACTGGTTGACCGTAGACGTCTCGACACCGCCAGAACCACCGACGCCGGTCCAGAAACACTCGCGAATCTCCTAGCCCGAGTGAGCTTCCGAGCCGGCCACACGGGGGACCGTGCCGGCGCGCTGGCCGCGATCGCGGAAGCCGTTGAGATCTACCGGGGGTTGGCTAAAGACCCTGCATTCCTGCGCTGGCTCGCCATCTTGCTGGACGGCCTGTCCTTCCGGCAGGCTCAGGTTGGGGACTGGGCCGGTGGGCTAGCCACCAACACCGAAGCCGTCGAGATCTACCGGCGGTTGGCAAAGGACGCCGCGTTGCTTCCCGGGCTCGCCGAGTCACTGAACAACCTGTCCCTTCGGCAGGCTGAGGCTGGGGATCGGGCTGGCGCGCTGGCCACCATCACCGAAGCCGTCAATATCCGCCGGGGGTTGGCCAAGGACACTGCGTTCCTGCCCGCCCTCGCCGGCTCGCTGAACAACCTGAGTAAGGCTCAGGGCGAGACCGGGGACCGGGCCGGTGCGCTGGCCACGATCACCGAAGCCGTTGAGAGCTATCGGAAGCTGGCAGAGACCAACCCCGCCG
>JBOGEA010000415.1:0-4703 GCA_050743205.1 Egibacteraceae bacterium | reverse complement strand
CGGCGGTATACCGCCGCGATCCAGCACACAACCTCCCCCGACGTGACCGCGACGCGTGCAACCCGACCCGCCAGACTTGACTCACGCGCAACAGGCCTCGCCCCTCCAAGGCATCTAGCGGGGCCGGGTGAACGCCAGAAACCCGCCGAACTCGTCGAGCTCGTCGGGGACGCCCCGCTCCCTGGCCGCGTGCGCGCGCTCGACCGCTTCCCGTGACTCGACGGCCTCACCGAGGACCGCGTACGCCCGGGCCTCCAACGCCGGCAGGTACACCGCCGCCGTGCCGCGGACTCCGGCAGCGGCATGAGCGCCCAACTGGGCGTAGCGCAACGCCTCGTGCGGCCAACCCGCCCAGTACGCGACCATGGACTGCTGTCCACGAACCCAGGCGCGCAACCCGTCATGGCCGGCGTTGTCCGCGCAGACACACCCGGTGCGCGCCTGCGTCATCGCCGTATGCGGATTCCCTCTGTGCGGCCTTCGTGGACGAGGGCGATACCGCCGACGGCTACGTCTGCATCCTGGACAGCAGGATCACCCGCAGCGGGCACAAAATCTTCTCGGTCGAGGTCGAGCAGCTACTGATGACGCATCGGGGGGATCGTTCCGCAGAGCTGAAGCTCTGCTGCAACCAGTGCTCTCCCGCCGGCCGGACTCGGGATCAGCCTGCCTCACATTGGCCGACCGATCTACCCCTATCAGCTACGGCCGCGTAGGGGCGAGGTCTAGTTCGGCGGACGGTCGGTGCGGTTGACGGTGGGGTGGTTTGGGCGAATGTGAGGACCGCGTGCGCGGCGGCGTCGCCCAACTCGTCGAGGGCGTGGAGGCTGACGTTGTCCGCGGTGTCACAGGCCTGGTGGTAGCACGGGTCGTACGCGGCCCCGGAGGCGCCGCCGTAGACGGCCGCCTGCTCGTCGGTCTTGATGCCCTCAGCGCCGCTGAACAGCCCACCAGCGGGAATGCCGACCTCGATGAACGGGCCGTAGTCGCTGCGCCCGTCGAACGCGGTCGGCTCGGTTGCCAGCCCCTGCTCGGCGAAATAGTCCACGAGCGCCTGTTCCACCCGTTGCGAGCCGTCGGGGCCGGCGTCGGGCGTGTCGGAGCCGTCGCCGTCGTAGACGAAGCGGACGTGGTTGGGCGAGCCCAGCATGTCGAAGTTGAGGTTGACAGCGGTGCCCGCGATCTCCCGCTCTGACAGCTGGCTCACGTAGAACCCGGAGCCCACCAGCCCGAACTCCTCGGCGCCCCAGAAGGCGAAGCGGATGCGGTTGGCCGGCTCGATCCCGAGCGCGTCGATCTGCTCGGCGATCTCCAGGATGACGGCTGTGCCGCTGCCGTTGTCGTTCAGGCCCGGCCCTTCGGGCACGGAGTCCAGGTGCGCCCCGACGACCACGGTGCGGTCCTCACGGCCGCCGGGGGTGTCGGCGAGCACGTTGACGGTGCCGCGGGTCTCCGACAGCGTCGAGGTGAACACGCGGACGACCGCCCCGGCGGTCGTGGCCAGCTCCTGTCCGACGGCGAAGCTGGTGATCACGACGGGGATGGCGATGCCGGGCTCGCCGAGCGTGCCGGAGAAGGCGTCGGTCCGGTCGGGCTGGCCCTCGTTGAAGAGCACGACCGCGGCCGCGCCGGCCTCGACGGCGTTGGCGGCCTTCTGCGCCAAGGTGCACGTGCCCCGCTGGATCAGCGCGACGCCCCCGGCCGTGAAGCCGGCGAAGTCGGCCGCCTCACAGCCGCTCGTCGAGCTTGGCGTCGCGCTCGGGGGCAGGACGAGGTCGATGGCCTCCACCGGGGCGGTGACGTCGCCGCTGCCCGACTGCGCCGCGGTGAAGAAGTCCGTCTCAACCTCATAAGTTTTGGAGGTCGGCGCCTTCAGCTCCAGCCGCGGCGGCGCGGTCTGCTGGAAGAACGGGAACTCGAACGGCTGCTCGACCACCCTGTAACCCGCCGCGCGCAGCCGCTCGGTGACGTAGCCCACCGAGGCGTCATATCCCGGAGAGCTGCTGAACCGCGTCCCGCCGTTCGCGTCGGCGATCGCCTGCAGCGCCTGCTGATGCTCCCGGATCCCCTTCACCGTCACCGCGTCGCGCAGCGCCTGGCTGTCCACTGACCCCGACGCGAACGCGACCGGTCCAGCGGCTAGGGTGGCGAGCAGCGTAAAGGCGAGCAGGGTCAGTCCCGCTGTCGTTCGCATGATCCTCCAGCCGACCGTGGTCAGGTCGCGTCTACCAGGTGAGGTCCTGGCAGCCCTGGTGGGTGTCGGGCTCGACCTGCAGTGTGGCGTGGTCGATGTGGTAGCGCTCGGTCAAAAGGTGCCGCGCCTGGTCGAGGACGCGGTGCATGTCGGCGCCTGCCCGTGTCATGAGGTGGGCCGAGGCCACGTCCATCGCCGAGGTCAGCGTCCACACGTGCGCGTCGTGGACGTCGACGACGTCGTCGAGGGCGGCCAGATCGCGGCGCAGCGCGTCCAGGTCGATCTCGGGCGGCGCGGCCTGGAGCAGGATCCGCAGGGCCTCACCGCCCAGCCGCCATGTGCGTGGGAGGATGAACAGCCCGATCCCCGCGCCCACGATCAGGTCGGCGTAGGGCCATCCGGTCGTGGCGAGGATGACGGCGGCGACGATCACGCCCACCGAGCCCAGCGTGTCGGCCAGCACCTCCAGGTAGGCGCCCCGCACGTTGAGGCTCTCTTTGGAGCCCTGCCGGAGCAGGAAGAACGCGACGAGGTTCACGGCCAGCCCGGCGACGGCGATGGCGAGCAGGGGCAGGCCGAGCACCTCGGGCGGGTCAGCGAACCGGCGGACCGCCTCGTAGAGCACGTACAGCGCGACCGCGAACAGCAGCACGGCGTTGGCGAGCGCCGCGAGGATCTCCAGGCGGTAGACCCCGAAGCTGCGCTGGGGGTGAGGCCGGCTGCCGCGGGCCGCCTGGATGGCGGCCAGCGCCATGCCCAGGCCGATGACGTCGGTGAGCATGTGGCCGGCGTCGGACAGCAGCGCCAAAGAGTTGGTCACCAACCCGCCGACGACCTCGACCGCGAAGAAGCCGAGGATCAGCCCGAAGGCCCAGACCAGCCGCGACCTGTGACGCCCGCCGGCGCTCAGCGCCGCGCCAGCCCCACCGTGGGAGTGGGAGTGGCCGGCTTGTGCGGTCATCGGGTGGCCTCGTGGCGCAGGTGCTCACGGGACAGGTCCAGCAGCATGCTCACGTGCGCGTCGTCGAGGCGGTAGTAGACCATCCGCCCGTCGCGCCGGTTGCGGACCACCCCGGCGGTGCGCAGCAGCCGCAGCGCATGGGACACCGCCGGCTCGGAGACGTCCACGGTGGCCGCGAGGTCGCAGACGCACAGCTCGCCGGCTTCGACGAGGGCGTAGAGCAGCCGCGCCCGGGTCGGGTCGCCGAGCAGGCGGAACATGCCCGCCAGCCGCTCGGCCTCCTCGGCGGACACCAGCCGCTGGCGGGTGACCGCGACGCGGCCGGGGTCGACGGCCCGCACCGCGCATCCGTCGATGGGCGCGACGTCCTGGCCCGACCTGAGCATGCAAACTCCTTCATATTTGATCAACTGTTCAGATGTTAGCGCCTTGTGGCGGCGATTGCTATCCTGCCCATCGTGCGAGGGCTCGAGCTGCGACGATGGCTCACGGCAGGCGTCCTGCTGGCGGTGACGCTGATCGCGTTGCTGGGCTCACGAGCCGTTGACCTCCCCGTCCTTGCCCACGGGTGCGAGGACTGGGTCTGTGCGGGGGACCCCACGTCCTTCCCCGCTGGTGACCACAGCTTTCCGGCGCATGACCCCTGCCTGCATGACCATGCGTGTGGTGGGGGTGGGGCGCTCGGCCTGGGTGGGGTGCTCCTGGCCGTGGCCGCCGCCTGGGTGTTGACGATGCCGCCGAGCCGGGTGACCGCTCTGCGCGTCTGGGACGCGGGTGTCCCTCCGGTCGCGCTGCTCGTCGGCGGCATCGAGCGTCCTCCTCGCCTCGCCCGCTGACCCCGGTCAGCCATGCCCCCGCTCTTGCGGCGGCGGGCATCGAGACGAGGCGAGGACATGAGCCGAACGTGTGAGAAGCCGCCCGCTCCCCGCGGCGCCCAGCTGGTGGGGCCCTTGTTGGCGCTGGTCCCCGCGGCGCTCGCGATCATCCTGCTGGTGGCCGGCGCGGTCTCCCGCGCGGGGCGGGACCCGCGGGACATCGCCCCGCCGGGCGTGCAGGCGGTGCCGGTCAGCGGTCGCGCGCACGTGCAGGGCGCCGTGGCGTATGCCCGGACGCCGCCGGCGGGCGGCGATCACGCGGCGGTCTGGCAGAACTGCGGGGCTTACGGCACACCGGTGGCCAGCGAGGCCGCGGTGCACTCGCTCGAGCATGGGGCGGTGTGGGTGACCCACCGGCCCGATCTGCCCGCCGATCAGGTGGCGGCGCTGCGGTCGCTGGCCCAAAGCGCAACCTTCGTTCTGGTCAGCCCCTTCGGGGGGCTGCCGGCCCCGGTGGTCGCCTCCGCCTGGGGCAGCCAGCTGTGGCTGGACGCCGCCAACGACCCGCGGCTGGCGGAGTTCGTCCGCGCCTACGCGCAGGGACCTCAAGCCCCTGAGCCCGGCGCGCCGTGCGGCGGCGGCACCTCGGAGGTGACACCGTGAGCCCCGCCGATCTGCGCGACGCGGCCCAGCGCGAGCCCGCCGCCCCGGCCCGCCGGCCCCTGCCGCGCGG
>JBOGEA010000414.1:0-4885 GCA_050743205.1 Egibacteraceae bacterium | reverse complement strand
GCGGAATACCGCCGCGATCCAGCACACAACCGCGGTCAACTCCGCGCGCTGCCGCCCCTCCGGTCCATGACTCGTCAGGCCGGGGCGAAGCCCCGCTAGGGTGGGGGAGGTTGGTGCGGTCGGTGGCTGCACCCGACGAGGCGCGACCCCTGTGTCCGTGAACGCCGTGTGTGTTTATGAAGCTGAGCGGTTCGGGCGGATTTGTATCCGGGGGACTCCCCCGGACCCCCTGGCCGGCCGAACCGCGCTTCGCCCGCAAGTCAAGGTCGCGGTTCTCAGACACGTACTGCGATGATGGGGGCATGACCCGTCCCCGTATCGCGGTGCTCGACTATGAGGCCGGCAATCTCCGTTCGGCCGAGAAGGGGCTGGACCGGGCCGGCGCGGACGCGTTCGTCACCGCGTCCGCCGACGAGGCCGCCGGGGCGGACGCGCTGGTCGTGCCAGGGGTCGGGCACTTCGGCCAGTGCGTGCGGCAGTTCACCGCCGCGGGGCTGGAGCCGCTCGTCCGGTGGTGGGTCGACGAGGACCGCCCGCTGCTGGGCATCTGCGTCGGCATGCAGATCCTGTACTCCGGCAGCGAGGAGGACCCCGGCGCCGTGGGCCTCGGCGTGCTGCCGGGCAGGGTCCGGCGCCTGCCCGCCGGACTGACCGTCCCGCACATGGGCTGGAACACGCTGCGGGCGGTCCGCGACGACCCGCTGCTCGACGGGGTGGCGGGCCAGCAGTGCTACTTCGTCCACTCGTTCTACGCCGAGCCGTCCGACGGCGCGCACGTGGTGGCGACCTGCGACTACGGGGTGGCCTTTCCCTGCGTGGTGCGGGTGGGGCGGACCGTCGGGACCCAGTTCCATCCGGAGAAGTCGTCGGCGGTCGGGGGCCGGCTGCTGGCGAATTTCGTCGAAGAGGTCGTGGCATGCCGCTGACGCTGTACCCCGCCGTCGACATCCAGGACGGCCGGGCCGTGCGGCTCGTCCAAGGGATGGCGGACTCGACCACCGTCTACGACGAGGACCCTGTGGCCGCCGCTCGGCGATGGGCAGCGCAGGGCGCCCAGTGGCTGCACGTCGTCGACCTCGACGCCGCGTTCCACGGGACGCCGCGCAACCGGCGCCTCATCGCTGACATCGTCGTGGCGACGGGTGTGCCGGTGCAGGCCTCCGGCGGCATCCGGACCCTCGCCGACCTCGACGCGTCGATCGGCTACGGCGCCAGCCGTGTCGTGATCGGGACGATGGCGCTGGAGGACCCGCACCTCGTCGCTCAGGCCGTCGCGCGTCACGGCGACAAGGTGGCGGTCGGGCTGGACGCCGACGGGACGACGCTGCGGGCCCGCGGCTGGACCGCCGAGTCCGGAGACCTGTTCGAGGCCCTCAAGCGGCTCACGGAGATGGGCGTCGCCCGGTTCGTCTTCACCGACATCGCGCGCGACGGGATGCTGGGCGGGCCCAACCTCGACCGGCTGCGCCAGGTCGCCGAGGCGACGACCGCGCAAGTCACCGCGAGCGGTGGGGTGTCGAGCCTCGACGACCTGCTGGCGCTGGGCGCCGCGCACGAGCGGGTCGACGCCGCGATCGTCGGCAAGGCGCTCTACGCGGGCCGGTTCACGCTGGCGGAGGCGCTGGAGGTGTGCGGGTGAGCGTCTCCGTCCGGGTCATCCCCTGCCTCGACGTCGATGCCGGGCGCGTGGTCAAGGGGGTGCGGTTCGTGGACCTGCGGGACGCCGGCGATCCCGTCGAGCTGGCCCGTCTCTACGACGCCGAGGGGGCTGACGAGCTGGTCTTCCTCGACATCACCGCGTCCAGCGACGGGCGCGACACGCTCTACGACGTCGTCGCGGCGACCGCCGAGCAGGTCTTCATCCCGCTCACGGTCGGGGGTGGGGTCCGCTCGGTCGCCGACGCGCGGCGCCTGCTGCGCGCGGGCTCGGACAAGGTCTCGTTCAACACCGCCGCCGTCGGGCGGCCCGAGCTGCTGTCGGAGGCCTCAGACGCATTCGGCGCGCAGTGCGTCGTGGCGGCGATCGACGCGCGGCGGGGAATGAGAACAGGCTGGGAGGTCTACATTCACGGGGGGCGGACGCCCACTGGGCGGGACGCGGTCGCGTGGGCGGCCGAGTGCGCGCGGCGGGGGGCGGGGGAGATCCTGCTGACGTCGATGGACCGCGACGGGTCCAAGTTGGGCTTCGACGTCGAGCTGCTCCGTGCCGTCTGCGGGACCGTCGACGTGCCGGTCATCGCCTCGGGGGGTGCGGGGACCGTGGCCCACATGGTCGAGGCCGTCACGCGGGGCCAGGCGTCGGCGGTGCTCGCGGCCTCGATCTTCCACTTCGGAGAGCTCCGCATCGGCGAGGTCAAGGCCGCGATGGCGGCGGCGGGCGTGCGGGTGCGGCGGTGAGCCCCGATCGCGCGCGCCGGCTGCTCGCTGTGCCACCTGATGCCGCGCGGGACGAGATCGAGCGGGCGTTCCGCCGCCTGGCGCGGGTCCACCATCCCGACCGGGGCGGGGACGCGGGGCGGTTCGCCGAGCTGGTGGCGGCGCGCGAGGTCCTGCTTCGACCGCGCGCCGCGAGCGAGGCCCAGCTCATCGTGATCCATACGCGGCCCTGGCGCCGGGTTGTCCGTGCGGTGCAGCGGTGGCGGTTCCGCGCTCGCCTGCCACGGCCGGGCGTCCGGGTGCGCTGATATCTCCTCCGCAACTTTTCCCTCATGAGAAGGTCGAAGAAAGGGTAGACATCAGCCATCAGGAGGACGATATGACGAGACCGATGCGGGGGGCGCTGATCGGCCTGGCGCTGGGGGCGATCTGGGCACTTGCGGGTTTTGGCTACGCGCTCTTGGCTGGACTGCTGGCTGGCGTGGGGTATCTCGTCGGGCTCGTGCTCCAGGGGGACATCGACCTCGCGGACTACCTGCGCCAGCGCTGATCCACTCCCAGGCAGGAGGAGCAGACCCTCAATGGACGCCGACACCGGAACAGACCTGGAGCATGCCGCGGACCGTGTCCCCGCGGCGCACCGGGGCTCCACGACGATCGCCGACAGCGTTGTGGCGAAGATCGCTTCGATCGCGGCGCGGGAGGTGGAGGGTGTCGCCGGCCTCGGCGGGAGCCTCTCCCGCGCCATGGGCCAGGTCGTCGGCCGCGTCCGTGGCCGCGAGCACACCACCGCCGGGGTCGGTGTGGAGGTCGGCACCAAGCAGGCCGCCGTCGACCTCACCGTCAGGATGCACTACCCAGTCGCGGTCCACGAGGTCGCCGGCCAGATCCGCCAGAACGTCATCGCTCGCGTCGGATCGCTCGCCGGCCTGCAAGTCGTCGAGGTCAACATCGCCATCATCGACCTGATGTTCCCCGACGACAGCGACGAGGACTGGGCGTCAAGCCCGCGGGTCCAGTGACGATCACAGCCATGACGGTGGCGTCCGCCGCGGCCAGCGCCGCCATCGCCACGAAGGGAGTCGTCCGGCTGGACAGAGGCCCGTCCGGCACGGTCGCCACCTATGGCGCCGGCCGCCGGGTGCCGGGAGTCCGTGTCCACGATGCGGACGGATCCGAGGTCCACATCCACGTCGTCGTCACGCTCGACCGGCCGATACCGCACGTCACCCACGACGTCCGCAACGCCGTCACAGCGGCGCTGGAGGCCATCGGAGACCCCGGGCGCCTCGTGCACGTGCACGTGACCGACATCGACACCGAGCCCGCGGCGGGCGCGGGCGCGGCGTTGCCGCCCGTCGTCACTGAGGAGCTGGAATGATCGACCGCGTCAACCGCGCTGTCCTGCTGCTGCTGGGGCTGTCGTTGTGCGCCGCCGGCGGCGTGGTGATCGCCGCCCAGCAGCGCGCGCTCCGGCTGCTGCCGCCCTCCGCGCTGTATGAGAGTCTGCGGTCATCGATCGCGGGGCGGCCGGCGCTGTGGTGGACGGTCATCATCGCCGCTGCGGTGCTGCTGGCGGTCCTCGGGCTGATCTACGCGTTCCGCCAACTCGTGGTCGGCGGCCACCGTCTCGACGCGGTCCTGCTGGGGCGGAGCGACCGCGGCGTCACGCGCCTCGAGCCGTCGGCGGTCAGCAGGGCGCTCGCCGCCGACCTGCGCAGCATGGACGACGTCATGGGCAGCCGCGTCAGGCTGCGCACGCTGCTGCCCCAGCCCTCGCTGGCCGTCCGCCTCGACGTGGATGAGGACGCGGACGTCGGCCAAGTCCGCGCCCACGCCGTCGAGGCCTTCCAGCGCCTGTCCCGCACCCTCGGCGTCGACGGCCTCGACGTGGACCTGCAGCTGCGCCTCCGCTCCGACATCGCTCCCCCCACCCGCGTCGAGTAGCCCCGTCACAGCCTCGGCCTGTCGCGCCTACTCGGCCTCGTTGGACGCAACCGATGCCTCGCAGACGCTGAGGACTCGGCGGGCCGCCGCCTTCAGTGCCTTTTCCGCGCACTGCTGAGCAAGGAAAGCCACGACACTCCAGGCCCGCTCCTGGTGGCACAGCAGTGTGTCGGCGCTGAGCAGATCATCGCGTGCGAGCTCAAGCCAGTGGCAGGCCTCGACGAGCGGAGAGTCAGGCTGCACGCTCATGCACGACGAGTCCCTCTCGCAGAGCGGGGTAGAGGACCGAGCCAGTGAGGTGAGCGCGGCGGGCAATCTCTGCCGGATCGGTGACGAACACGTCAACCGGCACCGGCGCACGGATTGCCCCCCGTATCTCTCCCATGAGGTCGGCTCTCTCGAGCCCCTCTGTGTCAAGCTGTAGCGAGGCAGGATATAGCCGGCAATTACTGACAGAGGCGAGAGGGAGACCTACCCGAGAATGACCGCCTCGCTGACAACCACCGGGCACAGCCCCCATGCTGGGCTCGTGCCCGACATTCCCGACCCGGAGGTGTGCGCC
>JBOGEA010000413.1:0-4887 GCA_050743205.1 Egibacteraceae bacterium | reverse complement strand
CTGCTCGGCCAGCGCGACCGCGGCGCCGCGGTCGGCGGGGCCGACCCGCCGCTCCTCGGCGAAGGCGATGACGACCGCGCCGGCGCGGCGAAGCGGCAGCGCGACGCTCCCCTGGAATCCCAGGGCGTGGACCGTTTCGACCAGGTGCGGGTAGTCGCGCTCCCAGTCCGCCGCACGCTCAAGCCACACGCCGCGCTGCTCGCGGACGGCGTCGGTCGGCGGGAGGGACGCGTCGAGGGGCATCGTCGACCACTCCCGCTCGGCGTCCTGACCCCAGCCCTCGATGGCGATGAGCTCCAGCGCCCGCCCGTCCCGCAGCTCCAGCACCGCGACCGCAGGCGTGCGCAGCAGCCGTCCGAGATGGCGGATCGCGACCTGGGCCACCCGCGCGGGCGAGGGGGCCGAGGACAGGTCGGCGGTGGCCTCCTGCAGCAGGCGCAGCCGCCGGGCGGTGGCGCGCTCCTCCTCGAACAGCCGCGCGTTGTCGACGGCCAGGCCGGCGCGGCGCCCGATCTCCTCGACAAGCGCCAGATCTCGCCCGTCGTACGACACGGACCCGTCCGTGCGTGCGACCGTCAGGACGCCGAGGATCCGTCCACGGGCGGACAGCGGCACAATCACCCGCGACCGCGCCGCGAGACGCCGGCGGCGCTCGCCGTCAGCAGGGTCGGGAGAACGCTGGTCGGGAATCGTGGACAGCAGCCGGGAGCGCCCTGAGCGCGCCACCTCCAATGTGGCCGGGGAATGACCGGACAGCTCGGAGAGCACCGCCTCACGCGCGGGATCGGCGGCGGCCCAGGCGCGGCGGACGAGCTGACCGTCACCACGGAGGCTGACGCTGCACAGGTCTGCCAGCCGCTGGTCGACGAGCAGGCGCACCAGCCGCGCGAGGCGCTCGTCGACCCCTGTCGCGGTGTCGAGGGCGGGGGCGACCCGCGCGAGCAGCGTCTGGCGCTCGCGCTCCTGGCGCTGCTCGTGGATGTCGAGGCAGCCGCCGACGAATCCCGCGAAGCGGTCGCCGGCGTCCACCGGGGCGCCGCGACAGGCGATCCAGCGGTAGATCCCGTCATGCCGGCGCAGGCGGTGCTCCGTCTCCAACGGCTGGCGGGCCGCGAACGCTGTGGCGAACACCCGGCGGCAGCGATCGAGATCGTCGGGGTGCACACTCTCAGCCCACCCGTCACCCAGCTCGTCGTCCATCCCGCGGCCGGTGAACTCGAGCCAGCCGCGGTTGAAGAACGTGCGGCGCCCTCCGATGTCCGCCACCCAGATCAGCGCGGGCGTCGAGTCAGCCAGCGCGTGGAAGCGCTCCTCGCCCTCACGCCGCTGCCTGCCCAGCTGCAGGTGGGCGCCCACCCGGGCCAGCAGCTCACTGGCTGAGAACGGCTTGACCAGGTAGTCGTCCGCGCCGCTGTCGAGGCCCTCGACGGACGCCTCCTGCCCCGCCCGGGCCGACAGCAGGACGATCGGGATCCGAGCCGTGCGCGGGTCCTCGCGGAGCGCCTTGACCAGCCCGATCCCGTCGAGGCTCGGCATCATCGTCGGCTTGAGGACCAGTTCGGGCAGCTCAGCCCGCGCGGCCCGCAGCGCGGCGTGGCCGTCGCTCACCGACCGCACGGCATACCGCGGCCGCAGGAGCCACTCGAGGTACTCGCGCATGTCCGCGTTGTCGTCGACGATGAGCACCCGCCCGGATGTTTCGCGCAGGCGAGGGCCCTCGGCCTCGTCGCCTGCCCAGAGCAGCCACCGCAGGGCCTCCTGCACGAACGGCTGGGCGCCCTGCACCACGAAGGCGCCTGGCGGCGCGGGCGAGATGCGCTCAGCGGGCAGGTGGCCGCTGCCGAACGGCAGGCGGACCGTGAAGGTCGAGCCCACCCCGACCTGGCTGTCCACCGCGATCGTGCCCGCGTGCAGGCTGACCAGCTCCTGGACCAGCGCGAGCCCGATCCCGGTGCCCTCGGCGGAGCGCGCCCGCGCGCCGGGAATGCGGTGAAAGCGCTCGAAGAGCCGGGGCAGCTCCTCGGCGGCGATGCCGGTGCCCGTGTCGCGCACGCGCAGCACCGCCTCGTCGCCCTCCCGGGCCAGCCGGACCTCGATCTCGCCGCGGAAGGTGTGTTTGAGCGCGTTGCTGAGCAGGTTGAGGACGACCTTCTCCCACATGTCGCGGTCGACGTGCACCGGCTCGCCCAGCGGCGGGCACGCCACCCGCAGCCGCAGCCCGGCGCGCTCGACGGCGGCCCGGAAGACGCTCGCCAGCTCCGCCGTGAACGCGGCGAGGTCGACGGGCTCGTAGCTGGCCTGCGCGCGGCCGGCCTCGATGCGGGAGAAGTCGAGCAGGGTGTTGACCAGCTTGAGCAGCCGCAGGCCGTTGCGGTGGATGACGGCCAGCTCCTCATGGAGGCGGGGATGGTCCTCGCTGGCCAGCAGCTCCTCGAGCGGGCTCAGCATCAGCGTCAGCGGTGTCCGGAACTCGTGGCTGACATTGCTGAAGAAGGCGGTCTTGGCGCGGTCCAGCTCGGCGAGCTTCTCCGCCCGCAGCCGCTGGGCCTCGTATGCCTGAGCGCTGGCGATCAGCGCGGCGATCTGCTCGCCGACCAGACCGAAGAAGGAGCGGTACGCGTCATCCAGCATCCGGCCGGGGTTGGCGCCCAGAATGAGCGCCCCGACCCTGACCTCGCCGCGCAGAGGCAGCACCATGGCCTCACGCGGCGGGGTGGTCCACGGCCCGCGCGGCAGCTCGCCGAAGCGGGTGAGGAGGTCATCGACGACCACTGCCCGGCCGTCGCGTATCACCTCGGCCAGCGGCCAGGCAGCGCTCGCGTGCTCAGGCAGGCTGCTCGCCGCCAGTCTCAGGCCATCCTCCTCGGCGAGGTGGATCGCGGCGAACGGCACGTCGGCCGGATCCCGCCCGAGCGAGGCGACGGCCAGCTCGCACGCCTCGTCGACACCGCGGGCCAGCCCGGTCTGGCCGCCCAGGTCCTTCAGGGCCGCGAGCCGGCGCTCGGCGAGCACCCGCGTCGTCGTGTCCGTCACCGCGGTGAAGACGCCACCGACCGAGCCGTCGCCGAGGTGCAGCGGGCTGTAGGAGTAGGTCCAGTAGGTCTCCTCCCAGTAGCCGTGGCGGTCCATCGGCAGGAGCAGGTCGTCGGACCAGGTGGCGGCGCCGGTCGCCATGACGCCCTCGAGCATCGGCCCGATGATGTGCCAGATCTCGCCCCAGATCTCCTCGGTGGGCTTTGCGAGCGCCGGGTGCTTGTCGCCGAGCAGGGGCAGGTAGGCGTCGTTGTAGAAGAACCGCAGGTCCGGTCCCCAGAGGACCACCATCGGGAACCGCGAGGTCAGGCAGATGCGCACCGCCGTGGCCAGGGTCTGTGGCCAGCCCTCGGCGGCGCCGAGCGCGCTGGCCGCCCAGTCGTGCGCCCGCATCCGCGCGGCCATCTCCCCATCACCGGGAAACAGTGAGAGCCCATGGCGGGCCGGATCACTGCCGGGCGGCTGGCTCACTGTTTACCCACCCGCCCCCACCAGCGTCCGCGCGGCATCGACGCGGAACTGCTGCGCGACTCGATCACGCTGAGGTAGTCCATGGAGCCACCCTTCCCCCAACACCCGCCGTTAACCCAGCCGTGATCACATCCCGACAAGTACCGGCTGAGCTGCGGCGGTACATCCCACTGCGCGCGCTTCTGCCGGCTCAGGAAGCCCGCGCTGACTCGTAAACAGCCGGTGCGGGTCGCAGCCGAACCGCCCTGAACAGGGACTTCGGGGCAATAGTGCCCCGAAGTCCCTGTTCATCCCTGAAGGAAGTCAGGCACAGCACTTTCAGATGGTGAGACACCGTCAGCCCCAGCGGCTCCACCAGCTCGCGGTTGCACGCCTCTGCCCCGGGCCGCGCGGCGATCAGCGACAGCAGGCGCAGGCGGGCGGGTCGGCCAGCACCTTGAACGCCGCCGCCAACTCCGCCGCGTCCGCTGCGCTGAACGGACTCCCACACCGCTCAAGTGCAGGAAACCGCCGCATCCGACGAATTGCCGCAGGCCGAACGGACTCCCACGCCGCTGAAGTCCAGGAAACCGCCGCATCCGACGGATTGCCGCAGGCCGAACGGACTCCCCCGCCGCTGGAGTCCAGGAAACCGCCGCATCCGACGGATTGCCGCGGGCTGAAACGGACTCCCCCGCCGCTGGAGTCCAGGAAACCGCCGCATCCGACGGATTGCCGCAGGCTGAAACGGACTCCCCCGCCGCTGAAGTCCAGGAAACCGCCGCATCCGACGGATTGCCGCAGGCTGAAACGGACTCCCAAGCCGCTGAAGTCCAGGAAACCGCCGCATCCGACGGATTGCCGCAGGCTGAGCGGACTCCCCCGCCGCTGAAGTCCAGGAAACCGCCGCATCCGACGGATTGCCGCAGGCTGAGCGGACTCCCCCGCCGCTGGAGTACAGGAAACCGCCGCATCCGACGGATTGCCGCAGGCTGAGCGGACTCCCCCGCCGCTGAAGGGCAGGAAACCGCCGGATGCGACGGTTTCCTGCACTGCGCTCGTCACGCCGTGGTGGCTGGCAGCTGTGGACCGAGGGAGGGCGCGCTCAGGGCCCTTGCGGGGAGGCGGGTTGCGGGCATGGGGGGCCGTGGAGGAAGGTGCGGCGCTCGTCGCAGGTCAGATCACGCGTGACCCGCTGCTCAGCCAGCGCAAGCACCTCCTCGATCGAGCCGCAGACCTCGCACGTCCACACCCGCACCGTGCCGTCGACGCCACCGCTGGCGAGGTGTCGTCCGTCGGGGCTGAACGCCACGCCGAGCACCTGGCCAGTGTGGCCAGACAGGACGATCGAGTCAGCGCCGCCCGCCGCCTGCCAGATCCGCACCGTGCCGTCGTCGCCAGCGC
>JBOGEA010000412.1:0-4915 GCA_050743205.1 Egibacteraceae bacterium | reverse complement strand
GCCGAAACGGTCCTGGGTGTCCTCCTAGTCACTGGAGAGCAGTGTGCCGGGAAACTGGCAAGCACTGTTCGGGAAGGGGGCGACGGAAAAGGACCCTCACGGGCACCTCGCCGGCGTCCTACTTCACGTGCGCCGTGAGGCGCCCTGTCGTATCCCCGGCAAAGCACTTCCCTCTGTGTCAAGCTGTAGCGAGGCAGGATATAGCCGGCAATTACTGACAGAGGGCGAGAGGGAGACCTACCCGAGAATGACCGCCTCGCTGACAACCACCGGGCACAGCCCCCATGCTGGGCTCGTGCCCGACATTCCCGACCCGGAGGTGTGCGCCAAAGCGCGCCGCCGCCGCTTCTCCGCGGCTTACAAACCGCGCATCGTCACCGAGTACGACGCGCTCACCGAGGCGGGCGCCAAAGGCGCGCTGCCGCGCCGCGAAGGGCTGTACAGCTCCCATGTCATCGAGTGGCGCCGCGCCCAACAGGCCGGCGCGCTGACCGCGCTGGACCGCACACGCGGCCGCAGACCCACCGACGAGCGCCAGACCGAGGTCGCCCGGCTGCGCCGCCGCCTCGAGCATGTCGAGGCTGAGCTGGCCAAAGCACACAGAACGATCGACGTGCAGGCAAAACTCTTCGCGCTTTTGGAGGCGCTCTGCGAGAGCGCGGAGCCGACGCCCAAGCCGAGGTCGAGCGAATGACCGAAACCGCGCTGGCCGAGCTGGCCCCCGACGTGGGCGTGACCGCGGCCTGCCAGGCGCTGGGCCGCCCCCGAGCCACCCACTACCGCCACCACCGCGTCTCGCCTGTCCCGCCACCCGTCCACGGCCCACCCGCACCCGCCAAACCCCAGCCCAGAGCGCTGACCGAGACGGAGCGGGCCCAGGTCCGCGAGCTGCCGCACAGCGACCGGTTCGCCGACAAAGCGCCCGCGCAGGCGTACGCCGAGCTGCTCGACGAAGACACCTACGTCTGCTCGCAGCGCACCATGAGCCGCATCCTGGCCGCCGACGGGGAGACCCGTGAGCGTCGCCGTCAGGCCACCCATCCGGCCAAGGTCAAACCCGAGCTGTGCGCGACCGCGCCCAACCAGGTGTGGTCGTGGGACATCACCAAACTGCGCGGCCCATCCAAGGGCTGCTGGTATCACCTGTATGTGATCATCGACATCTACGCACCGCTATATGCCCGGCTGGCTGCTGGCCGAGGCCGAGTCGGCCGAGCTGGCCAAGCTGCTGGGAGTCCGAGGCCATCGCCAAACAACAGGTGGCCCGCGATCGGCTGACGATCCACGCCGACCGCGGCACGTCGATGGCCTCCCAGCCGGTCGCGACGCTGCTGGCCAACCTCGGCGTTGCCAAGTCGCATTCGCGGCCCCACACCTCCAACGACAACCCCTACTCCGAGGCCGGGCTCAAGACGTTGAAGTACTCCCCCGACGTTCCCTGAGCCCACATGACGCCAGGGCGTTCTCCCGCACGTTCTTCACCTACTACAACAACGCCCACCGCCACTCCGGGATCGGGCTGCTGACCCCAGCCGACGTGCACTACGGCCGCGCCGAGCAGGTCTGGGCCGCCCGCCAGGAGACCCTGGACCGCGTCTACGCCGCGCATCCCGAGCGGTTCGTCCGCAAGCCCCCACAGCCACCGGCGCTGCCCGGTCCAGCCTGGATCAACCAACCACAACCCCCAGAACAGTCAGACCAGCCCACTCAGTAAATTCTTCTCAGATGTGTCTCATACAGCTTGACAGGTTCCGAGCGGAGCTACTTGCGCCATGACGACGAGAAGGTCGATGTCGCTCTCTGGCCCTCTTCCCCTCTGGCAAGTGAGCCGAACAGCACGATCTTCAAAGGGTCGAAGGCGGCAACCACGTCTGCCACAACCTCAGGAAGCCAATCGGACAGCGTACGCCCCCCCATGGTCGGTTCTCATCGACGGTCAACTGGGCCTCCTCTCTTTCTTGAGACAGCGCGTCAGCGCGTTGCACCGCTGCCAAGCGGTCCGCCAAGCTTACCCGCCTCTGTCGGAAGCCCTATGGCAGAGCGCAGAGCGTGGTCCGCTGTGCTGTGACGGGCTGTGGTCGGCGGTCATCGTCTCGACGCGATCCTGCTGCCCCAGCCCTCGCTGGCCGTCCGCCTCGACGTGGATGAGCGCGGACGTCGGTCAAGTCCGCGCCGCGCCGACGAGGCCTTCCCGCGCCTGTCCCGCATCCTCGTCGTCGATGGCCTCGACGTGGCCTGCAGCTGCATCTCCGCTCGGACCCGCTCCGCCCGCCGTGTCGAGCAGTCCCGCGTGGCGCTGGGTTATCGCTCGGCCATGATGTGGCGGAACTCAAACTCGACGAAAGCGGCCAGCAGCGCTCGGTAGATCTTCTCAACGACGTCTACATCGGCCCCGAGTTCGGCGGCGAACTTGCGTACGTTGGCGAGGACCTCCGCCTCGCGTTCTGGCACGATGATGTCGCTGGTCGAGCTTTTGCAGTCGACGACCCGCCGGACCCACTCAGTCCGTTGTGCGATAAGTGTGACGATTTGGCGGTCGATATCGTCGATCTCGACGCGAACTCGCTCAAGGCTCATGCGATAACCTCTCCGGGTCGGTCAGGTCCAGCGAGAGACGATTCGCCCGGTACTCTAGCCTGGCTGAAGCCGGATTTCGAACCGCTCTGCATGCTGGCCCCCGGATCCAGGGTCAGGCCTTACGAATGCGTCGTCACATGGCGATCTGTGTCATCGGTGGAGGATTCGCGGGTCTGACGGCTGCGATCAGAATCAAGGGAGCGCGTCCATGCCTGGATGTGCTCCTGGTCGAGAAGCGAGTACCCGAGAGCAATACGCAGATCGCCGGCATGCGCCTGCGGGCGGGTATCGGCCACCAACGGGTGGATCCCGTCGCCGAGATCGCTGGGCTGCTCGCCAGCCGCAACGCGGGCGTCGTAACGCAGCCGATGAAGCTGCTCGCGGAGACCGTAGTCGCCGAACTGAATTATTGGCACCAGCTACCCAGCTTCGTCGGCTGCGAGGATCGCCCTGAGTGGTTCGGGCCGCAGTGGGGTATCGCCAACCGTGCAGGCAGGGGACACGGAAAATCCGTACTGAATTGGTTGCGGGCGCAGGCGTCCGCGCGGGGTGTCCGCATTGTATGGGGCGAAGTGCAGCAGCTTAAGCTGACGCTGACCGGAACCTCTGTCGATGCCATACTCGTCGCAGCGGACCGAACCCGCTCAAGCGAGGCTGTTTCTTTCAGCGTGAGAGCGGATGTCTACGTGCTGGCCGCAGGGAGCAGCGGCGGTGGCCTCTTCCTCTCGACGAACAAGCAGATTCGCCACTCGTCTCAGGAACTCGCGTACACGGCCGGGCTGCCGCTGATCGACAGCACGATCCATATGATCCATCCCTTCGGGAACTGCAAGAGCGACGGGACGCCGCTCATCAACTGCTATGAGACGGACCGATTGGCCGGGGCGAATGTCTACACCGGCGTATCGGCGGGGCGGAAGCACCTGCATCAGCTCAGTTCGGGGCTTCTTGTTCGTCACGAGGCACACAATCACTTTCCGGAACTCGTCCGTGAGTTCAACCGGCAAGGCGGCGTCGTGCAGCTCGAATTTCCAGATGGTTCGGCAAAGGTCGCGCGCGTCTCGCATCACTATCACCACCTTGGTGTTGAAACCGTCGATGGTGTGCGCGTGGCTGGGCTCGACAACCTGTATGCAGCCGGCGATGCGTCCGGTCTCGGTCACTGGACGAACCACAAGGAGAGGTTCCCGGGCTTCGCACTTGTCAAGTCCCTCGTCGATGCCGCGCTCATCGCACAGTCCGTATGCGAAATGATCAGTGCCCTCAGCCGGGCCGCCGTCACCATTGAGCACGTGAGAGAGAGGTGCGGTGCGCGCCGGCGGGCTGAGCAGACAGGCGAATCCGGCGTTGGTCTGCGGCGAGTGAATTCGGGCTATCTGGCCGATCTCTTCGGGTCACCCGACCCCGCTGCCCGTTATGCGGTCGCTGCCGCATGGATGAAAGCGCTCTGTGACATCGCCCATCGGCACGGCTGGACGTCGCTGCTCGAGATCGCGTTGGGAATGGCGTATGCCCATCGGGAGGTGTCGGCTGGCCGAAGTGCAGAGCCCTTGCGGATCGATCGAAGGCTCGTCCGACAGCTGCGCACAGAGCAGGCGGGTCTAGGGTGTGTGTGATGGCGCCTCATCTGTGCTCAGGGTCCGTCCGGCAGGGTCGCCACCTATGGCGCCAGCCGCCGGGTGCCGGGTCCGCGTCCACGACGAGGAGAGATCCGAGGTCCGCATCCACGTCGTCGTCACGCTCGACCGGGGCAACCGCGCTGTCCTGCTGCTCCCGCCCTCCGCGCTGTAGCTGTATCAGAGCGTGCGGTCAGCGATCGCGGGGCGGCCGGCGCTGTGGCGGTGCTGCTGGCGGTCCTCGGGCTGATCTACGCGTTCCGCCAACTCGGGTGGGTGGGGCGCCGTTCGACGGTGTGGAGTACCTGGCCGACCCGCACCGTCAGGGCGGGGCGATGGGCTGCCCCAGGTCGGGGTGGTGACGAACCTGCGGACCCAGGGCGTTCAAGGTTGTGTTCCTATCTGGGCGCAGCCTGGCGCGCTGCCTGCCGACGCTGTTCGACCCGGCTGAGTTGGATGACCGATCCGGGCGCTGCCCGAGGCCGCGTGGGTGCAGGCGTTGACCCAGGACGGTGGCCCACGCAGGGGCGCGGCGGTCGCTGAGATCACCGACCTGATCGATCTGTCGGGCTGTCCGAGCGGCAGCAGGCTGTTGCAAAATCTCACGGGCCCGCCAGTCGGGGCGCTCGAGCCAAAGATGCAGGTTTCCTCCCACTTGAAGGAAAGCTGCGCCTCAAGCCCAACAGCGCGCGCCTGACCTGCAGGTTTCCTCCGTATACGGA
>JBOGEA010000411.1:0-4921 GCA_050743205.1 Egibacteraceae bacterium | reverse complement strand
CATCCGTTCCCCAACGTGCGTTTTGACGCCCGTACCCAAGGCAGGAGCCCAGTGCGTTAGCAGCGCACGCTGGGATCTGTGCGGGGGGCCGTCCGCAAGGACGGTCCCTACCGCGAACCGGACAGGGAGGTGAACGTCCAGAAACCGGCTGAGGCCGAGCTGACCTGTCCGCTGGCGGCTGTCTGGCTCCTCGGGTCGCCGAAATCCTTGACCTCGTGACCAGTGGCGGGCACCCGCAGCGGCGCCGGACGCGCCGTGGCGGGCGTATCCGCCCGTTCCCGCACATCGGCTCACGCAGATGCGCGAGAGCATACGGGGAGCCCACTGGATGACCGCACGAATCATCGCACCATGTCAGGAGCCCTGGAGTCGGGAGGACACGAGCGTGACTCTGCTTGAGCCCGCACAGACCCGACCGCCCACGGAAACGTGAGAAGACCCCAAAAACAACTGGGTGTGACTGGTCCGCTCCTGGAGACAGGGTGGGGTTATCATCGGCTGCTAAGAGCGGATCGTCCCCTGTCGCGAGGTCGGCTGTTGCCGTGGAGCTGGTGGAGGGTTGGCTCGTGGAGGGTTGGGCGGTGTGTGGGAGGGGTTGGGATGCTAGGCGTGGTGGTCGGTGAGGGCGGGTTTGAGGTGGTGGCGGGTGGGCGTGCGGTGGGTGCGCGCCGGTTCCTTGACGCTGGGGCGGTCGAGGTGTTGGAGGATTTCGCGGCCCGGTATGAGACGGCGGCGCGTGATGGTGATGCGGCGGCGTTGTTGGGGTTGGGACGCCAGTTGTACGGGTGGTTGGATGCTGGCGAGAGGCGGTTGAGCCGGCTGCGGGAGTCGGTGGTCGGCCCGTTCGTGTTCGAGGCTCGTGGGCCGCGGTCGCCGTCGCCGGCGGAGTGGGCGCTGTTGCGCGCGCCGTTCGAGGCGCTCGCTGACGCCGACGGCTTCCTGACCCAGGACGCGTTATTGCAGTTCTGCGTTCTTCGCCGTCTTGGCGGCCCGGTGACACCCGAGCCGCTGGACGGGCTCCGGTTGGGGTTGGCGTTCATGGCGTCCTCCCCACGCGGGCAGGCCGAGTTGGACTATGAGGCCGAGGAGGCCGCGATCCTGGCGGCGGTGGGAGAGCGCAGCCTTGACCTGGTGGTCGAGGAGAGCGGGGATCCTGAGCAGTTGGGTGAGCGGCTGGCACAGCTGGGCCCGATCCCGGCGGTGCACCTGTCCTGCCACGGACTCAACCGCTGGCGCCCTGTCGGGAAGCCTGAGACCGGGCCGCGGCCGGTGCTGATGATGGAGGACGCCGAGGGCAACGACCGGCCGACCGACGCGGGCGAGCTGATCCGCTGTCTGCGCGTGGCCAGACCCCGGCTGGTGGTCGTCTCAGCTTGCCTATCCGCCGCAGCGGCAGGCCACGATCGGGGGTCGGCGCCGGTGGCCGACCATGACGGGGAGGCCACCCGGGTGGGCGGGCCGGTGGCGCAGTCGTTGGCCAGCGCGTTGGTACAGGCAGGGGTGCCGGGGGTGGTGGGCTGGGACGGGTCGGTGGCCGATACCGCCGCCACGGTGTTCGCGCGAGCCTTGTATGCCGGTTTGGCGCGCAGGCAGGACGTGGCGGTGGCGGTCGGTGACGCCCGCCGGGTGCTGCTGGGGTGTGCCGATGAGCGGGTGCGCCGGGATTGGCATCTGGCCCGGTTGTGGGTCGGGCCGCAGGGCGGCGGCGCGATTGTGGGCGGGGCTCGCAAGCGGTCGATGCTGCCCGCCACGCACGGCCAGAAAGCGTTTTTGGCCAAGCAGCGCCGGCAGGTCCCGGTGGCGTCGCATGAGATGTTCGTGGGACGCCGCCGCCAACTGCAGCAGGCGTTGCGGGTGCTGCGTGGCGGGGACCACGCGGGCGTGCTGCTGCACGGGATGGGCCGGCTGGGCAAGTCGAGCCTGGCCGCGCGGATCGCCAACCGCCGCAGCGACCTGGCGTTGGCGGTGGTGTTCGAGCATTACGGCGCGTTGAGCGTGCTTGAGGCGTTGACCGCGGCGCTGCGCGGGCATCCACCGGCCCGCGGCCTGCTCACGGCTCGGACAAACCAGGTGCGGGACGACCCGGGCCGGTTGGAGGAGCTGCTGATCGATCTGCTCAACGGCCCCTGCCGGCAGGCCGACGACGGCACGCCCGTGCTGCTGGTGATCGACGACCTCGAACGCATCCTCATCCCCGGCCCCGACGGCGCCCATCGCGTCGACGCCGGGCATGCGTCGGCGCTGGGCGCCGTGTTGCGGGCGTTCGACCCGGCCGAGACCGACAGCCGGCTGCTGCTCACCAGCCGCCACCCGTTCCGGTTGGAAGGGCTGGAAGCACGCCTGCACCCCATCCAGCTGCCGCCGCTGTCGCCGGTCGAGCAACGCAAGCTGCAGCGACGCCAAGCCGACGCGGCCCGCGACCCGACGCGGAGCCGTCGCCTTGACCAGCAGCAGTTCCAAGCCCGCCGTGTGCTGGCGGAGCGTGTGCCGGTGATCGCGCGGGGCAACCCCGGGCTGCAGGACCTCATCGGGCTCAAGCTGGTGTTCTCCGAGCAGGTCCTGATCGAGCGGGCCGTACAGAGCCTCGAGCAGATGGACCGGTGGCTGGCCGGCGGGGATTTGCCCGATGAGACAGGCGTGCGCGAGTTCTTGGAGGACCTGGCGATCGAGGCGCTGCACGAGCGGGCCGGTCGGGCCGGACGTGGGCTGCTGTGGGCGGTGACGCTGTTCGACGTGCCCGTGCCCACCCCCGTCGTGGACACGCTCGCCGAGGCGGTCGGCGGATCGGTGGACGCGCTGCGCAATTTGGGCCTGGTCGACGTGTTCGAAGACCTCCTCGACGCCCGAGTCCAAGCGGTAGCCGCCAACGCGTTATCCGCGGTGCGGCTCGATCAGCTCACCGCAACGGAGCGAGCCGCCGTTGCTGGCCTCGCGGCGCGGCCGCTGTTCGACGCCTGGGGTGGCGTCCAAGGCCACTGGCCACGCCCCCGAGCCGCCGATCTGCAGCTGACCGTTGTGGGGCTCCTCGCCGACGACGCCGAAGTCGTGGCCACCTGCGCCGCCGACGCGGTCGCGTCGCTGTCTGACGGGCCCGCGGCGGGCGCGGCTGACCTGGGCGGTCGCGCGATCGCGCTGTTGGACCGCCACGCCGCCCAGGTCCCACCAGCGCTGCTGGCCCGGACCGTTGAGGCGGCCGTGACGGCCGGGGAAGGCCGCCGCGCCGATGAGCTGCTCGAACGCGCTGTCACCACCCTGGAAGCCGGACAGGGCGCAGGCGAGGCGATCGACCCGAGGCAGGCGGCCCTCGTGGCCGGCCATCACGGCCGGCGGCTGCGGACCCGAGGCGAGCTCGACCGAGCGCAACGCGAGCTCCAACGAGCCGTGGCGCTGTTCGAGCAAGCCGGCTCCGAGCTTGAGGCCGCGGTCGCGCGAGCAGACATCGCCGACGTCATGTTCGCCCGGGGCGAGTTGGACGAGGCGCTGCGCATCCGCCGCGACGAGCAGCTACCGGTGTTCGAGCGGCTCGGCGACGTCCGGGCCCGGGCCGTCACTTGGGGCCAGATCGCCGACGTCATGTTCGCGCGGGGCGAGTTGGACGAGGCGCTGCGCATCCACCACGAGCAGCTCGCGGTGTTCGAGCGGCTCGGCGACGCCCAGGAACGGGCCGTCACTTGGGGCAGGATCGCCGACGTCATGTTCGCCCGGGGCGAGTTGGACGAGGCGCTGCGCATCCGCCGCGACGAGCAGCTACCGGTGTTCGAGCGGCTCGGCGACGCCCAGGAACGGGCCGTCACCTGGGGCAGGATCGCCGACATCACTGCCATGCAGGGCGACCTCGACACCGCCCACAGGCTGCACAGCCAACGGTTGGAGACGAGCCGGCGGCTTGGTGACATGGACGGGATCGCTACAGCGCTGTGGGACCTGGCCTGTATTGACCTGGCGCGAGGCGATGTCAGGGCCGCGGCGCTGCGGATCGCGGAGGCCTGGACTTTGCTGGCGCAGCTGGGTCGAGCAGAAGGCATTGCAGTCGTCGGACAAGTCCATGGTGAACTGCTGATCGCTGAGGGTGAGCGTGATGCGGGCGAAAGTGTCCTGCGCATGAGCAACGATGCGTACCGCAAACTCGGTCGCCGCAGCGAAGCCGACAAGGTAGCCGCGCGGCTGCGCGAGATCACCGCCGCGCCCCAAATTGAGACCGGACCGTGATCATCAAGCTGGTCCCAGCATCACCAGCGGGAGACTGCGAGGCCGCCGCGCATGCTCTCGAGGCCGTCGTCCACGCCTGGGACAAGCAACTGGCCGTGAGCCGCCGAGAGTTGAGGGAGGCGTCAGCCGAGGAGCGTAAGGCGATTGATCCCGTGTCCGTCGCGACGTTAATCCTTTCGATACCGTCTGCGGCTCTTGCCGTCTTGGACTTGACGGATCGGATAGGGAAGCGGCAACGCGCGAGGCAGATAATCGTGAAAGCAGGTGAGCTTCGCGCAGGTGGGGATGCGCAGGTGTATATCGTCACCGCTCAGGGGGCCATACCCCTTGGCGGCATGCGGCCCGACGACCTTTTGGACCTGGCGCTGTCCTTGAGCGAGTTGGAGGAGCGGTAGTCAGATCAGTCGGCAAGCCACATCGCTGTGTGGCGGTCTGAGTTTCCCTGTTGACCGATCTCCCGCAGACCTTGTGGAGGAGACCCGCCTCCAAGAACGCACATCGCTCTTGGGACTCAAAGGCATGGGTCGCCACGATGAATACGCCGTTGAGGGTCGCTGGGCAACGCCCGCGCGCACCCCTCATCCGCCACCGTAAGGGAACTCGTGATGCCCGCGCTCGGCGTTGCCCGGGCCAGCCAGGGAGCGATGAGCGTGTTCGGAGGAAGATCCAACCAAGCCGACGGTGCGCTGCCGCCCCATAGGACCGATCAGCT
>JBOGEA010000410.1:0-4925 GCA_050743205.1 Egibacteraceae bacterium | reverse complement strand
CCGCTGACGCGGCCTCCTTCGGCGGCTTCGCGGGAGCTACGGGGCCCTCAGACTTCCCACGCTCGCTCATCTGGAGGCTTACGGCCTCAGCCTTCCCTCAAGCGGCCCACCCCGTGATCAGCGGGACAGGCGATCGTGGGACCTCCCGGTTCTCGCGCATCCAGATTCCGTACATGCACAGGCTCTCCGACCGCGCGGGGCCCGCCCACGGCTCGCGTATAACGCCGCCAGCGGTCTGGCCTTCCGCTTGCTTTCACAGCGTCGGCGCCCCGAACTCCTTGATTTCGCGGCTGGGTAGCCCAGCCCGCACGTGCCCCTGTCAACGCTTCGCCCCCGCCCTCGCGAACGACGACGCATGACTCGGGTCACCGTGGATCGCTACTCCTTCGGTGTAGAGCTCTCTCATCTCCTTCTCCATGCCGGTTCATCCCGGCGCTCAAAACGTCCAGAAAACCAGGAACGAACCGTCAGTGGAATCAATGTGGCCTCCTGTATCGACACCTCCGGGACGTCACAGCCCTGTCGCGAAGCGCCGAGGCGATCGCCGCGGGGTGCAGGTCGTCGAGCGGCAGTCTCACGCGAGCAGTCGCTGCTGCCGCTCCCATGCCGCGCGCGCTCGTTCCGGGGCCTCGTCGTTGGCCGCGATCATCGCGTCGATCTCGTCGGGAAACTCTCCGTAGTACGCGAGTGTGGCCCGCACCTCGGACTCGCTGAGGTTCAGCCAGATCGCGGCCTCGGTCACCGCCGCGTCGCCCCGGGCCTCCAGCGAACGCAGCAACCCGACGACCTCCCAGACGTCGGGCCCGCGCACAAGCCCTGCCCGCCTTCCCCCAGGACCGGATCGAAACACGATCCCCGGGTGCGCTCCCATCGCTTCAGTAACCATGGCCGTCAGGTTACAGCGTAGGTTGATGTAGGGCGCAACAGCAGGGTCGAGCGGGGTCAGCCGGCGCCGAAGCAGACGAAGCCGGCTGCGGCCGCGAACTCGGCGTGATGGCCAGACACCGCTCCCGCCTGGGCCTGGGCGAGTGCGGACGCCGGAGCGACGCCCTGCTGGAGCAATGCGTGGAACGCCAGCATCAGCGAGCGGGTCGCGGCGTCGGGGACCGGCGCGACGCTGGCCACCAGGGTGCGGGTCCCCAGGGCGAACAGGGCAGAGGCCAGACCCATCAGCTCGTCGCCTGGGGCGACCGCCGACAGCCCCGACTCGCAGGCCGACAGCACGAGCAGGCTGGGGGCATGCTCCAACCGCTCAAGGTCGTAGACGGTCAACGGTCCATCGGCCAGCGTCAACGACGAGAACAGCGGGTTGTCCGCGCGGAACTGGCCATGCGCCGCGACATGCGCCAACCCCGCGCCGTCCAACGCCGACGCCACCGCCGCAACCCGCGCCTCGCCTCCCCCCAAGCGGACGGCCCCCTTATAGCTTTCAGCCAGGGCCTCGACCTCAGCCTCAGCATGCGCAAGCCCAGGCCCGGCGACCAGCACGACACCCTCCCCGGACGCCCCGCCAGCGCACGCTGCCCGCTGCCACAGCGCGGCTGAGGGGGCGACCGAGACCGAGCGGCCAGCACAGGACGGCAGGGCCGCCCACGGCAGCGCGTGCAGCACACCGGTCGGCACGACCACGAGCTCGCGGTCACTCACATCTCCGCGCGCAGGGCCGATCAGCAGCGCATCCAACCGCCCAGCAGAGAAACTGGCCGACGCCTCCGCCGCCGCCAGAGATCGGGCCGTCCCCTGGCCATACGCCAGGCGGCGGAGCGCGAACCGCAGCGAGGTCAGCTCCGCCTCCACCTCCGCCAGCGGCCCCAACTGATGCAGACGTACACGGGAGCCGGCCATGACGACAGCGAAAAGCTCCCCGCCGAAGTCCACATACTCCACGAGCGCCCTGGACCCGAGCGCCTCCGACAACCGCCGCAGCGAGGGCAGATCATCCGAAAGGGCGGCCCACGTGCCGGACGCGTGGCGAGCCCGCCGGCGGACGGCCTCCTCCAGGGTCGCCTGGCGTTCCAGCAGCGGCGCGGTGTCGCGGCCCTCCAGCGCCTCCCGCTCCAACTGGTCGATGACACCGCGCAGCGCGGCCAGGTCGTCGGCCATGGCGGCGTCGTTCGGAGGCCGTGCGGGCCGGATCCGCAGGGAACCCGCCCGCCAGCGCTCAGCCCAGGCGAGCACCGAGCGGGGCCGGCCCCCCTCAAGCGCCAGCTGCAGCCCGAGCCGGGCCAGCTCCGAGCCGTGCCCGGACGCGTGCGCGCGCAGCTCGGTCGCGCCCAGCGTGGCCCGGAACCGGTCGAGCACCCGGATCCCGGCCCGCAGCGCGGCGTCGGCGCCCCGCCGGTCACCGTCGGACAACCGCAGCAGCGCCTCAGCGTGCCAGGCCCGCGCCCGCAGGTCGGCAGGCCCGCGACGGCGGGCGTGCGCCGCCTGGGCCAGCGCCCGGCGGGCGACCGCGACCTTCCCAAGGTCCAGCGCGACACGCGCCACGATGAGGCGGGCATCCAGCGCGGCCACCGTCCACCCCGTCTGCGCCAGCGCCGCCACGGTCCGCTGGCCCGCGCGCAGCGTCGCCTCGTTGCGCTGACCGCCGTCCCATGCGACCCGCAGCGCGACGTAGCGGGCCAGCGCCGCCCAGACGGGGCGGCGCTGCCGGTGGAACGCCCGCCGGGCCTGCTCGGCCTGCGCTCGAGCGACGTCGAGGTCGCCGTCGAGCAGCGCCGCCTGGGCCAGGAGCAGCCGCGCCTCTGCCAGGTTCGCCTCCATCCGCCGGTCGATGTACTCGGCCACGGCGGCCTCGGCGGCCTGGCGGCCCTCGGCCACCAGCCGCACGGACAGCAGGGCCTCGACACGGTCGATCAACAGAATGTCCGGATGCCGCCCCAAGATCCGGTACTGCTCGTCGGCCTGGTCGTACCAGGCGAGGGCGGCAGGTACGTCCCCCCGGAGAGCGGCGACGTAGCCCAGGTTGTGGCGCACGTGCGAGGTGTCCGCCTCACGGCCAGCCGCCAGGTACCGCGCCTCCGCGTGGAGCAGGTCGTCCTCGGCCGCGCGCAGCTGCCCGAGGTAGGAGAAGACAACACCGCGGTTGATGCGGAGGTGCGCCTCCAACAGCTCCGCGTCGCGTTCCCTCTGCACGGCGGCCAGCGCTCGCCGGTAGCAGTCCAGGGCCTCGTCGAACCGCCCGACCCGGGTCAGGATCAAGGCCCGCTGGTCGAGCAGCTCGGCTGCGGCCAGCCCTTTAAGCACCGGTGCAGCCCGGTCGATCTGTTGCAGCGCGCCAATGGTGTCTCCCTGCTGAGCCAAGACGAAGGCGAGAGACATCCGCGCCTCGGCCGCCCGTACCACAAGGTTGCCGGCCTCAGCCAGCTCCACCGCCGCGCGCAGGCGGCGGACGGCCTCATCCAGGTCACCCTCCGCCTGCGCGACCCTGCCCAGCGCCCGCTCGGCGACTGACTCCGGCTCGGGTTCGCCCTTCGCGCGCCGCCGGGCGGCGTGCGCCAGCGCACGGGCCCGGCCGGGGTCGGCGAGCGCAACCTCGACGGCCTCCATGGCCTGAGCCAGGGGTGGCTGCTCAGGTTGTATCAATCCCCGCTCATCGTCACTCATCCGGATGACACTGGCTATTCGTCCACCTGACCGACTGGAGATCTCGCATGCCGGTTCCCCTCGAAGCGCGCATTCCTCGCCTCCTCGCCCGTCGCGACGTTGCGTGCGAGTCAAGCACGCTGATGGACGAGTACAACTATCGGCCCAGTGAGGTGCTGGTCCATGCCGAGGATTATGGGTCGGTGGCGGACGAACTGCGACGCTGGGAGGCGGAGGAGCTGCCCCTACCGGGCTCTGCGGATGGCCGCCCGACGCTTCCTGACGGCTTCCCCATCCGCAGGTTCCGGCTGGCGCCCCGGATGAACGTCGCCGCCGTGGTGAGCCGGCTGCGCCAAGTCCCAAACGGCCCTGAGCCGCGCGTGGGGCCGAACTATGTGTATTCCAGCGATCAAATCGGCGTATCGCACACGGCCGACGTCGCCGAGGCCACCACGGACGAGTTCCCGCCCAACCTCGCCGAGCCGGGCGACTTCACGGTGGGGGTCCTCGACACCGGGATCGTGCTGCGCGACGGCCAGCCGCATCCCTGGCTCGCCGGCCACGTCGACTTCGACCCCGCGCGCCACGAGGACCCGCTCGACGTCCTGGAGCCGTCTGGGATGCTCGACGAGGCCGATGCCCACGGCACGTTCGTCGCCGGCCTCGTGCTGCGGCAGGCGCCCAGAGCGCGTGTCCGCATCGGCCGGGTGCTGTTCGACGGCTATGCCGACGAGCTGGAGGTCGCGGCGGGCATCCTGGAGCTGGCATCCACCCAGGTCATCAACCTCTCGTTCGGCGAGTACTCCCTGGGCGACGTCCCCCCGGTCGCGCTGGAGTGCGCCCTCGACCGGCTGTCTCCACAGACCGTCGTCGTGGCCTCGGCGGGAAACTACGGGCGGCGGCGCCCATCCTGGCCCGCGGCCTTCAAGCGGGTGATCGCCGTCGGCGCGGTCCACAGCGGGGCCCCATCCGGGGGAGGTCTGCCCGCCCGAGCCTCATGGAGCAACCTGGGATGGTGGGTCGACGCCTGCGCGTCCGGCGTGAGGATGCTCAGCACGTTCTGCGAGTTCGAGGAGCACGGCTTCCCGGACGCCCAGACGTTCAATGGCTGGGCGCACTGGAGCGGCACGTCCTTCTCCGCGCCGGTGGTGGCGGGCAGGATCGCGGCCGAAGCGATCGCCAACAACATCTCCGCCCAAGAGGCTGCCTACCGAATCGTCCTCGCTCCCGGCCTCCCGCACGTACCTGGGATGGGCACCTACGTGGGCTGAGCGGGGTGTACACAAGGGTCGCGTTGCGCATGGGGTGGGGGGGGGGGGGGGGGGGGGGGGGGGGGGGGG
>JBOGEA010000409.1:0-4956 GCA_050743205.1 Egibacteraceae bacterium | reverse complement strand
CCCGCGACCCACCCACCCACCCAGAGGACGTGACCGCGACGTGTACAACCCGACCCCACCAGACTTGACTCACGCGCAACAGGTCTCGCCCCTTCAAGGCATCTAGGCACGGCCACCCCCTGAGGCGTCGAGGCAGAACAGCGTCGGCCGGTCCACCGTAGTGGCGAGGGCATCCAGCGCGCGCTCGACCAGGCGGCGCCGCCAGGCGCGCTCGGCGTCGCGCGGCAGGTCGGGGTTGCCGGCCGGGTAGGGGATGCCCCCGCCGGGCACGATGCGGGGAGCGCCGACCTGCTCGGCGATCGAGGTGAGGTTGGCGATCAGGGCCGTGGGGATCCCAGACCGCTCCAGCTCCTTCGCAAGCGTTGACCCGCAACGCGTCCCGGTCCCTCACGTGCCCGTCAGGATCGCCGCCTGCACCCCGGCCTTGCGCAGCTCGGCGGCCCACTCCACCCCGAACCGCCGCACCGTGGCCACGGGCGTGCCGTTGCCGACGGTGACCAGGTACTCGGAGTGCAGCCGTCCGATCAGCCCCTCACGCTCCAGCTCGCGCGCGGCGTCCAGCGGCAGCAGCCGGTTGGGGTCGGCGTTCGCCGCGACCGTCGAGAACCCGCCGGCCACCGACTCCCACTCGCCAGCGGCGAACCCGTCCAGCCCCTCGATCGAGTAGCGCAGCCAGCGCTTCGCCCGAGCGGACTCCAGGCGGTCTGGGTTGCCCGCAGGCACCAGCGCCCCCTCGGTCAGCAGCGCCACGGTAGCCCCGGCCAGCTTCTCGACGGGGGCCGCCGGCTCGACCGCGCCGAACCCGCCCACCGGGATCTCGGTCGCCTCCTCGTCGCCGGCCAGGCGGCGCAGCACGAGGTCCACCGCCCGCTCGGCCGCGCTGCGCTCGACCGCAACCCCCGCGCGGGAGGGGAGGCCGAGAAGGCCGTCCGCCGGCGTGAGGGTCTCGCCCTCGGCCAGCTTGGCGGCAGCGGCGGCGAGCCGCTCCAGTGAGGGTCGCATCTGCCTGGCGGTGGGGCTGGCGGCCACCACCGGAGCCGCGCCAGCGTCGCCCGCGCCGGGATTGTCCGGGTGCATCGAGGCGACAGCCGGCAGCCCCGCCGCGGCCGCCGCGGCCACGAGCCGGGCGCAGGCCAACCCGTAGCGCCCGCTGCCGAACGCCGGCCCCGCCACGAGCAGCTCCGCCCCGGCCTCGCGGGCCATCCCCAGCAGCTGTTCGGCCGCCTCTGAGATGGAGGCGGCGTGATTGTCCCCGCACGTGATCGTGGCCACGATCACGTGATCGCCGCCGAGCAGCTGGGCGAGCAGCCGGCCGGGACCGACCGGCCCGTCGAGCACGCGCGGTCCGGCGCCCGCGGCGTCCTCGCCGCCCAGGCCGGCGTAGAACTGGTTGAGGTAGTGCACGACGCGCATCAGCGCACCTCCTGCAGGCAGGTCAGCCGGCCCCACCCCAGCGGGCTCAGGGCGCACAGGACCGCCGCGACCGGGACCTCGACGGCCGCCGTGGCGTCCGCGGAGGCGATGCGGAGCTGGTCGCCGCCCAGCGACCGCTCGACCGCGGGCAGCTGCAGCCGTTGGTCGTAGTTGCCGAGGCTGACCATCGCGCCGCGGCGTGGGGGCGAGACCACCGGCGGGCCGGTGCCGTCCGGGCCGGACATCTCCGCGAACAGGCCGACCGCGCGAATCCCGTAGGCCTCCAGCGCTTCAAGCTTCAGCGACAGGTCGCTGTCGGCGTTGCCCGCGCCCTCCTTCGTCACGACCGCCGCGTCGAAGCCCGCCGTCCGGCACACCCATGCGGCGTGGGCAGAGACGTGCTGCTTGGCCGCCTGGTCGATCGGCTCCGGGCACAGCACCAGCCCCGCGAACCGCAGGTCCCGCCCATCCCGAGCCCGCAGCGCCGCGATCACCGGATGGTTCTGGTGCATCCAGGTCGGGTTGCGCAGCGCGGGGTGGCCGTACTGGCCGCTGACCACCGCGCCGTCCTCCAACTCGGCCGGATCGAACAGCGTCGGCAGGCAGCGCGCCAGGCTGCGCCCATACACGAACACGTCCTTGAACGCCCCCTGAGTCTGCAGATTCGTCACCACACCCACGCGGGGCAGCCCGTCGCTCGCCGCCGCCAGCCGGCGCAGGTCGGGCAGCTCCTCCACATCGTCAGCCGGCGCCTCCACCGCAGCGTCCGCCAGGTGCACCGCCAGGCGCAGCAGCCCCCGCCGGACGGCGTCGTCCACCTCCTCGAACGACGCGCCCTCCGCCCGGTCGAACTCCACGACGACGTTGCGCGTGCCCCCGAACGGCGACAGCGCCGCCGCCGGGCCGCTCATGTCGACCAGCCCCTCCTGGTTGCGCGGCAGGTGGCCCGCCGCCAGCACCGCGGCCCCGCGCAGCACGTGCGTGTCCCGTCCCCGGCGGCCATCGGCCGGCGCGAGCATGCCCGGGAACACCCCGCCCCCGCCCGGCCCCTTGGTCCGCGGCTCGACCACATCCATCGGCGCGACGATCCGCACGCGCTCCCCGGGCGACACTGTGTGCGCCCAAACCCCCGCCAGCGCCGGATCCGCGAACGCCGCTTCGACCCCGTCCCGGCCCACCACCAGCCGACCCCGCTCGTACCGGGTCAGGTCGCCAAGATCCACCTCGCGAACCTCATGCACGATACGCCGCAGCGCCGACACGGTCCGCTCCTTTCGCACCTGCGCCGATTGTACGAGGATGCGTCCCCTCCGCCCCCCGCGAAATCCCCGCTCCGCAGCCTGCAGTACCGCCCACCGCCTCTGAAGCCACCCCACACGATCAGCTACGGCGTCTCCCCGACGCCCGCCGCACTCTCCTCTCCGCTCTGGACGGTCGGTACCCAGGCTGTCAACGAAATATTGAGTGCCACCGGTGCCCTGGCCTGCGAAACATGGCGCTACGGCGGCGACTCCAGCCCTCCTGACATGGGAGTACAAAACGCCTGTTCAGACGGGGATGAAATCCTCCATCCCGCTCATTTTGTGCGGTAATTGTCGCTTGGCTTTGACACGCCAAGCGGTGAGCAGGGTCTGCGACGGGCTGCTGCTGCCGCTCACCGCACGAGGGCTGGGCACCGACCAAGCCGGGCGTGGACATGCTCGAGAACACCACGCGCCAGCGGGGCTGCGCGAGCCCGCACCGAAAATTATGTCACCGGCCGCTCGGCTGGGACGAGCGCGCGGCACTGCGCTCATCTCGAAGATGCGCAGTTCCGGGCGGATGTGCAACCGCGTGCACATACGCCCGCACACGCTCACCCGCAAGGCACCCAGCCGCAGGTTCTTCAGCATCCCACGTCGCGGCCGTCCCGGACCAGGCTCCGCCGACTCTCCAATACCTCTGCAAGGGTTATCCACAGCCCTGCGGGATGGGCCATGTCGGGCGCGGGCAGTGCATACCACCCTTTGCTCATGTTGCCACCGCCCGATCAGCTAACCGACACCCACACCGTTTCCCCGGCGCCGAACTCACGCTCAGTCTGCGGCGTCTGTTATGCGTCAAAGACCCGTGAGCCCTGCAGCAATTAAGGGATAGTGTCATGAGGACTGGACTCCGCGTTAGGCCCCGTATGGAAATCCGCCAGAAAGCAGAAGCTTTCGACTCTGGCTGCGGTGCCACGACGTTGCAGCGCTCACAGCTGCTGAGCCCCGCCAGGTTTGTAGCCCCGCAGAAGTGACAGAGCCAGCCGGTGGGGGCTTGCCTGGCAGCCCGCTCAAGGAGCGCAAGGGCTCCTGGCTTCCCCTCGTCGCCTATCTGCTTGCGCAGCCTGTCAACCACGGTCTGGCGCACACCAGCATCTTCATCGGCGACAAGCTTTCGTGCCTCTGCCGTCGACGTTCCGTCATCGGTGAGCAGCGCGAGACCTTCGGCAGCGACGTGGCGGAGAACGGGGTCGGGAGCACTGCACCACTTTCTCGCCCGCTGTCCCCTGCATGCGTCGAGTGCGAGCGCCGTGTGGGCTGCGATACGGCGGATGTTTGGAGGCAGAAGCGGAATGACAGCCGCAACGGCCTCTCGCCCGCGCTGCTTCTCGGGATACGTCCGCAGCGCCCTGGCCGCGACGAACGCGGTTCCTTCCTCGGCGAAGAAGAGCCGCACGAGCAGATCGCATGCCGCATCGAGGTCTTCGATGTTGTCCCAGAGACTGAGTTCTGCCTTTCCTGCGCCGTCGAAGAGGAACCAGAAGGGAGCCCTACCGCCCACCTGTTTGATCAGTTTGTCGGCAATGCGTGCCTGCTCTGCGACGATCTCACGTGGGAAACCGCCGAGCCGGAGGGCGAGTTCGGTGAGCCCGCGCCGGTCTTCTGGTGCCCCCCGCCAAGGCCATGCGCTGCTGCGGTTGAGGTCAAGCGTCTCGCAGAAATCGGCGAACTCGTTGAGTCGCCGCTGCTGCGACAGCGTCAGCTCGACCGGCCGAGCGAGCGAGCCCACGATGTCCAGGAATTCGGGAAGATCGGCTGCGAGCGAACCGAGCTGGCCAGTTACGAAGCGGATGACGGAGCGAGTCGTCTGCACGCTCGTCAAGTCCTCATAACCTTCATCGATGAGAAGGTGAGAAAGACGCGTCTCCAGCGCTAGCATCGATGTTTTATCCTGGTATGACCTTATAAGAGGATAATTCACCGTTATAGTATGATTTCGTGAGAGGGCTGAGGCACAGCGGGAGCCCATCCCACGCACGCCCAGACCCACACGAACACCCGAACAGCCCCTCAGAGGGCCAAAACCGGGCACCACAGGCCACCAGCCGAAGCTCGGGCCGCGTTCAGGCAAGGCTCGACCACAGTGTGCGCTACGGCGGCGGGGACGCCGCGGGTGTTGGGTGGGCCGGGTAGGTCAGCCGGCGGGCAGCGGCAGCGGCCACCGGCGTCGCGGCAGCGCCCACAGCCGTCGAAACGCGGCCACCAGCGCCGGCGCGGTCGGCCAGTCATGCTGGACCCG
>JBOGEA010000408.1:0-5002 GCA_050743205.1 Egibacteraceae bacterium | reverse complement strand
CAGCACACAACCCTCCGGTAGGCAGACCAGGCCCGCTTGGCAACAGGCCGGTCACATGCCCAGCGCGACGCCGACAACCTCATCCCCCGAGCAGCGTGAGGTCCCTTCAGAAGAGCCACACCCAAATCACTACTCCCCCGGCGGCAGCGCGACCTGCGCCAACGTCAACTCACCGGCGGACATGGGCTGTTGAGCCTGCCGACTCGGCCTGGCCGCAGCTCGCGTCCCTCGACGTCGCCTGACACAGCCGCCTAGCCGCTGTCTATGTGGTGAACAGCCAGAGGTGCACCAGGGTCCTGGCCGGGTCGCTGCTGTCGACCAAGACCTCGCGGGTCACGGTCTGATCGCGGTCATCCCGGGGTGGGAGGGTGTCCTGCGCGGAGGCGACCTTGGTGGGGCTGGCGGGGGTGAAGCCCTCGACGGGCGACATGAAGACCTGCCGGCCTGCCTCCAGCGGGGTGGTGAACCCCGAGCCGGACAGCAGCGCGTCGACGCTTCCGGGATCGATCTGGAGCACGAGGCGGTAGAGCTGGTCGATGCCCTTGTCGCTGTGGACTCCCAGGACCGTGGCCGTGGGCGGGAGCACGATTCCGCCGAAGCGCAGCGCTTCGGTGATCGTGGCTTGGTCGGTCGTGGCTGTGCTGGAGTTCCGCTGAGGCATCCCGCCCTCCTGGCTGGGGCCGGCCCCGCATGCCGCCGCCAGTACGACGGCGGCCGTCACCAGGGTTGGAGCGACCCTGCGCCGCGGCCGGGGTCGGCCGGATCGCGCTGGCTCGTGTGCGCGCGCTGTGGGGCCGCTCTGGCTGTTTTGATCGTGACGCATGATGACCTGTCACCGTCCGGGGTCGCCGCGGGTGCCGTCGCGGGTGTCGGCAGGCTGGGGCAGATCCGGCTGTTCGCCGGACGGGGGCAGGGTACCCGAGTAGCGCTTGACGTCGGAGGACCCGGAGATGTTGAACTCTTGCGCCACGCCCGCGCGGTGCAGCTCAGCCAGCTGCTCGTCGGTGATGGTGATCGGGCCGATCTCGGTCGACTTGCCGCCGTCCCAGTTGTAGCGATCGAACACGTGAGTCTGGTAGTCCATCTCGATCCGCGGTTCGCCTCCAGGATGGTCTGGTGGGTGGACGGTCGCGACCCCGGTCACCGCGTACTGGATGCCGCCCATCGCGTAGAACCAGTCCTTGCTCTGATCGGCAGTGATGTAGTAGCCCGTCCAGCCGGTCTGGAACGGGATGGGCCTGCCATAGTCGCCGCTGGCTTCGGCCTCCTCGGCGATGCGCCGCATCTCGGCGGCCGTGGTCTGGTCCACGGTCTGCTGGAACGGCGCGACATCGCGGCCGATCTCATCGGGGGTTGACCGTCACGTCGGCGCCGGAGTTGTCCAGGTAGTGCCGCAGGTGCGGGGACGCGTGGGTCCACCCGATGGCATCCGCCCACGTTGCCGCGCTGCGTGCGAGTTCTTTCACGATGAGGTCGTCGCCTCGGCTGTACCAGGGATCGGCGCCGTGCGGGCCTGCCCCGGGGTCGGTCGGCGGGTTGGGTGGCGGTCCGGGGATTTCGAGTCCGGCGATGCCCAGGACCATCCCGGCGCCAATGGCCAGCGCCTGAATGGCGCGTTGGAGGACGTCTTGCGCAGCAGCGTAGGGCAGGTCTGCGCGCGCTCGGGCCAACGCACCGAACAGGGCCGTGTCGGTGGTGGACAGCGCCTGGGCGGCGGAGCGGTCCAGCTCGCGCAGCGCGAACGCGAACGCGGCCGGCTTGGCGTCCAACTCGGCCAGCCCGTCCAGGATGGCGTTCAGCCGCACGCTGTGGTCGGCCACCCCGCCGACGCCGAAGTCGTTGGGCTGGGCCGACAGAAACGCCCTCACCGCCACCGTGTAGTCATCGAGGGAGTCGCGGGTGGGGCCCAGCACGGCCTGGGTGGCCTCGGTGTAAGCCTCCAGCCGCTCAGGCTCGCCCGCGACCCGCCCCCCGCTCATCGCCGCACCATCCGCGACGCCCCGCGGGCCGCGCCCACCGCATCCCCATACACGCTCATCCGCTGGCCCCACGCCGTGATCTCGCAATTGTCGGCGGCCACATCCACATCGAGAATGCCAGCGGAACGTCGAATCCTACGCGGCGGCAACTGGGCACCATGCGTACAAGTCGTAGCGGGCATCCTCCCAAGTCACCATTAAACCCGGCACCGGCGCAATCTCAGCGATTTCGAACTCGCCGGCCGCCATCCATACCGGACCGAACGAGCCCCGCAGCGCTATCCATCTCCGCTTGTGGACCTCGCGACGGGCAGCAACTCCGTTTGGAACCGACGGCACCGACTCGACGGCCAGGACCTCGAACTCGTTGGATGAACTCTTATCGAGGCGGAGATTACCTGGTGCAGCCACGACGACTAGGAGGTCGACGTCCAGACCGATTTTCAGGTCTTCGCCGACCATCGGGGTCATATCGAATAGGGTAATGACCGTACCGTGCCCGCTGCTGACCACGATGTCTTGATCATAGGTCACGCCCTCGTACCATGCGCCAGGCAGCACTTCCTGTACCGTACAGCGCAGCCAGCCGTCTGGCATCGGTGTCCCTCCTCTCACTGCGGGTACGCACTGACTACGAATCCGTTTTCGCCGACTACGATGCGTAGGATGCGGGCCTCACCGTTGACTCGCACCGCGTAGTCGATTGCGCCCCTCGGATCTGTATTGATAGGTGTGCCAGTGCGCAACGTCTGGATGATAAGATCGCTCACTTCCTGATCGCTGTGTAACCCCCATTTGGCGAACTGAGGAGCATGCCTCTGCATAATATGGATCAGCCCTGCCCTGGTGTTGCCAGTTTCTAGCCACACGATACGGCCCGTGAGCGTCCTGGTGATGCCGACGATCGCTTCGGCGTTGAGCTTCGTACCGCTTGCGCTCAGCTCCCCGACGAGTTACAGCTCCCGTCCACCGAGGCGGGTCGCCAGCGTCTTTACGGTGTCGGCGCCGAGTTGGTCTGTGAGTTGTTTGATCTCTGTGGGGCTGAGTTCCCTCGAGAGTGCCCAGCCAGTAGCCGACGTCGGCGGTGGCGTCGTCGAGGTCCTGATCGAACCCGTCGCGGACCTGGCCGGCGAACCCCCCACGGGCGTGGTCGGCGGCGTCGCCGTGCACGCGCATGCACCCCTGCGATTCCTGGACGTGCGCCCTCATCGCCACCAGCGCCCGACGCGCCTCGGGCAACGGGAACCGCAGCGGCTCAGGCGTAACACTACTTGTGTTCCTCCTTCGCATCAAAGTGGTTGAATCCTTCACTGCTGCGAGACTCGCACTCCTCGACGGAGAAAGACCCACACCCCCGACCAGCCAGTGAGCGGTGGTTGTGTTTTATCAATGATGCGTACCTCTACGGAGGCCCACGAAAAGTCGGCCATAACCTGTGTCGCCGCCCCGTTCAGATCCTCGAATTCATCATCCAGCAGAGAGTTTTGAACGAATACGAACATCACAATTTTACCATGGCCCCAGTCTGCGCAGATGCCAAGTATTGACGGGCTGACAGCGCCGAGTAGTGCTCTTTGGACGGAGAGAAGTATGCTAGCCCTATCTGCTTCTTCGGAAACCATGATGGCCGCCAATCCTTGGTTGGTGCGAGAACCGCTTGCTACGGCCTCGCCGGCACGATGTGCGCACCTGTAGAGGAATAATGGATAATCCCAATGCTTGTCGGTGTTCTTGCTCCGGTGACAGGATCGACAGAGTAGCCGATGATCTGACCAAAGTCGACTCGTTCGCGATACCCAGGCTGGCCAGGCGTACCCCTTACAGGAGTGCCAGCGAAAGCGCCTCGATCCAACAATTCTTGAGGCTTAGGGTAGGTCAGCTCGCTGCGGCCAGGAATATAATTATTTTGGCCAGGAATGTGCTTCCCCTGTTGCCCAGGGTGGACAGCGATGTACCTGTCAAGCGCGGCGGCATCATTTCCGAGAGCCGAAAGCCCGAGTTCGAGTCGGGCGGCATCGTTGTCAAACCGGCCTAATGCTCGCTCTAGTCTGGTTGGGTCGTTGTCAAAGTGGGCCAGTGAGCGCTCGAGTCGGGCGGGGTCGTCGCCGAAGTGGGGAAGGAGACGTTCGATCTGTTCGACGGGCAGGTCGAGTTTGCGGGCGAGATACCTAGCGAGCAGCCGGCGGCGCAACCGGACGACCCAGGACTGGATTCTTCCGCCGAGGCCGTCAAGGAATCTGCGGAGGCGGCCGGCCTGTCTGCCGATCCAGCTACCGAAACGGCCGGCCTGTCTGCCGATCCAGCTACCGAAACGGCCGGCCTGTCTGCCGATCCAGCTACCGAAACGGCCGGCCTGTCTGCCGATCCAGCTAGTGAGGCGGCCCCAGGGGATGCGTCGCAGCAGCCGGCCAAGCGGTCCGAGGAGCCTGCCGAAGGGGATGAACGTGAAGGCGGCCTCGATGCCGACGTCGACCCAGCTGCCGTTGCCGGTGGCCGCCAGCAGCGCGTCGATGCCCAGCGCGGCCACGCCGATGCCCAACGCGATCCCGCCGAGCAGGAGCGCCGCCGGGGGGAAGACGAACAGCGCGACCAACGCGATGACGGCGACGACGAGCGCGACCCATTTGAGCACGTTGGAGATGGTTCGCAGCAGGTCGGCGTGGGCGTCGACCCAGCGGTCGATCGCCGGCCAGACCGTCTGCTCCCAAACCTGTTGGAGAGTCTCCAGGTAGCGGCCGAGCGCGTCCAGGAAGGCGGCGGTTTGGGCGGCCAGCCAGCCGACGATGGCGGCCAGGGCGGCGCTGAGCCGGCCGACGATCCAACCGCCGAGGTTGGTGATGCCCCGGCCGAGGGAGCCCAGGATGCCCCGGCCGGCCTGGGCCGCCCGGCCCAGCAGGCTCCCGCCGGCGTCGGCGGCGCGGCCGAGCGCGCGTCTGCCGGTGTCGACCGCCCGGCCCAAAACGCCGCTGACCCGCTCGGCGGTCTCGGCCAAGCCCCGCCCCCGCGCGCCGACGAACCCGGTG
>JBOGEA010000407.1:0-5041 GCA_050743205.1 Egibacteraceae bacterium | reverse complement strand
CCCTTGACGGAAGAGCGAAACCCGACGAGGCGCGACCCTCACGACAGCTCTCAAACACGCCGTCAGGTGTCAGGATCCGCGGCCGGGTCAGCGTCGGTGGTGGTGTCCTGATCGTCGCCCGGGGTCGGCGGGGTGGCGACCGGTGAGGGCAGGTCGAGGTCAGCGGGATCGAACTCGTCTGGTGGCGGGGTCATGGGGGCCTGGACGGCGGTCGTCTGCAGGGACGGGTCCAGGCGGACGGGGGGGCGGGTGGGCGGCCCGGTCCAGTCGACGGCTGGGACGCCGATGCTCGTCCACAGCTCGAGCGTGCCGGTTGTGCGCAGTGAGCGCAGCTCGGCGACGATCGGGCGGTCAGAGACCACACGGACCGGGACCGCGGAAAGGGCCCGGCCGGCGGCGGCGAGGTCGACGGTCACGCGCCGGTTCGGACGGACGACCAACCCGCTCCACTCGGCGAGCCGTCCCTTGGGAGACAGGACCGTGACGGTCGCGTCCTCGGCGCCGGGGTTGTAGATCGAGACCTCGCCGGAGCGGCCGGCCGTGCCGCCGCCGGCAAGCGCCCACTCCGTCGACGGGCCGGGAGCCGCGAGCGCGGCGGCGAGGCCACGCCCCTCCGGGCCGCGCAACGTCCAGAACACGCTCACGACGACCGGGGTCTCGTTCACGCTCATCACGGCGAGCCCGAAGTCCGGTTTGGATGAGACCCCGCTCAGGTCGATCCGGACCAGGCCGCCCGAGGGGACCGACATTTCGCCCAGCAGCGCGTTCCCCTCGGCGCGAGGGTCGCTGACCTGGACCTCGATCGCCGCCTCACGATCGGACGGGTTCTGGACCGACAGCCAGGCGGCCGAGGTGTCGTCGGCGCGCACGTGCGCGACGTCCCAGTGCAGCGCGGCGCTCGGCGCGCCCCGCAGCAGCGCGCGCCCGCCCGCGCCGCCGTCGCGTACGACCTGGCCCTGGGCCACGAGACGCCCCGTGAGCACCTCGACGGTGACGCCCAGATCGGACTCCTCAGGCTGGAACTCTGACAGATCGATCGGGGTGCTGGAGCCGCCGGGGACGAGTTGGTTGTCCGCGATCACGAGGTCGACGAGGCCCTCGGGCGTCGAGAAGCGCAGGCGCGCGACCGCATCCTCGCCGTAGGGGTTGAACAGGTACAGGGTCGCCTTCGACCCGATCGTGGTGTCGAACCCGGTCACATGCCACTTCTGCGAGGGGCCGGGCTCGCATCCAGCCGCCGCGCTGTCGCCGGCGCCGCTGACGCTCCAGTGCGCCACCGCCGGGCCGCCCTGCCACCGCACCACGATCGGCTGGGTGGCCTCGGCGCCCTTGAGCGGCACCTCCAGGGCCTCGCCGTCGGCGACCATGACCGGCGGATCCTCGACAGCCTTCCGATCCTCATACCGGGTGAGGACCACGGTGGACGGCTCGCGGCCGACCGCCGCGACGGTGAGCAGTGCCTGCTCGTCTTGACCGGCGGTGACGGGGCAGTACCAGGTTCCCGCCGACACCGGACCCTGCCCGATGATCGCGTTCTGGCGGAGCGGCGAGGGAAAGAGCGCCTCGACCGCCGCCACGCCACCGACGAGCGCGACGAGTGCCAGCAGCGTCACGATGGCCCCCGGAGCGACCCTGTCGCTCACGAGGTGACCTCCTCAGCACTCCGAGGCTCAGTGCGCCGCGGCTCAGTGCCCCGCGGCGCGGCGAGCTCGGCCGGCAGGCTGCGGACGGCCGCGCGATCAGCCTTGCGCTGGGTGAAGCCGGGCGGGCGCAGGACCAGCGAGATCACACCGAGGAGGAGGAGAATCTGCGCAAGCATGGTCAGGCGGTGCCCGCGACCCGAGACGACGACCTCGACATCGCTCTGACCCGAGGGCAGCGGGAAGGCATTGAACGGCGCGAGCGCGACAGGCTGGAGAATCGTGCCGTTCGCGGTTGCCCGCCACGTCCTGTCCTCGGCCTCCGAGACGACCAGCAGTCCCCCGTCACCCGCCGCTCTGCCCTGGTATCCGTCGAGGCGCCCCACCCCGAGCGCAGCGGCCTCCAGCCCGTCCGTGACGCCCGGGTCGCCGGTCCTGCGCAGCGCTTCGCCACGATCACGCGGCAGGACGACCGCACGGGGCAGCCAGGCGCGGACCCGGTAGACACGCCCTCCGCCCGATGGCAGCGGCTCCAGCGCGGGTTGGCGCTCCAGCGCGGCCACCAGGGCCTCGGACTGCACGGACAGCACGACATAGCGCACGTTGGCGAGACCGAACGCGGCCCCCGCGCTGGGGTCCGCGCCAGCGGCCCGGCCGACGGCGTCGTCCAGAAAGCTCACCAGCCTCTGGCTTCGCAGCGTCCCGTAGTCGACCATCGACGGCCCTGCTCCGTTGCTCACGTCCCAGTGGACCGCGCCGGTCTGATCAGCCAGCAGCAGCACCCGGTACGGGCCCACAGCCCCGACATCAGCGTGCACGAACGCCGGCACGAGGTCCGGATCGCGATCCAATCCCGTCCACGGACCCGTCGCGAGCAGAACCGCCCCGCCAGCGCTGCCGACGACGACGACGCCAGCGGCGACCGCCGTCAGCAGCTGCCGGGCGCCGAAGTCGTACGCGCGCAGCGCTGGCACAAGCCACCGCGTGGCCACGACCCCCAAGACCGCAATCCCGAGGGCTCCCGGAAGCAGCAAGGCCGGCACCCAGATCGCCTCCACGCCAAGCCGTGCGGCGCCCCAAGCCGCCAACCCGGAGAAGACCACGATCGCGACCAGCCCGCATACCGGACCTGGTCGGATCCGCAGGGCCACGCCCACCGCGGCGACCACCACCGCGCCAGCGACCGCTGCCGAGAGCAGGCCGGCGAAGCCGGACAGCTCAGGCACCACCGCGGGCACCACCGTGAGCGCGCGCCACAGCCGGAGCGGCTGTGGCGCCTCACCGGACAGCACCAGCCCTCCCCCGCTTGCGAGGTCGGCCAGCCACGGGGCGAGCAGCCCAGCCGCGCCGCCGGCCGCGGCGAGCAGCCGCAGGGCGGCCTGCCGCGCGCCGTTCACGCCGCGCAGGCCGGTGGCCACCGTGACCGCCAGCAGCGTCGCGCCGAGCAGCAGGCCCAGCACGGGCGCGAACGCCGCGCACGTGGCGACGCCGAGGGCGAGGAGCGCCGCGGCCCGCCAGGCGCTGCCCGGTGCGGTCCGCGCGTCCGCGGCGCGCACCGTGACGAGGACGAGGCCGGGCAGCAGGGCGCCGGTGACCAGCACCCCGTACCGCCCCTGCGCGAGCGCGCCGATCAGCACCGGGCTCAGCACGTAGAGGGCCGCCCCCAGCACGCGCGGCGCCTTGAGGGTGGTGACCAGCCGACCGGCCCGCAGCGCCAGCGCCCACGCCAGAGGCGGCAGCCCGAACACCAGGAGCCGCTGCGCCAGCCACGCGCTGCCGAAGCCGAGGAAACTCAGGATGCCGAGCAGCGCCTGTGCGGGCGAGGCGAACCCCGATGAGGCGAGCGGCTCGCCGTTCCAACTGCTGGCATAGGCGCGCAGGAACGCCCTGGCGGTCCGCGGCCACGGCGCGATCTCGCCGCCGACCACCTGACCGGCGCCCAGCAGCGGGATGAGCCCGATGAGATAGCACACCATCAGCAGCCCGCCGACACACGCCGCCGGGTGGTCGCGCAGCGCGCGAAGGACCGGCCTGGCCGCCAGCGGGTCGCCGGCCGCTTCGGGGTCCTGGCCGGTGGGGTCCTGGCCGGTGGGGTCCTGGCCGGTGGGGTCCTGGCCGGTGGATCTCTGGGAGGCGACATCGGAAGAGGACGGCTGCGCCCAGCCGTCGTCGATCAGCGCCCGCGTGTCGATGCCGGCGGCCCGCGTCATGATCGTCTCCGCGTACGCGCGCAGGCGGGGCAGACCCGGCGCGAACAGCGGCGTCAGCTCGGCGTCCGATACCGTCCGGTGCCGCTGAACGTGGAAACGGCGCCGCAGCGTCGGCGGAAGCTGGCGCAGGTTCCACAGGTACGCCTTCGCGACCGCCGCCGCGTCGCCGAACCGCCTGGTCGCCAGGAAGCCGATCGTCTTGGCGACCGCGAACAGAATCAGAACCGGCAGCACCCAGGCGAGCCGCGCGGTCGAGTAGTTCTTCACCAGCGTGGCGATCGTGTGCCGCTCCGCGTAATACCTGGCCTGCCCTGAGCGACTGGCGAGCGGCGCCCGCGGGCCGCGGCTGCTGGCCGCGATGTGGTAGCCGACGGCGTCAGGCACGACCTGGACGCGCATGCCGGCGAGCCATGCTCGCCAGCAGAGGTCGAGATCGTCCCGGAAGGCCGGGAAGCGGGCGTCGAACCCGCCCAGCGTGCGCAGGACGTCGCGGCGCAGGAGCATCCCGGCGGTCGAGACGTACAGGACGTCACGCTGGCGGTCGTGCTGACCCTGGTCCAGCTCGCCCGGCTCGAGCTGCGTCTCAGCGCGACCGAACCGGTCGGTCGTCATGCCGACCTCCTGCAGGATGTAATCCTCGCTCCACTCCCGCAGCTTCGGCCCGACGATCCCGATCGTTGGATCGGCTTGGATCGCCTCGACCAGCTCGGCGATCGCGTCTGGCGCCAGCACGAGGTCGTCGTGCAGCAGCAGGAGGTGGTCGGCCGCCTCAACGGCCGGATGTTTGAGCGCCGCGCTCACCGCCCGGCCGAAGCCGACATTGCGCGACAGGGTGATCAGACGATCGGCATGAATGTGCCGACCCAGCAGCTCCGTGCCGCCGTCATGGCTCGCGTTGTCCACCACGACGAGGTCGAGTGCCGGGTAACGCTGCGCCGCGAGCGTCGCGAGCGCGCTCCCAAGCCACTCCTCGCCGTTGTGCACGACAAGGATGGCAGCAACACGTGGGTTCTCGGCGGTGGGCATCCCAGGAATATGGATGCTACGGGGGCCGAGGTCATGGCGGCAAACCGCAGGGTCGCTTCGCGGTCGCGCTTCCCCCGTTAAGGGGTCGCGCTTTCCCCCTCCCCAGGGGTCGCTTTGCCTCGGCTTCCGCTCGCGAACAGCCTTTTAGGTCGCTCCAGCCGAGGC
>JBOGEA010000406.1:0-5054 GCA_050743205.1 Egibacteraceae bacterium | reverse complement strand
GACGAGCCGAGGTACACCCCGACGCGCAGGCCGTGCCCCCGAAGCTCGCCGGCCAACCGCATGATCTCGTCCTCAGCGCCGAGGACCGTCAGCGCCACATCGAGGCCATGACGCTGATCGCCCTCCTGGGCGGCCTGAAAGGCGAGGATGCGCTCGACCCCGATGGAACCGCCGCACGCGGGCACGTCCGGACAGCGGTGCCGCGGACACCGCCCGTCCGCCTCGCCAGCGCCGGTCATCTGTTGGCCACAACTGTCCAGCCACCCGCCCGAGAGGGCCCGATGACCCTCTGACGACATGATGTGCCGTCAGCTTCGATCGCGCTGACGCGCCCAGGCGTCGGCGATGATCTGCCGCAGTGTCGAGCGCGCCGGCCGCCAGCCGAGGTGCGCGTGGATGACCACACGCACAGGCGGCTCATTCTGGGCGGCCTGTTCCGCGCCCCGTGACCGCGGCCTTACGGGTCGGCGTCACGGCCACCGCCCGGCGGAGCACCCCGTCAGCTCGCAGGGAGGTGCGAGGATGGGCTCGAAGTGCGACACTGACGGACCACCGGATGAATGATCAGCGCGGTCACGGCCCCTATCGGCTTCCCCACCAATTGGGCACGAAGCCCCTTTCCGTCATCGTCACCACAAACGATATCGTCTTCCTCCCTATCTCGTCAGATCGCGCCTGTATTTACGGTCTCGCGGGCTATGCAGCGTTGGCGTCAAGGACCCGAGGATGTTCCTCCCCGTCCTCCACTCGGGGCTGCTCCGGAACGGCAATCTCTTGTCTGCATGCGGTCTTCCGGTGCACAGGATCGAAAAAATGATCTACCGGGTGGTCCTGAAGCACGACCACCTGAGCCTGCGGTCGCGATAGTCGCAGAGGAGAACAGATGTTGAAGTGGACCGATGAAGCGGTGCGCCGACAGATGACGCTGCGGCCAGAGCCGCCTCCGCCGCCCTGGAGTGAAGTGCGACTGACGGTAGTCGTGCCTACGTACAACGAGGCAGACAACCTGCCGGGGATCGTTGAAGCTCTGTTCACCCTACCGCTGCCGAACCTGCGTGTCCTGATCGTCGATGACGGATCCCCTGATGGCACTGGGCTGTTAGCTGAAGAACTGGCCAGTCGGTATAACGATCGAGTTCAGTCGCGTATGGCCGTGCTGCATCGACCCAGGAAGGCGGGATTGGGCAGAGCCTACGTGGCCGGGATGACGCGCGCCCTGCGCGAGGGCGCGCAATTCGTTGCGCAGATGGACGCTGACTTCAGTCACTCGCCTTGCTACGTCCCCCGGATGCTGGGAGTGCTGCTGTCCACCGGGGCGGGGGTTGCTATCGGCAGTCGCTACGTGGAGGGTGGAACGCTTGACAGGGACTGGAGTTGGTGGCGTCGAATATTGAGCTGGTGGGCTAACTTATACGCGCGCACCATCTTGAGAATGCGCGTGCGGGACATTACTGCCGGGTTCAAGATTTGGCAAGCCGACGTGCTGCGTGAAATCGGCCTTGAGAATATCGACAGCGACGGATACGTCTTTCAAATTGAGATGAATTACTTGTGCAAGAAGCTCGGTCACGACATCGTCGAGGTTCCCATCGATTTCAGAGAACGACGCAGTGGGAGCAGCAAGATGGGCATGGGGGTCAAGGTCGAAGCAGCTTTACGGCCGCTTCAACTTCGCCTGCGCCATCGACATGTGCGCGGGAACGCGGCTGACGAGCCTTAAGGCCGAGCGGGAATGGGTTTCTTCAAGCGAAGCATCACTCGCTGTTACGTCCCAACCAACTCTACAGCGAATCTGCGCCGCCAACCGGCCGCCGCCGGCATGATCGCGCCTATCCGCCGTGCCGGGCTGTGGGTGGACATGACGGATGCGTGCGTCGCGCTGGACGACCCCGATCGGACCTGCGCCTATGCCATGACGGGCCTGGACGAGGCCGACAGGCATGCACGGCCACCTGCCCATCTTGCAGATCAGCCGGGCACGCACGGCCTTCCCCCGGTCCTGGTGGACGCTGGCGCCGGTCGTCGAGCTGGACGAGCGCCTGGCGGTGTCCAACTGAGGGGGTGTCGGCGCCAGCTCCGGAATCCGGGCTTGAGCCGAACACCTGAGTCTGTGCGGGCAGAGCAGCAGGTGTGCCAGGATGCGCGGCTCCACGTTGTGGAGCGCCGCATCGCCGTACCACACACAAACGGGGGCGGGCAGACGCGGGCGTCGTCGCCGCCCGACGTGGCCTCCCGCCGCTGCGGCGTCCTGCTCGCTGGGTCAACGCCGTCATCGCGCGGTGGGCGCGCACTAGTGCGATGGCATCATCGTCCTCTCCGCTGACTTGACCTGCGGCGCGTCGAGACTTTGCCTCGTCAGGTGAGGCAGCGTCTGCACGACGCCATACTCGGGGTCATGGCGCGGGGCATGAGCTGGGCGGTGGGTGGGGCCGCCGTGGTCATCGGGCTGGTGGCTGCGGCGGCGATGCGCGGTGGCGAGCACGGCGGATGGGTGGACGTGGCGCTCGGGCTGGTGGCGGGCTGGTCGTTCGTCGGTGCGGGCCTGGCGGCGTGGGCCCGGCGGCCCCAGCACCTCATCGGGCGGCTGATGGTCGCCGTCGGGTTCGCATGGTTCGTCACCCGGCTGGCAGAGACTTCTGTTCCGCGGGCCGCTGCGCTCGACACCGTCTGCACGGCCCTGGCAGGGGTTTACCTCGCGCTGGTCGCGCACCTGCTGCTTGCGTTCCCCACCGGGCGCCTGAGGTCTCGCACTGCCCGCCTGATCACGGTCGGCGCCTACCTCGACGCGGTGGGACTGCAGGTGGTCCGGCTGCTCCTGGACCCGCCGTGCCCGGCGTGCATCGCGAACCTCCTGCATATCGCCCCCAACCCGCGGCTCGCCCAAGAGCTGGGCGACGCGCAGATCACGATCGGCATCGCGCTCGCGGTGACGCTGATCGCGGCGCTCGTCCAGCGCTGGCGCCCGGCGAGCGCGGCGGCGCGGCGCACGCTCACCCCGATCGCAGGGGCTGGGGGCGCGATGGCCGTGTTGCTCGTGGTGAGGATCCTCGACGATCGTTTCTCGCTCGGGCTCGACCCACCCGTGTGGCGGCTGTACACGGCGGCGTTCGCGTGCGTGCCCCTCGCGTTCCTCGCCGGACTCCTCCGCACCCGCCTCGCGCACGCGTGCGTGGCGGAGCTGATGGTGACGCTGGGCGAGGGGGTCGCCCCGGGGGCGCTGCGCGACGCGCTCGCGCGCGGCCTCGGCGACCCGTCGCTCCAGCTGGCCTACTGGATCCCGGAGCGCAGCGGGTACGTCGACCTGCACGGCTACCCGGTCACGCTGCCCGAGCGCGCGACGGTGATCGAGCGGGACGGCCGCAGGGTCGGCGCGCTCGTGCATGACGCCGTGCTAGACGAGGAGCCCGAGCTGGTGGGGGCGGTGCGCGCCGCGGCCGCGCTCGCGTTGGAGAACGAGCGCCTGCAGGCCGAGCTGCGCGCCCGGCTGAGTGAGCTGGACCGGTCCCGGGCACGGCTGGTGGAGGCCGCCGACGCCGAGCGCCGGCGGATCGAGCGCAACCTCCACGACACGGTGCAGCAGCGGCTCGTGTCGGCGTCGCTCACGCTCGGCCTGGCCGGCGCGAGGCTGCCCGTCGATCCCGCGGCGGCTAGCGCGCTGCTGGACGAAGCCCGGGGCACGCTGGCCGCCGGACTCCAGGAGCTGCGCCAGATCAGCCGGGGCATCCACCCGGCAATGCTCACCGAGCGGGGGCTGGAGGCCGCGCTGGCCGAGCTTGCGTGGACCGCGCCGCTGCCGGTCAGCCTGTCCGCCGACCTCGATGACCGGCTGCCCGAGCCGGTTGAGGCGGCCGCGTACTACATCGCCGCGGAGGCGCTGGCCAACGTGAGCAAGCATGCTCTGGCCGCCCAGGCATGGATTTCGGTCCACATCGACGAGGGTGTCCGCCTGATCGTCGAGGTGCGCGACGACGGTGTTGGAGGCGCCGACCCGGCCAGAGGAACAGGGCTGTCCGGCCTGGTGGATCGCACGGCGGCCGCTGGCGGGTGGCTGCAGATCCACAGCCCGCCCGGCGCGGGGACACGGATCCGGGCAGAGCTGCCGTGCGGGTAGTCGTCGCCGACGACTCCATGCTGCTGCGTGAGGGGGTGGCCCGGCTGCTCGAAGAGACCGGCTTCGAGGTGGTCGGGGTCGCTGGCGACGCCGCCGAGCTGCTCGCCCAGGTCGAGGCGCACAACCCAGACGTCGCGGTCATCGACATCCGGATGCCGCCGACCCATACGGACGAAGGGCTGCGCGCCGCCCGCGCGCTGCGGGGGCGGAGCCCGCCGGTGCCGGTGGTGGTGCTCTCACAGCATCTGCACGTCGGCTATGCGTTCGAGCTGCTGGCCGGCGGCGCCGAGGGCATCGGCTACCTGCTCAAAGACCGGGTGTCCGACCTCGACGAGTTCGCGGCCGCTGTCCGGCGGGTCGCGTCCGGCGGGTCGGCGCTGGACCCGGACGTCGTCGCCCAACTCGTCGGCCGCCGCCACGCCGGCCCCGACCCGCTCGCGGCGCTGACCGCCCGAGAGCGGCAGGTCTTGGGGCTGATGGCCGAGGGCCGCTCCAACCAGGCGATCGCCGCCCGCCTGTTCATCACCGAGCGCACCGTCGAGAAACATGGAACGAGCATCTTCGCAAAGCTGCGCCTGCCGGGAGGCCCCGACGACCACCGCCGAGTCCTAGCCGTCCTCGCCTACCTCCGCCAATGAAAACCGCGACAGCAAAGGCGAGCAAACCGCTGCGGCCATGGGCGCAGCGCGAGCACGGGTCAGGCGCACGCGACTGCTGCGGGCCGGGGGCGTGGCGCGAGTTCGGGTCAGGCGCACGCGCACCGCGGCCATGGGCGCAGCGCAACCGCAGACCGGGCCACGCGCACCGCAGTGGCCGGGGGCGCAGCGCGAGCGCGGGTTTGGGCGGCTCGATGCCGCCCGAACCCGCCTCAGCTTCATAACAAATCGGTGATGGAGGAAACCAAGGGGTCGCGTTGCGTCGGGTGCAGCGACCTAAAAGGCTC
>JBOGEA010000405.1:0-5063 GCA_050743205.1 Egibacteraceae bacterium | reverse complement strand
GAAAGCTGAGCGTCGCGCGGCAGCGCAGGTATACGGCCCTCGGCGAAGAACGCAAGACGCTGCGACATCGACGTGGTCGTGGCCACCAGCGCTCCCGCGGCCCACCTGCTGACGGGGGCTTGGGTGTAGGATCGCCCGACCCTGAGACGGTGGGACGAGAGGAGCGCGAGATGGGCGGTCTGTTCGAGAAGGCGAAGAAGGCGGCGGAGGGCCTCAAGGGCAAGGCGGGGGGCCTCGCGCGGGACCACGGGGACAAGATCGACCAGGGCATCGACCGGCTGGCCCAAGAGGCCGACAAGCGCACCGGTGGGAAGCACAAGGGCAGGATCCTCGACGCCCGTGAGCGCGCGAAGGACGCGGTGGACGCGTTGGCCCGTGACGACGAGGACGAGGCGCGCAAGCGAGGGGACCAGCAGGCGTAGACCCCAAGCAGGTCCTGCCGCCCGCGGCGTCAGCGACCGCCGCAACCCGCCTCCTGACGTGCCGTCCGCGGTTTTCCTCTGCATGCGGAGGAAAACCGCGGACGGGCGAGCCAAGGCACCGGTTCGGGTGCAGCTTTCCTTCGCATCCGAAGGAAAGCTGCGCATCTGGCCCCCTTACCTGCTGGAGTGGACGGGTTCGGGCAGCGGCGCGGGCTGAGGCGGGTCGGCGGCTGGGAGCGGCGGGGGGGCGGTCAGCAGGGCGAACGCCACGCTGCCGCCGGCCGCCAGGGCGATGACGCCGGACCACAGCGGCACCGACCAGTCCAGCGCGCCGATCAGCCAGACGATCAGGATGTAGGCGCTCCACAGCGCCGCCGAGGTCAGGCCGGCGAACGCCCGCAGGGCTACCGGCCGGTGGGGCGAAGGCTGCAGGCGGTGGATCAGCAGGTCCGCCGCCACGCCGCCGGCGAGCGCGGCCAGCAGGGTCGGCCAGGTGCGGAACCCGACGATCGCGCTCGTCAGCGCCGCGTTGAAGCAGAACAGGAACGTGGCGGCGCCGAACGGCAGCTGCCAGCGGCGCAGCAGCAACAGCAGCGTGCCGATGTAGATGACGTTGGTGATCAGCACAGCGGCGATGGCCGCGCCGATCTCCTCCGCCGGGAAGATCTGCAGGAACGGCGAGGCCCACATCAAGAAGAAGCTGATGTCGCCCGCGACCAGGGCGGCGGACAGCACGGCCGGGAACAGCGCGCGCAGGCCTGGCGCGCGGGGCGAGCCGGCCTCGGCCCACATGGCCCGCAGGGGGCTGCTCTCCAGCAGCAGACCGCCCAGGCCGAGCAGCAGGTGGGGCGGGCTGAGCAGCGGCTCGATGCCGACCTCGATCCCGAACACGCTGTGCCAGCCGAGATCGAAGAGGCCGCCCGCCGCGAAGGTGAGGACGCCCACGATGCCCAGGCCATAGCCGACCGGCACGGCGGCGAGCCCGCGCCAGCCACGCTCGGAGCGGCGCACGACCAGCAGCGCGATCCACGCCGAACTCGCGACGAAGCCGGTGTAGAGCACGGCGTGCCATGGCGTGAAGAACGTCTCCTGCAGGCCCAGGTTCGCGTGCGCCCATGCGTCGAGCGTCCCGCCGATCGCGGTGACCGTGGCGAGCAGCGCCGTGACGAGATTCTCGCCCCAGCTCGCCCGCGCCCGCGCGCCCCGCGCGGCATCTTCAGCCCGCGGCCACCGACCTGTCACGTCCGCCATCACTGGCCCTCCCACCATTGCGTTTCCACCCACCAGCTTGACACGGCATCGGATCCCAAGCGGGCACCCACATCGGGTTATCGCAACGCCAGGGCCTGGGCCTCGGCGAGGGCCTGCTCGATGGTCAGCGCCTGGCCGGCGGTCCATGCGGCGTCGAACGAGGAGCCCAGGGCGGCGCGGACGTCGGCCAGGCAGCGGTCGCGGTCGGCGCGCTCCGAGGCGACCACGGGAGCGCTGATCGCGGCGCGCAGCGCGCTGGCGGCGCCGAGCAGGCGGGCGGCGGTGACGGGCTGTTCGCGGGCCGCGGCGACGCGGGCGAGCCCCTCCAGTGAGACCGCCGTCCACCTGCGGTTGCCGAGCTGCCGCGACAGCGGCAGGCGCTCGAGGTACAGGGCGGCGGCGCGCTGGTGTTCGCCCCGCCGCTCGGCGGCCACCGCCAGGGTCCACAGCGCCTGCACGATGCCCTCGGCGAAGCCGACGGCGCGGTAGGCGGCCAGGGCCTGATCCGCGAGCGCGGCGGCGCGCTCGTCGTCGTGCTGCTGCTGGGCGACCATGGCGCGGAAGCCGAGCGCGAACCCGATCGCCAGGGGATCCCCGACCGCGCGGGCTAGCTGCGTGCTCTCGTCGAGCAGGGCGGCTGCCCGCGCGTAGTCGCCCCGCTCGGCGGTCAGCCCTCCGAGCTGCGCGAGGCTGATCGCGAGATGCCGGCGCGCGCCGAGCCGGCGATCGTGGGCGACCGTCTCCTCCAGCAGCTGGCGCCCGCGCTCGGCGTCGCCGGACAGCCATGCCGCGGAGCCCAGGCAGAGGAGCGCCAGCGCGGCGTACCGGTCGTCGCCGTGCCGCCGGGCGAGCGCCAGGCACCGTTCGCCGGCCGTGGTGGCCCGCTCGAAGTCGGCGTGCGCGACCGCGAGGACCCCGGCGGCGTACAGCAGCGCCGTCCGCATGGTGGGGTCACTCTCGCAGTGGCCCAGCGCGGTCTCGACCAGCTGGCGGCCCTCACCGAACGGGCCGCGGACGAACCACAGCACCCATGCCGCGACGGCGAGGCGCACACCGCCCGTCGGATCGCCGCAGCCTGAGAATGTCCAGGCCAGCGCCGCCCGCAGCTCGGCTCGGTCGGCGTCGAGGCGATCCAGCCAGAGCGGGACGGTCGGGTCGGCGGCGGGCCCGTGCAGGATGGGCGCGGCCTGCTCTGCCAGGTCGAGGTAATACGCGGCGTGGCGGTGGCGCGCCTGGTCGGTGCCGCCGCGCTCGGCCAGCCGGTCCTGGCCGTAGTGGCGGAGGGTCTCCAGCAGCCGGTACCGGGCGGTGTCTTCCCCGGTGTCGGCGCGGGCCACGAGCGACTTGTCGACCAGCCGGCCGAGCAGGCCAAGGGTGTCAACGCCGGGGCCGGCGACGGCTTCGGCCGCGTCGAGGGTGAACGAGGCGGCGAACACCGACAGCCGGTCGAACAGCGCCTGCTCCTGGACAGACAGCAGGTCGTAGCTCCAGTCCACGGTCGCCTGCAGGGTGCGCTGCCGCGCCGACGTGCCTCGTGTGGTCTGGGACAGCAGCCGGAAGCGGTCGTCGAGCCGGTCGGCGATCTGTCCCAGCGACAGGGTCCGCAGGCGCGCCGCGGCCAGCTCGATGGCCAGGGGGATGCCGTCGAGGCGCTGGCAGATCTGCGCGGCCAGCGCTGCGCCCTCAGGTGAGGGCTGGAAGCCGTCGACGGCGGCGGCGCGGTCGACGAACAGCGCGACCGCCTCAGGCTCGGGCAGGGGCGGCAGCGGCCAGGCGAGCTCTCCTGGCACGGCCAGCGCCTCCCGGCTGGTCGCCAGGATCCGCACGGCGGGGCAGGCGGCCAGCAGCGCGGCGGCCAGGTCGGCGCAGGCGTCGATGAGGTGCTCGCAGTTGTCGAGCACGAGCAGCGTGTGCGCGCCGTGCAGGTAGTCGGCGAGCGTGGCGGTGATCGGGCGTGCGGGCTGGTCGCGTACGCCCAGCGCGGCAGCGACGGCCAGCGCGACGCCCGCCGCGTCGCGGATCGGGGCCAGGTCGACCAGCCACACCCCGTCGCGGAACTCATCAGCGGTCGCGGCGGCCGTCTGCAGGGCCAGCCGTGTCTTGCCGGCGCCGCCCGGCCCGATGATGGTGACCAGCCGTGACGTGCCGAGCAGGCGCCGGGTGTGGGCCAGCTCGGCGCGGCGTCCGATGAAGCTGGTCAGCGGGGCGGGCAGGTTGCCGGCCTCGGGCCCGGGCGGGGCAGGGGTGAGCTGCAGCGCCGGGTCGTGGCGCAGGATCGCCTGGTGGAGATCCCGCAGCGGGGGGCCAGGGTCCAGGCCCAGCTCGTCGGCCAGGACCCCGCGGGCGGTGTCGTAGGCCCTCAGGGCGCGAGCCTGCTGTCCGGTGCGGTACAGCGCGAGGATGAGCTGAGCCCAGGCGCGCTCCCGCAGCGGGTCCTCGGCCACGGCGGCCTCGAGCCGCGGGATCAGCTCGGCGTGGCGTCCCAACGCGAGGTCGGCGTCGATGAGGGCGTCCATCGCCTCGGCCCGCAGCCCTTCCAGGCGGATCCGGTCGCTGTGCGCGAAGCGGCGGTCGGGCAGGTCCGCGAGCACCGGGCCTCGCCACAGCGCCAGCGCGTGGCGCAGCGTGGCGGCCGCGATGTGGGGCGGCGCGTGGCGGGCCTGGGCGGTCAGCTGCTCGAAACGGTGGGCGTCGATCTGTTCTGGGGGGACGGCCAGGGCGTAGCCAGGAGCGCGGGTGACCAGCAGCCGGGGCGGCTGGCCGCGGCGCCGGTCGGGCTCGAGCACGGCGCGCAGCCGGGCGACGTAGACCTGGATCAGGTTGGCGGCCGACTCCGGCGGGCGGTCGTCCCACAGCGCGTCGATGAGGGTGTCGATGGCGACGGTCTCGCCCGCCCGCAGGATCAGGAGGGCCAGCAGCGCCCGCTGGGCGGGGGACCCCAGCGGCAGCGCCGCCCCGCCCGCCACGACCTCCAACGGGCCCAGCACATAGAACCCGTCATCCGAGATGCCCGCCGGCGCGGTCGGGTGGTCCCAGATGTCCGGGGTTGCAAGGTCCTGGGCGCCCCAACTCATCTGTCATAGGAGCATCGACGCCATCCCCATTGATACCCATGCCACCAACCTGAGTTCGGATCCACCGTGGCCCGCCGGCACCGTGGAGTCCATCCAGTACCACATCCGGTGCTGAATGTTCTTTCATGGCCAGCGGAATCCTTGTCTGGACAGGGATGTCGTGTCTGTCATCGTGGGAATCGCGCTGAGCGAGAGGAAGCGGTCGATGACCCAGACGCCCCAGTACACCCGCCGTCGTGTGCTCCAGATCGCCGGCCAGGCCGGGGCTGGATTGGCCGCGGCCGCATGCCTGGGCGGGCGGCCGGCCGTCCCGACC
>JBOGEA010000404.1:0-5074 GCA_050743205.1 Egibacteraceae bacterium | reverse complement strand
TCCTTCAAGGGTGGGTGGGTGGGGGAGGTTGGTGCGGTCGGTCGCTGCACCCGACGAGGCGCGACCCCTCCCGTCGCGGTTCCTACCGTCGAGCGGGTTCTTAAATGTGCTGTGCGATTTCGGGCGGCAAGGGCCACCCGAAACCGCGCTGCGCGCTGCGCAAAACCTGGCCGTCGCGGTGCTCAGGGGTGGAGCACCTTTTCACGTTTCCTTATGTCGATCACGTTGATTCTCTCGGCGCGGCCTGCCTGGAGAATCCCGCTCGGCGATACGGACGACGTACGGAAGCGTCTGGTTGGCTGATCCGTATGTCGGTGTCCGCGGCACTGCACGGGCATGTGGCCCACGCAGCAGCGTACCACAGCGTGCTTGACATAAGTAGGGGCAGTATGCGTGGTCACCTGGCTCGTCTCGGCGCAGCCGCTCTGGTGCGTACCAGCCAGCGATCGCCAGGGCTTACCGCATCCGCTTGGGGACCTTGGGCATCGGGCCTTTGGGGATGGAAAGGTCGGCGCCGCGGACCGCCGCCACCTTTGTGTGGAGGGGGCCCACCTGGCGCGCTTTGAGCCTGCGCGGCAGCCGGTTGACGTGGAGCGTCAACTTTTTGAGCGGGACCTGGCCCTGGCCGTTGCCGACGCTGATCTCGTGAATGGGGGCGTCGCCGGCCACCCGCGCGATCGCCCGTCGCTGCTGCTTCAGCAGCGACGTGACGCGAGCTGGAGCCCCTTCGCCCACCAGAACGACGCCCGGCCGGCCGACCATCAGGTGCACCAGGTCTTTCTTGCGCGTCACAGCCACGCCGAGCGTCACCTCCCACGGCCCCCGGATCGTCTGCAGCACGGCGGCGGCAGCGGCAGGCTGGCCCTCCAGCGCTTCGAACTGGACGTTCGTCGCCCGGCGGCCGAAGACGCTGACGGCGGCAACCAAACCGAACAGGATCGCGAACGTGACCGCCGTGCCGATGCCGCCCAGCAGCAGCCCCAGGCCGACGCCGAGCGCGACGCCGATCAACCCGACGAGGAGCATCAGCGGCACGAGCCTGGGGTCTGCGGCCCGGGTCTTGGCAAAGACGATCCGGAGTTGGCGTACCCGGTCAAGGACCTTTTTCATCGCTCACCCACGGCTGCTCGGCTCTTTCTCTGACGGCACAGTACCGTTCCTGCGCGACCAGCAGAAGACCGATCATGGTCTTCGCGTCGGTGATTTCACCACTGCGGATCAGCCCCAGCGCCGCAGCCAGCGGAACGCGCAGGATCTCGAGGTCGGCCTCCTCCGCGTCCGCTTGGAAACCGGCTGGGGGCGGGGTCTCACGCAGGCCGGTCGCCAGGTAGACGAGCGTGCGCTCGTCCGTCCACCCCCCCGAGTTGTGGAAATACGTCAGCAGCTCCCACGAGTCAGCGGCCAAGCCCGCCTCCTCGGCCAACTCTCGCTGGGCCGCCGCCAGTGGCTCCTCCTCACCCTCGACGTCCAGCTTGCCCGCGGGCAGCTCAACCAGCCGCCCACCCAGCGGGTGGCGGTACTGGCTCAACAGGATGACCAGCCCGTCGCCGTCGATCGCGATGATCGCGACCGCGGGCGCCTGCTCGACGACCTCGCGCTGCCTCACCGCTCCGTCCGGCATCCGCACGTCGTCCAAGCGGACGCGCGCCACGATCCCCTCGTAGGCCAAGCGGCTGGACTCGACTGTGTAACTCCCCATCAAGCCAGCAGCCTACGCCTCACCCGCCTGGCCAGGTCGGCAGGGGTTGCCGGTGGCACACTGGAGTCCTTGAGATGACGAAGGACGGTCGGGTGCACAGGTTACGGTGGGGCGGGCGGCATGCGTGGGTGCTGATCAAGCGGATTGCGGTGGGAATCATCGGCGGGATCGTCACCGCCGTCGGCATCGTGCTGTGCCTCACCCCCGGCCCAGGTGTGCTCGTGCTGCTGCTCGGGCTCACCATCCTGGCCACCGAGTTCCCGTGGGCGCGCAGGACGCTGACGCGGGCACACCGCAAGATGCGGGCTGTCAAGCGACGCTGGGAGATGACCCGCCGCGTCAGACGCGGATCACGACGGGATCGCCCAGGCGGGCCGCCTGGGCGATCATCCGCTCGAGCGCTGCGCCCACAAAACCGCGGAACAGCGGGTGGGGACGGTTCGGGCGCGATTTGAACTCGGGGTGAGCCTGCGTGGCCATGAACCAGGGGTGGTCAGACAATTCGATCATCTCCACGAGGCGCTCGTCAGGCGAAAGTCCGCTGAACACCATGCCAGCGGCGGCGAGGCGCCCGCGGTACCGGTTGCTGACCTCCCAGCGGTGGCGGTGCCGCTCGTAGACGAACGGGTCCAGGTACTCGGCGGCTGCCCTGGTGCCGGGCACCACCTTGCAGGGATATACGCCCAGGCGCATCGTGCCGCCCAGATCACGGACGTCGCGCTGATCGATCATCAGGTCAACGACGGGGTCCGGCGTATCGGGACAGAACTCGGACGAGTGCGCCTCGCTCAGACCCAGGACGTGGCGCGCGAACTCGATGACCGCGGTCTGCAGCCCCAGGCAGATTCCGAGGTACGGCACGAGACGCTCGCGCGCGTACCGGGCGGCGGCGATCTTGCCCTCGACACCGCGAAGCCCGAACCCGCCAGGAACGAGGACACCATGGCTGCCGGCGAGCGCGCGGTGAGCGGCCCCGGGCGTCTGCAGGTCATCCGACGACACCCAATCGATGCGGACGTCTACGCCGTGATGGATCCCGGCGTGCGTCAGCGCTTCAACCACGGACAGGTACGCGTCGGGCAGCGAAACGTACTTCCCGACCACCGCGACGCGGATGGTGCCCGTCGGGTTCATCGCCCGGTGCACCATCGCGCTCCACTCGGCGAGGTCCGGCTCGACCGCCGGATCCAAGCCGATGCGTCGGACCACGAAATCGTCGAGCCCCTCATCGCGGAGCACGAGGGGCACGCTGTAGAGCAGGTCTGCGTCATGCGCGGAGACCACGCCCTCCAACTCGACGTCCGAGAGGAGGGCGATCTTGCGCTTGAGCTCCAGCGGCACCGGCCGGTCCGCACGGCAGACGACAGCGTCCGGCTGAATGCCGACCGACCGCAGCTCCCGAACCGAATGCTGCGCGGGTTTGGTCTTCAGCTCGCCGGTCGGTCCGATGAACGGCACGAGCGCGCAGTGAACGTAACAGATGTTTTCACGCCCTACGTCGTAGCGGAGCTGACGGATCGCTTCAAGGAACGGCAATCCCTCGATGTCACCGACCGTGCCGCCCACCTCGGTGATCACGACGTCGAAGTCGTCCGCCAGGGCGAGAATCCTGCTCTTGATCTCGTTCGTCACATGCGGAATGACCTGAACGGTCTCACCCATGTAGTCGCCCCGCCGCTCTTTGGCGATGACCGCCGAGTAGATCTGGCCGGTGGACACGCTGGAGGTGCGGTGCAGGTTCTCGTCGATGAACCGCTCGTAGTGGCCGAGGTCCAGATCGGTCTCACCGCCGTCCTCAGTGACGAACACCTCTCCGTGCTGGAACGGATTCATCGTCCCGGGGTCGACGTTGACATAAGGGTCGAGCTTCTGCATCGTGACCCGCAATCCCCGGGCCTTGAGCAGGCAGCCGAGCGACGAAGCGGTGATGCCCTTGCCAAGAGATGAAGACACGCCACCCGTTACCAGGATGTGCTTCGCCACGCCAACCTCCGCCTTCCCTGGTGAAATGGCTTCTCGCACCCACAGCCAGGCTCTTTCCGCAGCAGGACAGCGCTGGCCAGTTCTGGGGAAGATGCCTGCATGCGCGGCACCGCGCCACCGTATCACCCGAGCCGAAGCGCACTCAACGACCCTGGATCCGCGCTGGGGCCACAGCGGGAGCGCTCGGATCGACCAGCTCGGACGCGGGCGACAGCTTGACCTCGATATGCGTGTGTGGCGCCCGCCGCTCGGTGACGTAGTCGACATGGCTGGCGAAGCTGAGCAGCCGGACGACGGCAAGCGGCGTTCTGCCCGCCACGACACGATCGCCGACCTGCACCCGCGGCCTCTCCAGGTGGATGAGCACGACCTGCAGATCCCGGCGGCCCTCCGGCTCGATCACGACACGCCAGTCGTTCGTCCGCTGGTACAGCGGGTACTGACGGACCTCCACGATCCTGCCGGTCACCGGCGCGGTGGCGACGTCGCCTTCGGGCACAACGATATCGACCGCGCTCGTCGCGGGCCGCCCCCGCCCCCGGCTCGACAGTACGCGATAGGTGGGACCGGGACGGTCCGTTCCCGCCTCGAACTTGGAGGGGCTGTCGTTCGCCACGAGCCGCCCGTTCGGCTCCAACCGCAGCGCCTGCGGCAGGCTCGCCTCGTGGAAGGCGACCGCCACAGGATTGCGATGCGGCAGGTACAGGGCGAGGCCATGGACCGTGGCGAAGATCTCCTCGCTGGGAGGCAGCGGCTCGTCGCTGCCGACTACCTCACCCGGCGGCGGCGTCGAGATGGAGGCCACTGGCGCGGCCGGACCGGCCTGCATGCTCGCGGCTGTACCCACCCAGACGAGGCCGAGCACGACGACTGAGAGCACCACGGTGACGGGCCGGGGGACCCGTGACCGCCGCCGCACGTAGGAGATGCCCACCACGGGATCCGAGCGCATCCGGCGGACCACTCGCCTGCCCTTCCCTGGCCGTACAGCATTGCTGCCATACCGTCCCATCACGCGAATCCGAGCATCGGACACTTCAGACCCACACACCTCACCGTCAAAGAGGACACGCCTGGCGGACACGCCAGGAGTGGGGGGAAGGGCCTTGATTCAACCATATGTGCCCTCCGGATCGATAGGATCGCCTGCCCACCCGGTCATGCGTTTCCCGTGACGCAGGGCGAGTACCCCACAAGGGCCGCCCAAACCGCGCTCCGCCTCGCTCACAGTCCAGGCCGCAGTCTCCGCCACGTTCTCAGATCCCCGGCTCTCCTGAAGTGACGTCGCAGCGTCCTCCCACTCACTGCCGCCGCCCGAACAGAAGAGCACTGCCAACGGTTCCGCGCCACATCGAACCACGTCACGAGGACGGGAACTCCATCGGGCTCCAG
>JBOGEA010000403.1:0-5101 GCA_050743205.1 Egibacteraceae bacterium | reverse complement strand
ATCCAGCACACAACCGGCCCGGAGAGACGCGTAAGGCGTGCACCCCGATCGGGCAGAACTTGACTCACGCGCAACGAATTCGCGGACCCGAAGTCCTCTAGCGCGGCGGCGCGAAACCGGCACACCCCGCTTGGGCGCGTCCAGGTACTCAGCGGAACGGCGGCGCGTATTGCAGACCGCCTTCGGTCCACAGCGCGTTCATTCCGCGGGGGATCCCCAGCGGCCCGATGTTGCGCTGGAAGATCTCGCCGTAGTTCCCGACGGCGGTGATGACGTCGACGGCGAACGCCGGATCCAGGCCGAGACCTGGGTCGAGGACCGCGCTCTGGTCACCGCCGGGCTGCCCGAGCAGCATGCGGACGTCGGCGTTGTCGCTGGTCTTGGACTGCTCGACGTTCGCCTGGGTGATGCCCAGCTCCTCGGCGAGGATGGTGGAGAACACGATCCAGTTCACCACGTCGAACCACTGCGAGTCGCCGTCGCGCACCGCGGGGCCGAGCGGCTCCTTGGAGAACACCTCGTCGAGGATGGTCAGCGCCTGCGGCCCCTCTGGGAACACCGAGCGACGGCCGGCGAGCTGCGAGACGTCCGCTGTCCAGCCGTCGCACGCCCCCGCCAGGAACGCCTCCTGCAGCGAATCGACGTTGTCGAACGGCTGGATGCGATGGGGGATCCCCGCGAATCGCGTGGTGATGTTCAGCTCGGTCGTGGTCCCCGTCACCGTGCAGATGTTCGTGTTCGCCATCTCGTCGATCGAGCTGAAGTCACCCGTCCGGACCATCATCCCCTGGCCGTCGTAGTACGTCGTGTGGGCGAACGCGGCGCGCTCGCCGCCGTCACGGCTGGCCGTCCACGTCGTGTTGCGGATCAGCACGTCGATCTCGCGCGACTGCAGCGCGGTGAAGCGCTGGTTCGCGTCGAGCGCCCGGTACTCGACCGCGTCCGGGTCACCGAGCACACCGGCCGCGACCGCTCTGCAGTAGTCGATGTCGAAGCCGCTGAACTGACCCTGCTCGTTCGTCACCCCGAAACCGGGGACGGCGCTGTTGACCCCGCAGACGAGCCGGCCACGTGCCCTGACCGCAGCGAGGACCCCGCCCGCCTCCTCACCGCTCTGCGCGGCCTGATCCTCGCCCCCGGCGCCCGGCTCCGGCGCCGAGCACGCCGCCAGCAGTAGCAGACCGAGTAGAAGCAGATAGACGATCCCAGACCTTGTCCGCACCAGTTCATGCTCCTCATAGACGTGAGCCCATAGTATTGACCCCACGATGCCGAGGTTCGCCGCTGGCCTGCTGGTCTTCTCCACGTCGGCTGCCGTCCTCGTGCTCGAGATCCTGGCGGGGAGGCTGCTCGCGCCGTATGTCGGCGTGTCGCTGGAGACCTACACCGGGATCATCGGCACGGTGCTGGCCGGGATCTCGCTGGGCACGTGGCTGGGCGGGCGGGCGGCGGACCGGATCGACCCGCGCGGGATCCTCGGGCCGCTGCTGATCCTGGGCGGGGCGCTCGCGCTCTGCACGATCCCCGCGATCCGGCTGTTCGGCGGCCTTCAGCTGGGCTCGGGACCGGTCGCGATCGTCACGCTCGCGCTGGTGGGGTTCTTCGGCCCCGCGACGGTGCTGTCCGCGGTGAGCCCAACGGTCGTGAAGCTCCAGCTCGCCGACCTGGACGAGACCGGGCGGGTCGTCGGCCGGCTCTCGGCGCTGGGCACGGCGGGCGCGATCTTCGGCACCTTCGCGACCGGGTTCGTGCTGGTCGCCACCGTCCCGACGACCCCGATCGTGGTCGGCCTGGGCGCGCTGCTGGTCGCGGCGGGGGTGCTGCTGTGGGCCTGGCTCGGCCGCGGGCACGGCACGAGGCTGCCGGTGGGCGTGCTCGCGCTCGCCGTGCTGAGCGGTGGGCTGACCGTCCTGCTGCCCAGCCCCTGCCAGTTCGAGAGCCCCTACTTCTGCGCCCGCGTGGTGCCAGACCCGAGCAGGGCGACGGGCCGCACGCTGATGCTCGACCGGCTGCGCCACAGCTACGTGGACCTGGCCGATCCCACCCACCTGGAGTTCAGCTACACCCAGATCATGAGCGACGTGATCGCGGCCCTCGCCCCCGAGGGCGCGCCCATCGAGGCGCTGCACGTGGGCGGCGGCGGGTTCAGCCTGCCCCGCTACATCGCCGCGGTCCGCCCCGGGTCGCTCAGCCGGGTCCTGGAGCTGGACCCCACCATCCCGCGGATCGCCCGCGCCGAGCTGGGCCTTGTGACCGGGCCTGATCTGCAGGTCCGCGTCGGCGACGCGCGCCTGAGCCTGGCCGACGAGCCGCCCGGCCGCTACGGCCTGGTGATCGGCGACGCGTTCGGCGGCCAGGCGGTGCCCTGGCACCTCACGACCGTCGAGTTCATCGAGGGCGTCAAGCGGGTGATGGCCCCAGGGGGCGTCTACGCGCTCAACCTCATCGACTACCCGCCCCTGGGATTCGCGCGCGCGGAGGTCGCGACCCTGCGCGAGCGGTTCGCCCACGTCGCCGTCATCGCCCCACCCGCCCGCATCGGCGGAGCCGCGGGCGGCAACTTCGTCATCGTCGCCTCCGACGCCCCCCTCGACATCGCCGCCATCCAGGCCCGCAACCGCGCCCGCGGCGACAACGACCTGGTGGCCTCAGGCGACGCCGCCCTCGACGCGTTCGTCGCCGGCGCCCCCGTCCTCACCGACGACTACGCCCCCGTGGACCAACTCCTCACCCCCCTGACCTGACCCTTCTCACCTGACCCTGCCCTGCTGCACATGCCGAACACATAGCTCGCGGCGGTCTCTCGCCGCCGCGACCCTCAACCGCGGTCCCACCATCCTGAGTGACCCACTCTCGGGGTGCGCCGGGTTGCCCTTCAATCGTTCCGCCGTCATGTCGGCTGCGCCCCCGCAGCCGTCCCGCCAGTGCTTCACCGTTCCGGTACCCAGCTATCATCTTCGCGAGAGCCTCACGACCGTTTCGTGTCCGACGGCTTCAGACCGAAAAGGAAGCGCTCACGTGCGAGCACCCAAACGAAAACGTCCGCGCCGTAGGGAACGGATTGAACCGCCCACCGGCGTCGATCTTAAGGAACTCGCGGCCAGGGTGCAATACAGGGGAAGCCAAGAGCACAAGAGGCACCCGTCTGCCGCCGGTCCACCACGTCTGAGATCTGATGCAACGCCGTGCCCTCCGCATCTCAAGGATGTGGATCGACTCACGGCTTGGCTGCGGCAGGGCCTCGTTAACGCAAGACATCGGCGCGCCGTGGAAGGGCGATTTTCCAAGATACGTCTGGTTCCGTCAGGATGATGACTGCTACGAGGGCTATCTGATCAACCAGGAATTGGGGGAGTACAAGGGCTATCCCCTGAAGCCTGACGAGTGTCCGGACTGGCTATGACTACGGCTGATTCTGAGCTTCATTTCAACATCGAATGGCTGCCAGCGCCCGGTGTGCGCTCGCCAGAGTTGCGCGCGACGTGGGCCGCTTTGAGATCCGTCTTAATGATGAGTCTCTCTCGAATGTCGAGGATGCTGAGTCTGGGACCACGAGGCGCTCGCTCTTCCTGCCGCTTTATCCTCTGGCTGAGTGGATTGCGCACAACTGGTGGTACCTCCAGCATCATTCAAGACCGGCGAACGTTCCCACACGATACTGGACATTTCGAGCGCAGGTCCGTGGCGCTGGGTCCGAGTGGCTCGCCCACCACAATCTCCGCGCAGTCGGGGATGGCTTCCCTTGGCCCGACTTGACGCTCGTCCCTACCGAGACATCCGTGCGCCTCGCCTGGCGAGGCGATCGGTTCGCTCCGCCAGGTCGGACCGTTCGATTCCTGTCATATGGCAAGGCTGAGATCGACAAGGCCGTCGTCCGTAACGCCCTCTCTCAGCTCGTCGAGGATGTGCTGACTCGACTCCGCGAATCGGGTGTCGATCAGACGGAGCTTGAAGACGAATGGGAAGCCCTGAGGTCGACGGAACCCGATGAGGTGCGGTTCTGCCTTGCTGCCGCGGCTCTCGGCCTGGACCCTTACGTCCTAGACGACGAGATTACCCGCCTGATTCTCTTGGCTGACGAGCGTCTCGCAGGAGAGCTTGAGCAGGATTTCCTTGCCGCTGCTGACCCGAACCGGCTCGCCGAGGACCTTCGCTGGATCGAGGACACCACTGGCATCGTTGCCTCAAACTCCGACGAGACCGCCCGACTGCCGCCCGTCATGCCCGCGGGATCCGGCCCACCGTGGCGCCGAGGCGCGCAGCACGCTATGGCCCTCCGTGAAGCCTTGGCCGTGGCCGAAACCGAAGCCTTCGAAGTAGACCCTTGGGTGGTGGTCACACCGGTGGACGAGGTTGACCCTTCATTAGAGGCGCTGGGGGGCTTTTCGAAGCGCGGGGCCCGAGTTCTAGCTCTTTGCTGGGAAGCGCCCCGCCGTGAGCAACCGATTTTCTGCCGGTCGTTCGCTCTACCGCTTTGTGGTTGATCCAGAAGTGCACCCCTTCCTCATCACGGGTGCGCACACATCAAGGCAGCAGGCAGAACGCGCATTCGCGGCTGAGCTGCTCGCCCCAGCACGGGGCATCAAAAAGCTCATTCCACTTCATGCCGATTACCTGAATGCCGATGATGTAGTCGCAATCAGTGAGCACTTCAATGTGTCCGAATGGGTCGTGCGCTATCAAGTTCTCAATCACCTAGACATTGCCGTTGATGAGCCCATGCCGAATTCGATCAATGAGTGACTCCAAGCAGGCCATCTCGCCTTGTTCGCTCACGTGTATAAGTCCTGGCCACGAACGGTAACGGCTGCTCAACCATTGCATATCGGCTGATACCGAAGAGCTGACGCATGCGGGCGTCTGCCCAATGATGCTGACCCGTCAAGGTCCCGCCCGTCTACCCGCGCCTGGGATTCGCGCGCGCGGAGGTCGCGACCCTGCGCGAGCGGTTCGCCCACGTCGCCGTCATCGCCCCGCCCGCCCGCATCGGCGGAGCCGCGGGCGGCAACTTCGTCATCGTCGCCTCCGACGCCCCCCTCGACATCGCCGCCATCCAGGCCCGCAACCGCGCCCGCGGCGACGATGACCTGGTGGCCTCAGG
>JBOGEA010000402.1:0-5138 GCA_050743205.1 Egibacteraceae bacterium | reverse complement strand
TCCCCACACTCTGTCGCTGTGGCCGGTCAGGGGGGCCAGTTCGGTGTGGGTGATGGGGTCCCACAGCCGCACCGTGTCGTCACCGCCGGCGGAGGCCAACATGCGCCCGTCGGGGCTGAACGCCACTCCCCACACTCTGTCGCTGTGGCCGGTCAGGGGGGCCAGCTCGGCGCGCCGGGCGACGTCCCACAGCCGCACCGTGTCGTCAAACCCGGCAGAGGCCAACATGCGCCCGTCGGGGCTGAACGCCACTCCCCATACTCTGTCGCTGTGGCCGGTCAGGGTGGCCAGCTCGGCGCGCCGGGCGACGTCCCACAGCCGCACCGTGCCGTCACCGCCGGCGGAGGCCAACATGCGCCCGTCGGGGCTGAACGCCACCCCGTACACCCCGCCGGTGTGGCCGGTCAGGGTGGCCAGCTCAGCGCGCCGGGCGACGTCCCACAGCCGCACCGTGTCGTCAAACCCGGCGGAGGCCAGCGTCCGCCCGTCCGGGCTGAACGCCAACCCGTACACCGGCCCGTCGTGGCCGGTCAGGGTGGCCAGCTCGGTGTGGGCGGCGGGGTCCCACAGCCGCAGCGTGGCGTCGTCGCCAGCGGAGGCCAGGGTGCGCCCGTCGGGGCTGAACGCCACCGCCAGGACCGTGCCGGTGTGGCCGGTGAGGAGTCCCTTGGTGTGCTGGTGGCGCTGTAGCTGCTCCGCCAGGCTGCGGCGCGCCTCAGCCGTGTCGGCCTCATTGAGCGCCTGCACGCTGAGCAGGACCGACTCGACCGGACGGCTGTCGGTGGTCGCGCTGGCCTGGGCGGCCAGTTGGCGGGAGATGGCCAGGTGCTCCTGCTCGGTTGCACGCCGGCGTTGCTGCTCTGCCCACACGCCGAGACCGACCGCAACGAGCAGGAGCACGACCAGGCCGGCGACCAACCCCTGCAGGCGGCGCAGCGTTCTGCCCTGAGCAGCCCGGCTGGCGTGGATGTACTCCTGCTCGGCCGGGCCGACATCTACCAGGCGTATCTTCAGCCAGCGCTCGGCCTCATCCAGCGGAGCGCCACGGAGCAGGGCGCCGCCGTCACGGCCGCCGGCCTGCCACCGTGCCATGTCGGTGCGCAGCCGCTCCTGCCACGCCCGGAAGTCGCGATCGGCCTCGATCCACTCCCGCAGCCGGTCCCACCTCGCGATCAGCGCCTCGTGGGCCAGCTCGACCGTGTCCGTGCCGGTCTCATCACACCCGATCACGACCAGCCGCATGATGGCCAGGCGCTGAGCCACCGGCCACAGCAACACGTCGAGTTCGCCGCGCCGGGCCACCCGCCGGGTCGGCTCGGTCGCCTCGCCCGGCCTGACCAGCTGCACGAACAGCCGCCCCGCCTCCAGCTCCAACCCGTCGAGTTTTTCCCGGTAGACCTGTTCGGCATAGCCGGCCAGCGCACCCTCCACACCGCCAAGCTCGGTGTAGGCGGCATGGGTCAAGGTGCGGTCCTGCTGCCGCTCCCACAGCAGCGTCAACGCGAACTCCAACAGCGGGAGGGCACCGGCCTCGTCGCCGACGTCGTCGAGGATGCGCTCGACCAGACCGGGCTCGTAGGCCACGTCCTTGGGGAGCGGCCCCTCGATCGCGCGGCGTAGCTGGGCTCGGGTCATCCGCCCGATCGGCACCAACGAGTCCGCCAGCGTCTCGGCGAGCCCCGCATGCTCCAACGCCTGGCCCAGGAAGTCGGCGCGCAGGGTCAGCGCCACCGTCAGCGACGGGACCTGGGGCTGCGCAGCGACGCCCGCCAGGAGCAGGTCCACGAACCGGCGGTCGCCCGCCGGGTCACGGGCGTACAGGTCCTCGAACTGGTCGACGACCAGCAGCAGCCGCTCGACGCCCTGCCGCCGCAGCACCCGGTCGGCGACCTCGGCCAGGCCCCGCTGCTCCAACGCCTCTTCCAGCGGGCCGACCTCCAGCAGACGCTGTACCTCGGTCATGTCTGGCTCCAGCAGCGGCAGCAGCGCCCAGGCCAGCGCGCCCAGCGGAGAGGCGCCCAGCGGCAGCCGCAGGTCGGCGATCGCCCAGCCCGCCTGCCGCAGCCGGGGCACCGCGCCGGCGAACACCAGCGAGGACTTGCCGCTGCCAGACGGCCCGACCACCGCCACCAGCGGGCGGCGGCCAAGCTCGCCCACCAGCCGATCGGCCAGCTCCTGGCGGCCGAAGAACAGCGCGGCGTGCTGCTCCCGGAACGGGAACAGGCCCCGGTAGGGGCAGGCCGGCAGCGGCTGAGCCGCCAACACCGGCCAGGCGGCGACCAATGCCGGCCAGGCGGCGACCAGCGCGTCGGCGGGGATCAGGAAGGCCGCCCGCACCGCCGGGCTCGGCTCGACGGCCACGATGATCCCGACCACCCCGCCCGACTCGTCGTCCCACACCGGCGCGCCGCTGAAGCCGCGCTCGACCCGGAACGCATGGCCGGCCGCGTCCTCGATCTGCACCCAGCCGGCCCCCTGCCGGGCACGCAGCACACCCGCGACCCACACACCTTCGTCGTGGTGAGCGGGGAACCCGAACACCCGGACCGAACGCCCCCACAGCTCGCCGCCAGTCACCAGCCGCGCCGGCCTCACCCCAGCAGGCGGCGCGTCAGCGAGCACCAGCCCGGCGACATCGCCGGTGCCGTCAGCCAACGGCGCGTCAGCGAGCACCAGCCCAGCGATATCCCCGGCGCCGTCAGCCCGCGGCGGCTGCCACACGACCACCGTCGCCGAAACGTAAACACGAGGCGCGACCAGGGGAAAGTCGAGCATGACCACAGCGCCGAGCGGATCGCCGGCCGTCTGGCCCAGCGCATCGCTGATCACATGCGCGCACGTGACGACCTCACGGGCGCCGACCAGCACACCGCTGCCAACAACCCTCCCGCCGGCATCATGCAGGCGCACGATCGCCGTAGTTGCGCCCTCATCCCTCGGAACCGTCGCCATGGCATGCCCGCCTCAACGCGTTCGGCCTCTGGTACCTGCACCCACAGTACGACGAGCCGATGCGCTCCCGCCAGGCGTTGTCTGAGGGCTGCCCGCAAAGCGGTGATCGTGGGGGTATGACTGATCTGCTACGAGGACTGCCCGATGCGGCGCGCGCTGCTCTGGCCGCGCCCCCTGACCAGGAACATGCGCTGCTGGAGCTGGCGCTGGCCTGGCCGGGGCTGGTCGATGCCCAGGCCCGGGTCGCCGGGCGCCTGCGTCTGTTCGTGCTGACGGTCGACCCGCTGAGCTGGCTGGAGCGGCGCTCCGGGCCCGCGTGGGCAACCGTGAACGGCGCGGGGGAGACCTTCGAGGTCGTCCTGTACATACCGCTGGAGCACGCCCTGGACATCGCCGGATGGGACGGCAGCGGGGTGCTCGAGGTGCTTGCGGCGTTGGGCGAGTCCGCGGTCACGATCGGCGCCCGCTGCGAGCCGCTGCTGGCTTCAGGCGCCTACCCGCGGCTGGCGGAGCGTGGCGAGACCGACCGGCTGCCCGACGACGCCGGCGTCGACCTTCCCAAGGTTCGCGCCCCGCTGCGCCTGGGCGTGCCGGCGGTCTCACTGACCTCGGGCGGCTGGGAGCCGATCGGGCCGGGGGTGGTCCACGACCTGGCGCAGGAGGCGTTCGGCCCGGTGGACCTGGACCGTTCCCCGATGCGGCTGCGGGTGCGGTCACACAGCGCGACCTGCCCTGCCTGCGCTGGCCGCACCTTCGGTTTCCCCGCTGATCTGGAGGAGCAGCGCGCGGCGATGTGCCCTGCCCACGCCCGCGAGGCCCGCGAGGTGACCGACGGGCGGCTGGACCGGGCGGCCACGAGCAACCTGCGGGGATGGGCGGTGCTCAGCAAGGCGTGCCGGCGGTTGGAGGAGGCGCGCCTGCCGTGGGACCTGCGGCAGCGGCTGCGCGCCGCGCTGGACCGCGGTCACGATGGATGGCCGGGCAGGGACGCCGACCCGGCGGCCAAGGCGGCGTTCGCCGAGCAGACCCGCGACGACGCCGAGCTGGTCATTGCCCTGGCCGAGCAGTACGAGAAGCACCCTGACCGGTTCGACGAGCTGCTTGAGGAGCTGGGCTTGGCGGCCGATGGCTGGCTCATGAACATCCCGTTCAGGCTCGGCAGCGCGGGCCTGACCGACCTTGTGGCCCAGGTCGGCGACGCGTTAGGGCGGCTCGACCCGGCCCACGCGCGCATGTACGCCAGCGACACGGCGGTCGTGCTCGCCGAGGCGGGGCGGGCTGGCGAGGCCCTCGCCCGCCCGAGGCCAACCTCCGCGCCTGGCCCGACGACCTGTGGACCCGCATCCACTTCGGAGACGTCCACACCCGCCTGTCCGACCCTGGGCAGGCCGAGGAGCACTATCGGCACGCGGTCGCCCTGGCCCGCGCCGGCGGCGAACTCATCGGCGTCAACGACGCGTATGACCGGCTCATCCAGTTCCTGTCCGGCCAACCCGACCGCCAGGCCGACCTGCGCGCGACCCGCGGCGAACTCTCCCAGTGGAAGCGCGACCACCGCGGTCGGACCAAGGCCCGCCCCCGCCCCTCGCTCCCGGCCCGCCCCGAACCGCCACCGCCCGCGCCGTCCCCGGGCACCGTCCAGCCCACGGTCCGCCGCGAGGGCCCGAAGGTGGGCCGCAACGACCCCTGCCCATGCGGCAGCGGCCGCAAATCCAACGCTGCTGCGCCGCCCAGCCCTAGCCTCCCCCCGCCCGACGGCCCAGGACACTCGTGGCCAGGCAGGCCGTGCGTGCCTGCGCCCCTCGCGGAGGTATGCCTCCCTTCGCCTCTTCCGACACCCGCTGTGTCATCCTCGCCTCAAGATGTCCGCCCGCTGCCTCCGGCCGCTCGGTTCTGCATTCCCAACCCCACAGCGCCGCACTGGCCCGGAACTCCTGGGACAGCCCATGGCCCGACACCTGCCGCCGCCGGTGGTCGCCAGCGCGAAGCTGCTCCAACTCATGGCGTTCGACACCGTAGTGGTACACCCCCGGCTCTACCCGCTCGACGTTGTGAATCACAGTCGAGTCGCCAGGGGGAGTTTCACCCCCTGGCGCTCCAGGAACCGGACATAAGCCTCTCGGCTTATCCGGCTCGCGTCATCCAGCGCTGTACGGTGGCGCCAGCCGCCAGTGGGCGAACAGGTC
>JBOGEA010000401.1:0-5153 GCA_050743205.1 Egibacteraceae bacterium | reverse complement strand
CGGTGCAGCCGCTCGGCTTCGCCGGGGTCGCCCGCCGCCCTGGCCAGGTCCCCCAACCTGTCATAGGAGACGCTGAGGCTCTGCTGGTGGGTGGTGTTGGCGGGGTCGAGGCCGACCAGCCGCTCGCCGATCGTCAAGGCCTGGCGGTGCAGCCGTTCGGCTTCGGCGGGGTTGCCCGCCGCCTGGGCCAGGTCGCCCAAACTGGTGTAGGAGACGCTGAGGCTCTGCTGGTGGGTGGTGTTGGCGGGGTCGAGGCCGACCAGCCGCTCGTGGATCGTCAAGGCCTGGCGGTACAGCCGCCCGGCCTCCGCCAGGCGGCTGCGGCCGGCTGCCACATCGGCCAGCTGCCTGGTCCACGCGCCCCGGCGGTCCGATGCGGCTGGCAGCGCGGCGAGCGTGTCGCGGATCAGCGCTTCTTCACGGTCCCAGGCGCCCCATGCGTGCAGCTGATCGACGATGCCTTCAGTGAGGGCGGCGGCGGCGTCGGGCTGGCCGGCGGCCAACAGGTGATAGCGCGCCTCGAGGCGATCTTCCAGATCGTCTGCTGGGCCCTGCGGCCAGACGTTGACACGCCACCGCCAGTACTCAGCCGCGCGCCTGTGGGCTTGGGCGAGCTGATCGTGATATCCCGCCCTGAGCCAGCGGCGGTGCAGCTCGTCGGCGGTCCAACGATGCACGAAGACGGCCGGCTCGCCCTCATCGCCGGTGAGCGTGAGCAGGCTGGACGCGGCAGCCGCCTCGACCAGGGCCTGAAGGTCGCCAGCGGCGCGTCGAGGGGGTGACGGCGCCCGTTGCAGCTCACCGAGATGTGGAGCAAGCTGCTGTCGCAGAGGCGGTGGCAGCGCGGTCATGTCGATCGGCCCAGCCCGATCGTGGCCAGCCGCTTGGAGGATGTCCGCGATGCGCTGCCGGGCGGCGGACCGGTCGGGGGTGTACGCCGCGCTGGGGTCCTGCTCGCCGACTTGGAACAGCAGGCCGGCCAGGTCCACTGGTGCGCGATACACCGAAACACCGAGCAGGAGCCGCTGGGCACCAGGATGCTCGGCAAGGGATGCGAGCAGCCGGTCGAGCAGCACGTCGTCGGCGGCCAGGGTGAGCGTCTCCGCAAGCGCCGGCTCAAGCGTTGCATGCTGCGCGAACCAGGCATCCAGATCAGTCACGCCCAGGCGGTCGCCAACCGCGGCAGCCAGCCGGGCCGTGACGTCGGGGTAGGCCCCGCGCCCGCCGGACAGCAGCGCGTCGAGGTACTCCAGACAGCGGGGATGCCCACCGACCATTCGCCAGACACGCTCCAGCTCGGGCTCAGCCAGCCGGTCCAGCCCCGGCAGCGCCCACGCCAGCTTCAGTGTTTCCGCGAGCGAGAGCGGACCGAGGTGCTTGAACGACAACAGACGCTCTGTCCTTGCTGGCAGCGCGAAGGGGTAGCGGCTCGTGATGAGCAGCCGGCACTGTCCTGGGGAGCGGATGAGCCCGGCGAGCAGGTCGGCCAGCGCGCTGTCGCGCACAGCGCGCCAGCCAGGTCGTTCCATGGCTGTGTCGTCTGACAGGTTGTCCTCAAAGTTGTCGAGGATCAGCAGCACTGGCACGTCGCCGAGCACGTTGTCGCGCAGCAGCGCCAGCCGGTCCCGCCACTCCAGGTCGACCCGTTGGGCTTCCTCGACCGCGGCGAGCGCCTCCCCCGAGCCCGAGGTGCGGAGACGAACCCGCAGCTGCCGGGCCAGCGCGCCGAGGACGTGATCGACCGACACCTGCCCACCCATGATCTCGCCTCCGGCAGTCACGATGAGCCGCGCGGGCTCGCGTTCGCTGATGCGATCGGCCAGCTCCGCGGCCAGCGCGGTCTTGCCCACCCCTCCGATGCCGTGCAGCACGATCCCCACAGCGCCGGCGCCGAGGAGCTGGGCTGGCCATCGCCGCTGCTCGCGACGTCGACCCACGAACTCACCGACCTGACGCGCAGCCAGCCCGGCGGATCGGCGCGGGCTTGCCGCTGACCCACTGACCGCAGCCGCGTCCATCGTGGGATCAAAGACGAGCGCCGAGCCGGAGCCGGCCAGCACCGTGACCACAGCCCATTCGCCCAAAGCGGCGAGCCGCCGCTCGCGTTCGTCCGGTGAATTGACCAGCTCCCGCTGGATGGCGCGGCGGGCATCGGCGACGGCTTCCACGATGTCAGGCCGCTCCGCGGTGGCCAGGATGCCGTAGATCCGGGTGAACAGGCGAGTGGCGTAAACGTCCGTGACCGACGTCTCAGTGCCGATCACGACACGGGCGCCGAGCCCGATGAGCCGGGCGGCGAACGACGGATCACCTGAGGCGGTCGCGACATCGGTATGACACGCGGCCAGCGCGATCACTGGCGGCATCCGCCCGGGGGGAATGGCCTCCTCGACGAGCTGGTCGGCGGTGACGAGCCGTGCGTTGCCGTCATCGCCCTCCAGCTCCATAAGCCCCGGCCTGCCATGCCCTGACAGATGCAGCACGTGCGCCGGCTCTTGCCGTAACGCCTGCCTGATCTGGCCAGTGGTGGCGAAGTGCACGATCCGCACGTGGGCGCGGCCTTGGCGGGCGCTGCGGACGGCTGCGAGCACGTTGCGCAGCTCCCGCTCGTAGTCCAACACGCTGCCGCCGCCCGACAGCGGCGAGGAGATCGCGATCAAGATCCGCAACGGTCCGGGTGAGGCGTCCACGGGCGCGGCCTCACACTGGCGGTACACCGTCATCAGTGGGTGTAAGGCCACAGGCCCCCTGCCCCCCGGCTCCGACAACGCCTCCCAAGGCAGGGCTTGCAGGTCGGGGTGGGCGCGGACGCCGAGACGCACCGCTGCCCACTGGCGCTGCGCGTTCGTGATCACCTCAGCCAGACCGCGAGCAACCGGGCCGGGCAGGAAGCAGCCCGCCATCAACCGGCCCACCGCCTCTGGCGACGCCGCGACCCCGGAGACGCCTGCTGCCGCCGCCTGTGGCTGCCGACGGACGGCGGTCAATCCCGCCCGTACCCTGGCCAGGCCCCGCACAGCGTCGGCCAGTGCCGGCGTCACCCCTGGGTGCTCGGCCACCACCGCCACGCCCGCCCCTGACAGCTTGACAGCGTGGGCGTCGACGGCCAACGTCAACTCAACTGAGGAGTGCCACCGCCACCGGGTCACCTCCACCTCGGCGATCCCGTCCAGCAGGGCAGCGAGGTCTTCTACCCGCGCCACCCACACTGAGTCCCGCCCCCAGCCGTCCGCGCTGTTGTACCGGGCCGAGACGACCCCCACGACCACCCCGTCACACAGCACAGGCGCTCCGCTCATCCCCCGGACCACGCCTGATGCCTCCAGGCGCCCTAAGGAGACCTGGTCATCCCGGGTCGTGCCGCCGCGCCACTTTGCCGAGGCATTCAGGAATCTGTAGGAGTGCTCAGGATCTGGCAGCTCTGAGACCCCGGTGATCGACAGCCGCGTGTCCATCTCGATCTCGTCGGTTGCGGCCAGACCCGCCACGCACGCGGGCAGAGCGTTGCCTTGCATGAGGAGAACGGCCAGGTCATGCACAGGATCGACGCGCGCCACCCGGGCCACGGTCGACGTCCCGCCCTGCAGCGGGTCGACTCGCACGGTGGCGTCCTCGTCACCAGCACCCAGGTCGTCAACCACGTGCCATGCCGTCACCAGCACACCGGGCTCGACCTGGAAACAAGTACCGATTGGGTCTCCCGACTCGGTCAGGACCCGCCCCAAGAACCCGGGCACCCGCTGATCAGCCCCCATGTCGGGTCACTCAGCCAGACGCGGTGGCTGCTGCCGAGCCGGCCTCAGGTCCGTGGTTGTGCTGGTACAGCAGTTTCACCTCAAGTGTCGCCTCACCGCAGGCCCCGGCCATGATCACGTTGCCCTGCGCGGAGAACTTCAGACCAAAGGTGACCTCGACCTGATCCGGCCGCACGGCCCGCTTTTCCATCTGCGCGATCACGTCGACCGTTGACGACGCCACAGCGACGATGGCCGTCTGTGCCCGCTCGAACGCGTCGGCCACCGCCTCCTGCGCCCGCCCCAACATGGAGGTCGGCTCCGAACCGGCCACAGGGCTGGCCTCGACCAGCAGCTCAACCCCACCGACCCGCATCGGTACCACACGACCAGCCACCTGCCAGACCTCCTCAAAGACACCCGCAAAGCGAATAGTAGCGAGATTTTCAGCCTGACGATACGGCCCGTCACGGCTTCCCATCCTGACCAGCCACGCGAACCAAATGTCCCGCTGACATCCTCCCTTCTTCATCATGCGCATCGTCCCGTCCTCAACCGGGGGTGTTGTTTCGCTGTGCGTGCCCCGATGCGCGTGAGGAGTTTCCCTACTGCTTTGAGGAGTTTCCCTACTGCTTCAAGGGCGGCTGCGCAGCCGCCGCCAGTTGAGACGCCGCGCGGGGGATACCAGAGAGTGCAAGGGCGGGCCTGCCCCGCCCGGCGGCGGCCAGATCCTCGGCCGCCTCGCCCAGACAGCCGCCGACCGCGGTCGCGTCGAGCAGACCGCGCCGGTCCAGATCGACCAGCCGGCGCAGCGTCTGGACCGCGTCACGACGCCGCCGATGCGCTTGACGCAGCCCGGCAGCGGCGTCGTCCAGCCCGTGGGCGCACAGCAGGGCGCACAGCTGAGCGCCTTCGTGGCCGGGAACCGCGGCGTCGTCGATTGGGCGGGTGGCCGGTCTTGCCGGGCGGCTGGACGAGGCCGAGCGCGCGGTGTCCGACGAACTCGCCCGGGCGCAGAACGGCCGCCAGCGCATCAACGCATTGTGCTGCCTCGGCGCGGTCCGAGTGGACTGCGCCCAGCCCGAGGGCGCCTGCGCCGCGATAGGCGACGCCGCCGATTCCGCGCGGCCGCTTGGCTATGCGCCAGGGATTTGGCGCGTAGGCACGCTGCGCCAGCGCATGGACCCGGCCTGGAATGACCTGGACTGCGTGCGCGAGCTTGACGAGCGGCTCCGCGCGGGGGCCTGAGCCGACCTACCGAAAGAGGAGGCCGCCCGGCTCGGGCGGCCTCTGTCGACTATGTCCTATCCGCCCCGCCTGGGCCGCTGGGGACGGTCAGCGCCGTGGGTTGTCCCCAGTTGTCCTGGGGTGGCTGCGGTACGCCAAGCGCCTGCTCTGGCTGGCAGCCAGGAGCGCACA
>JBOGEA010000400.1:0-5163 GCA_050743205.1 Egibacteraceae bacterium | reverse complement strand
CAGACCGGCCAGCCGTTGGATGTCGGCCAAGCCGAGATGATGATGGGCCAACAGCCCCGCCTGCTCAGCCTGCAAGCGGGTCAGGACCTGCGCCACCGGCTCCCCGGGCCGCAGCCGAACACGCACCGGCACCGTGTTGATGAGCAGCCCGGCCATGGTCTCCACACCGGCCAGCTCAGCGGGCCGACCCGACACCGTGATACCGAAGACCACATCGTCACGACCCGTCAGACGGGCCAACAGGATGCCCCACGCCCCCTGGACCACCGTGTTGGGCGTCACCCCCAGCCGCCTGGCCTGACCGGTCAGCGCGGCGGTCAGCTCCTCGGACAGCTCCACCGCCACCCGGTCGGGGACCAGCGGCTGCCGCTGCCAGTCAGCGCCAGCCACCAACGTGGGCTCCTCCAGCCCAGCCAACGCCTCACGCCAGGCGGCCTCAGCGGCCGGACGGTCCGCGGTCGCCAGCCACGCCAGATAGTCACGATACGGCGTGGCAGGAGGCAGCGCGGCAAGATCCCCACCGTTGGCGTACAGTGCGAACAGCTCCTGATGCACCAGCGGCTCTGACCAACCATCCAAGAGAATGTGGTGATCGGTGAGGGCGAGGCGGTGGCGTCTGGGGCCCAGGCGCACGAGGAGCATGCGCATCAGGGGCGGTTGGGCGAGGTCGAACCGGCGGCTGCGCTCCTCCGCGAACAGACGGGCTGCCTCGGCTTCCCGGATGGCCGGGTCAACCCCGGACAGGTCGACCACCCGCCACGGCAGGCGCACATGGCGGGGGATGACGGCAACGGAGCGGCCCTCAGTGGTGCGCCGGACCGCGGCCCGCAGGTTGGAGTGGCGGTCCAAAAGAGCCTGGCCGGCGGCCTGCAAGACAGCCGCGTCCAAGTTGCCGTCCAGCTCGAGAATGCGCTGGGTGGTGTAGACGTCGGGGCCGTCGTCGTCCAACAGGCTGTGGAACAGCAGCCCTTCCTGCAGCGGTGACAGCGGCAGCACCTCGACCAGGTCGGGCGCGGACGCGACCAGGCTGTCCAGCTCTTCCTGCGATAGTGAGACCAGCGGGAAGTCCGAGGGAGTGTGGCCGCCCGCGCCAGGCCGAGCGGCATGCACCGCCAGCGCGTCCAACGCCTGGAACCAACCCTGCGCCAACTCCCGCACCGCGTCCTCGGCCAGCAGCCCCCCCGGCCACACCCATCTGACGTGCAGCGCCGGCCCGTCAGGCCGATCCTCCGTCCACACCGTGACCCGCAGACTATGCGACATAGGCAGGTCGCCCCACAACAACTCAGAGTCGCGAACCATCGCCCAATCGACATGGTCAGGGACAGCGACGTGGCCCAGGTAGGCGAACGTGATCTGCGGGACCGGCAGCCTTGCCAGAACCGCCTCCGTCTGGGGGTTGAGGTAGCGCAGCAGGCCCCAGCCCAGACCACGGTCGGGCACGGCGCGCAGCTGCTCTTTGACCCTTTTGAGCGCCACACCCGCCGCCGGCCCGCCAGCCAACGCCTCGTCCACGTCGATCCCGCCCACATCCAAGCTCACCGGGAACACACCGGTGAACCAGCCCACCGTACGGGACAGATCCACCCCCTCGACGATCTGCTCCTGGCGGCCATGCCCCTCCACATCCACCAGCACCGAGCCATGCTCGTCCACGCCACGCCACGACGCCGCCGCCAACGCCAAACCGGTTAACAGCACATCGTCCACCCCGACGTGGAAGGCGGCCGGCACGCTGGCCAACAGCGGCCCAGCGCGCCCCCCCGGCAGCGTCAACCACACCTCCTGACAGGCGTCGACGGTGTCACCGGCCGAGTCCAGTGGCCGATCGCGCAGCAACGGGTCCCCGCCGTCTAACATCGCTGTCCACATCGGCAGCTCGTCCACCCGCGCCGGATCCTGCGCCTGCTCGGTGAGTAGCTGCGCCCACCGTCGAAACGACGTCGGGCACGGCTCCAACACCGGCGGCTGGCCCGCCGCCACCTGCGCCCAACCCGCCGCCAGGTCCTCCAGCAGGATCCGCCACGACACCCCGTCAACCACCAGATGATGGATGCAGAGGATTAGCCGGCCGGGCCGCGCAGGCCCACAGTCCAGCCACACCGCCTGGACCATCACTCCGACCCGCGGAGCCAACCTGGCCTGCGCTGCCGCCTCCTCGCTCGCGGTCAGCCGTCGCAGGCCCTGCTCGTCCAACCCGGCGGCGTCCACCCATGTGATGCACGTCTCGGCCGTGGCCGACCCGACAGGCAGCACCCGCAGCACCCACTCCCCACCATCGCGCTCCAGACGGGCGCGTAGCAGGTCATGACGGTCCAACACCGACTGCACCAACCCAACCAGACGATCCCGGTCCAGACCAGCCGGCGCCTGCACTGCCACCGCCTGGCTGAATCGGTCGATCGGACCGCCACGCTCACACAGCCAGCGCATGACCGGCGTCAGGGGCGCCACACCTACTCCAGCGTCGGTCGCCTCGACAACCGTGCCGGCCGCGTCGGCGGCCACCGAGGCCAACCCCGCCACCGTTTTATGCTCAAACACATCCCGTGGGCTGATAATCATTCCAGCCCTGCGCGCCCGGCTGACCAGTTGAATCGAAATGATGCTGTCCCCACCCAGGGTGAAGAAGTTGTCGTCGACGCCGACCCGCTCCAACCCCAGCACCTCAGCGAACAACTCGCACAAGACCTGTTCTTGGGGCGATTCCGGCGCCCGGCTGGACATGGTCGGAGCCGGATCCAGCACAGGCAGGGCGTAGCGGTCCAGCTTCCCACTCGGCGTCAACGGCAGCCGGTTCAGCACCATCAACGCGGCCGGCACCATGTACTCGGGCAGCCGCTGTTGCAGATGCTCCCGCAACTGTGGGACGAGCGCATCGGTCTGGCGGGCCGCGACCGGGTCATTGGCGTAGGCCGCCAACGGTTTTCTAATGGCGGCGGGGCGGTACACCTCGTTCAGCGCATCTCCTCGCGCTGTGACAAACAGCGCGTCGTAGCCGCCATCGGGCGTGTCGGCCCAGGTGCACACGACCCGGTATCCCAGACGCTCACCAACCTCGTGCAGTGTCTCCGGCTCGACACCGTCGCGGATGTGAAGCACGCGCAGGACGTCGGTGATCGAGCTGTGGTCTTCGAGGGCGCGCAGCGCGGCCATCTCGGGCGCCACACGCGGGTTGGGGATTCGGCTCACCCGAAGCCGGTCGGGCTGGCAGTCATCGAGATATCCCTGGAGCGCCTCGACATCAGGAACCTCGACACCCCAGACCAGCTGCGGAGCGTCGCCCAATGACACGACCTCAGCCGGAGCCTTGCGCACGACGACGTCGTAGCGGTAACGGGTCATCTCGTTGTGAGACCAGCCCCGCTTAATACGAATGTCGATCCCGGCGGTGTCCGGCAGATGCTCGGGCAGATGCGCGAAGTAGTCGGGGGCGACCAGCAGCTCCCGCTCCAACCTGATACTGCGTTCGATCGCCTGGCGCGCCTGCGCCACATCGGCGGCGGCGTCGGTTCGGGCTAGCTGGACCGCAGTGTGGAAACAGCGCAGCAGGCGCAGGTCGCGCACGTCGCCGACGAACACTGCCCCCTCAGGAGCCGTCAGCGTCATGGCCTTGGACAGCACGTCGGTGAGGTAGTCAACGCTGGGGAAGTGCATGATGACGCCGTTGACGATGACGGTGTCGAAAAAGCCTGCGGGCAGCCCGTCGATCACGTGGGCGGGCTGGCAGGCCAGCTCCACCCGCCACGCTAACTCCGGGTTACGGGTCAGATCGGCGCGTAGTTTGTCGATGACCGCGGCAGAGAAATCGGTGGCCCAATAGCAGTCACAGTCCGGCGCCAACTGCGACAGCAGCAACCCGCTGCCGACCCCAATCTCCAACACGCGACCGCCCCGATTCGGATCGCGTCGCAGTGTCCGGATGCGTGCCACGGTCGTGTCGCGCCACTCACGCATATGCGCGAGTGGGATCGGTTGGCCGTCGTAGCTGCTGTTCCAGCCGGAGAAGTCCTCAGCCAATAGAGCAGTGGGGGTTGCGGTGTACTCGGTGTCGTAAACCTGTTGCCACTCGTCGACCTGCTCGCGCTCCACCCGGGCACGGTCCGCTGCGTCCATCTGAGCAGGAACCACATAACCGACCAGACGCCTTGGTCCAGAGACATGAGCGTCGGTAGCGATTACCGCGGCCTGTGCCACCTGAGGATGCTGTGCAAGAACGGCCTCGACCTCGCCCAACTCGATGCGGAACCCGCGGATCTTGACCTGCTCATCATTGCGGCCCACGAACTCCAAACCGCCGTCCGCCCGCCACCGGCCCAGATCACCCGTGCGGTACAGCCGCCCACCCGCCGACCCGAACGGATCCGCCACAAACCGCTGCGCCGTCAACCCCGGCGCATTCACATACCCGCGCGCCAACGGCACCCCACCGATATACAACTCCCCAACCACCCCCACCGGAACCGGACACAACCCCGCGTCCAATACATACAACTGAGTGTTCGGGTTCGGCCGACCAATCGACACCCCACCCTCCACGCGATCATCCGCATATTTCTGATAGCACACACCGATCGTCGCCTCCGCCGGCCCGTACCCGTGATACAACGGCGCCCTCAACCTGCCCCGATACCGCGCATACAACCGCGGTGTGAGCGCCTCACCACCACACCACACATGCCGCAACGACGAACACACCACCCCCACATCGTCAAATTCCAACATGACATCCAACATTGACGGCACCACATACACAAACGTCACCCGCCGCTCCGCGACCAGATCCAACAGATAGCGGACATCAGCCTCCCGGCCCGGAGCCGCCACCACCAGGCGCGCGCCCGCAACCAACGGCAGAAAAATCTCGTTGATCGAAATGTCGAACCCCAACGGCGCCTTGTGCAACACCACATCATCGGGCCCCAACCCCAACACCCCCGCCTGCCACGGCAACCGGTTCGACACCGCCCGATGACGGATCATCACACCCTTCGGCGCCCCCGATGACCCCGACGTGTACACCACATACGCCACATGCTCCGGCCCCACCAACGACGGCAGATCCTCCGTCCCGTACCCGTCCAACACCACCGTGTCCACATCCACCGCCAGCACCCCCGCCGGCAGGCCCATGCGGCCGCCTGCCCGGCACAACACCAACCC
>JBOGEA010000399.1:0-5180 GCA_050743205.1 Egibacteraceae bacterium | reverse complement strand
GCAAGGGCGGCGGGCGAGCAGGTGCATCTCGCCCTGGTAGGCCAGCCGCGCCGGCCCGTAGCGCACGAACCGCACCGGCACGCCGCCGACCTCGCGCCTGGCTGGCAGGCCCGGGTCCCAAGGGGCGACCACCGCAACCCGCGCGCCCGCGGCGATCAGCGCCCGCGCCCAGGTGAGCAGGAACGGCGCGGACGGGTCCCCCTCCCATCGTGGGAACACGTGGGTGACGACGAGAGCCCGCACCGGACCCGCACCCTGACTCCGACTTTGGGGCGCATACGCCCCTAAGTCGGAGTTGGGGTGCGTCATTCGAAGGTTTCGCGGATGCGGTAGGGGGGGTGGTGGCGGGCGGTCGAGTGGCGCAGGACGTCGCCGATGAAGCCGATGCCGATCATCTGGGCGCCGACGAGCAGGCAGAGGACGCCGAGCGTGAGCAGGGGGCGGGCGCCGATGCCGGCGCCCGTCAGCAGCTTCAGCCCGGACAGGTAGGCCAGGACGGCGAGGCCGGCGGCGGACAGCGCGGCGCCCAGCCCGCCGAACAGGTGCAGCGGCCGATCGGCGAAGCGGGTGAGGAACAGGACGGTGAGCAGGTCGAGGAGGGTCTTGGGGAACCGCGTGGGCGAGCGGTACTTCGACCGTCCGGCCGCGCGGGGGCGGTGGGCGACGGGGACCTCGCCGACCCTGAAGCCCAGGTCGTGGGCGAGCACGGGCAGGAACCGGTGGAACTCGCCGTACAGCGGCAGCTCGTCGGCCACCTCGCGGCGCATCAGCTTCAGCCCGGTGTTGAAATCGTGCAGGGCCAAACCAGTCAAGCCGCGGGTGACGGCGTTGTAGCAGCGGGACATGACCCGTTTCGTCAGGCGGTCAGCGCGCGTCCGCCGCCACCCGCCAACCAGGTCGTAGGCGTCCCCCTCGACCATGGCGAGCAGCTTGCCGATCTCCGCCGGCGCGTCCTGCCCATCCGCGTCCAGCGTGCACAGCAGCCGGCCCCGCGCCAACGCGAAGCCGGCCGCGAGCGCGCCGGACTTGCGGAAATTGCGCCGCAGGACGGCGACGCGCACGAGGTCAGGGCGCTCGAGCTGCAGCTTGTGGAGCAGCTCGGTCGACCCGTCCGTCGACCCGTCGTCCACGTAGACGATCTCGGCCGCCCGGCCGAGCAGGTCGAGCGCCTCCAACAGCTCGTCGTGAAGCGCCGGCAGGCAGTCGACCTCGTCGTAGACGGGGACGACGACCGACAGGTACACGCTGGGCCTGGCCATTGAAGAGAGCGGGAGCGTACCCGCGGGTATGGCAGACTCGAAGCTCACGTCGGTACTAGATCGGCAGGAGCCCCCCACTCTCATGCGCGCAGCCCGCCGTTGGCCGAGAGCCAGCGTCGTCGTCGTGAACCTGGACGGCCGGGAGTACCTGGAGCGGTGCCTGGCCAGCCTGTGCGAGCTGGAGTACCCGCGGGACCGCCTGGAGCTGATCCTGATCGACAACGCGTCGACCGACGGCTCGGTCGAGTACGTGCGGGCTGCGTTCCCCCATGTGCGCATCGCCGTGAACAGGCACAACACGGGATTCTCGCCGGCGGTGAACCAGGGCGCGAAGCTGGCGCGGGGCGAGTTCCTGGCGCTGATCAACAACGACGCCGAGGCCGACCCGCGCTGGCTGCGGGAGGCTGTGACGGTCCTGGAGATGCACGAGGGGATCGCGTGCGTCGGCAGCAGGATCCTGGGCGAGGACCGCCGCTCGATCGATTACGCCGGCGGGCAGATGGCCTTCTACGGGCACGGCTACGCGCGTAAGCGCAGCGAGCCCGACGAGGAGCGGGGCGTGCGCCGCCAGACGCTGTTCGCGTCCGGCGGTGCGATGATCGTCCGCACCGAGGTGTTCCGCCGGACGGGTGGGTTCGACCCCGACTACTTCGCGTTCTTCGAGGACGTGGACTTCGGGTGGCGGCTGTGGCTGCTGGGGTACGAGGTCGTCTACGTGCCCTCGTCGAAGGTCTACCACCGCCATCACGGCACGATCGAGCGGTTCGGGTACGCGCGCGAGCGCTACCTCCTTGAGCGCAACGCGCTCATGACCATTTTCAAGAACTACGGCGACGAGACGCTTGCGTCGGTGCTGCCCGCCGCCCTGATCCTCGCGCTGTCCCGGGGCCTCCACGATCTGGAGCAGCCCCTGCCCGACTACCGCATCACCGGCGACACCAGTCCCATCGGCGACGTGGCGATCGGGCCCGTCGCGGGGGCGCACCTGGCCGCGATCCGGGACTTCGCGCTGGACCTCGACCGGCTGCGGGCCAAGCGCAAGTGGGTGCAGACCCGCCGGGTGCGCCCCGACCGGACCGCGCTGCGGCTGTTCGAGGAGGCGCTGCGCCCCAACGTCGACGGCAGGGAGTACCTGCAGACGTTCCGGGCCCTGGTCGAGGCCTTCGACCTGCCCGCCAAGCTCCACGCCCCCAGCCGCGTGCTGATCGTCACCGAGGACACGATCAGCGAGCGCATGGCCGGGCCGGCGATCCGCTGCTGGGAGATGGCCAAGCTGTTGGCCCGCGAGCACGAGGTCACGCTCGCGTCGACCCAGCCGATCGGGCTGGCGACGGACCGCTTCCGCACCGTGCGGGCCTCCAGCGGCCTGATCGCCGCGCTGCTCGGCGAGGTCGACGTCGTGATCTTCCAGGGCTTCGCGATGCACTCGTTCCCCCAGATCGAGCAGGCGGACGTCCCAGTGCTCGTGGACATCTACGACCCGTTCCACCTCGAGGGCCTCACACTGCGCAAGGCCGACCCGCCGGTCGAGCGGTTCGTCCTGACGAAATCCGACGTCGGCGTGCTCAACCGCCAACTCGAGCGCGGCGACTTCCTGGTCTGCGCCTCGGAGAAGCAGCGCGACTTCTGGCTGGGCCAGCTGTCGGCGCTGCAGCGCATCAACCCCGCGACCTACGATCACGACGCGTCGCTGCGATCGCTGCTGGGCGTCGCTCCGTTCGGCCTGCCGGACGCACCGCCGGTCAAGGTCGACAAGGTCCTGCGCGGCGTCGTGCCCGGGATCGGGGAGGACGACTTCCTGCTGCTGTGGGGCGGCGGCATCTACGACTGGTTCGATCCGCTGACGCTGATCCGCGCCGTCGGCGAGGTCGCGCGGGAGTACGCCGACGTCAAGCTGTTCTTCATGGGCAGCGGGCACCCCAACCCGGCCGTGCCGAAGATGCGGATGGCCGGCGAGGCGCGCCGGCTGGCCCAGCAGCTGGGGCTGCTCGATGCGCACGTGTTCTTCAACCCCGGCTGGGTGCCCTACGAGCGGCGCGCCGACTACCTGCTGGAGGCCGACCTCGGCGTCTCGACGCACTTCGAGCACATCGAGACCGCGTTCAGCTACCGCACCCGCATCCTCGACTACCTGTGGACCGGCCTGCCGATCCTGGCGACCCAAGGCGACTCGCTGTCCCGCATGGTCAAAAGCCACGGGCTCGGCCTGACGGTGCCGCCCGATGACGTCGGCGCGATCGTGGCCGCGATCAAACGGCTGCGCGACGACCGTGGCCTGTACGAGACCTGCCAGGCCAACGTCGAGCGTCTGGCGCCTGACATGACGTGGGAGCGCTCGCTCGCGCCGATCCTGGAGTTCTGCCGCAACCCTCGCCGGGCCCCTGACCGAGTCGGCAAGCCGTACCGGTACATCTCGGTCGACGACGTCGTCCTGAAGAAGACCCCGTGGCATTACACCAAGCGCATCGTGCACTACTACCGCAGCGGCGGCGCCAAGCTCGCGCTGCTGCACCTGCGCAACTTCCTGCGCGCGAGGCGCCAGTGAGCGCGTTGCGGGATCCGGCTCGGTGTGGGCCGCTGCTCGGCTGGCTGGGGGTGGGGCTGGCGGTCCGGTTCGCGCTGATGCCGTTCGCCGTGAACCCCGACCTCCTCGCCGTCTACTGGCGCGCCCACCTCATCGCCTACGACGGGCGCCTGTTCGGCGACTACCTCGTGAACATGGGCGCCCACTACGTCCACGCCGCGTGGCTGCTGGCGGCCGGCCCCCTGCTCCCGCCGCCCGACGTCGTGTGGACGGACCCCTGGTTCTTCGCGGACTGGGGCGCGCTCGCGCCGCAGGTCACGCGCTGGTTCTCCACCCAGCCGTGGACGTACCGGACGCTGTTCGTGCTGAAGGTCCCCTACCTTCTGGCCGATCTGGGAGCGGGGCTGATGCTGCTGTGTCTCGCCCGGCACGCGGACTCCCGGTCCGTGCGGCGCGCGTGGGCGTTCTGGATGCTCTCCCCGATCGGCCTGTACGCGTCGTACGTGTTCGGCCGCTATGAGATGTTCCCAGTCGTGCTCGTGGTCGGGGCGCTGCTGGCCTGCGAGCGCGACAGGGTATGGCTGGGCGCGCTGCTGCTGGGCCTGGCCATCACGATGCGGACCTATCCGCTGCTGCTCGTGCCCGTGTTCGCGCTGGTCGTGGTCCGCCGGCCCCTGGCGCAGGCCGCCTGGGCGGCGGCGGCGCTGGCGCCGCTGGGCGTGGTCATGGCGGCCAACGCGCTGCTGGCGGGGTCGGCGGGAGAGTTGGGGAGGCTGCGGGACTTCGAGACGGGTTCAACGCTGTTCGCCTACACGATCCCGGTCGCCGGGCCCGGCCAGGTCTACCTGTTCGTGCTGTTCGCGCTGCTGCTGTACGGGGTGTTGGCGGGGCGGGCGCTGGGCTGGTGGGGGCGGCCTGCTGTCATCGGCGAGCTGTGGGTCTGGCTGCTCGTCTTCCACGCCGGCTTCTTCGCGCTCTCGACGTTCGCTGCCCGTTACTTCGCCTGGTTCACGCCGTTCGTGTTCCTGGCGCTGGCGCGGCGCCCGGCGTGGCGGGGGACCCTGCCGCTGCACCTGCTGCAGTGTGTGGTGGTGCTCGCGCTCGCCGACCTGATCCACGGCGGGCCGGTGATCCTGCTCGGCCTGTTCTCACCGATGCAGCCCGACCTGGCCACCGCCTGGCCCAGCCTGCAGGAGGCGTTCCTGACCTCACCGGCCCTCGCGGCGCAGGTCGCCGGCATCCTGACCAGCGGTTTCTGCGCGCTGACCGTCCTGCTCACGGTCCCGGCGGTCTCCGAGCTGGCCCACCCGCGGCCCGCCCACGTCCCGCGCGACCGCGCCCGCTCCGGCCCGCGGCGTGCCCGAGGTGTGTCGGCTTAGGTCCGGTTTCCGGAAACG
>JBOGEA010000398.1:0-5181 GCA_050743205.1 Egibacteraceae bacterium | reverse complement strand
CCCTGGTCGAGGGGGCCAGCCTGGCCCACCTCGCCCTGCGCCGCCTCGACCAGGACGCCACCGAACGCTGATGGGAGTTCGGCGCGATCGGCCACGGCCCCGCCGGCCCACAGCTCGCGGACCGCCTGTGCGAGCAGATCCGCGCCTGGGACCGCGACCGCACCGCCCAGCCCCTCATCACCGCCTACCCGGCAGGCGCCCCAGACGAGCAGCTGGCCAACGGGCTGGTCATCGACAAGCGGCACATCCGGCTGGTGATCTCCTGCTGATCACGGCAGTGCTGTGGAGGTCGAACATGCGTCTTCAAAGGCTTCTGCCCTGGTCAGCGCTGCCTGCGGAAAGCGGGCCGAAGGGATAACCCGAACGCATAACCCGCCCGGCCCCTCGTGGGCCGGGTGCGCTGCTTCTCCCCGGAGCACAGCGCCGAGCAGCGAGCGAAGCTCCCCTCGTGCCCAATGGCCGGTAGCACGACTGGGCAGCCGTACGGCGCCGGTTCGGCGACAGCCCCCGCCGTGCTGACCCCAGAGGCGCTCAAAGCCAAACTCGACGAGCTGGGCGCGAAACCCCGCGAACCGACTCGGCAGGTCGACGCGACTGTGGCGGGCGTGAAGCGGCTGCGGATGTTTGTGTGTTGTGACCGCACGTGTTGATCAGATGCGTGATCAATGTTGGTCAGAAGTGACCGCGGTGGCGGTTCGGTTGAGGGTGTCACTGGGCGGCGAAGCGTGTGATCCACCTGCGTTGCCATGGGGTTTCGATCGCGCGGTGGTGGTAGGTGGCTCGGGTCCAGCTGATGGCGTCGGCGGGTGACTGCCCTGCCAGGACGGCGAGGCAGGCGATGACGGTGCCGGTGCGGCCGACGCCGCCGCCGCAGGCGACTTCGACTCGCATACCCGCGTGTGCGTGGTCATGCAGCGTGTGGATGAGGTCGATGGCGTGGCCAAAGTCGCGAGGAAGGAGGAAGTCGGGCCAGTCGATCCACTGCTGGGGCCAGGGCAGCCGGTGGCGGCGGCGGAGCCGGCGGGTGCCGAGATAGAGGCCATATTCTGGTGACGGTCCAGCCGGCGCGGCAGAGCGAAGTCCGCGACCGCGGACTAAAGCGCCGTCGGGCAGTTGGATCGCGCCGGGCAGTGCCGAGTCGGTCACGGTTGGTCCTGGCGTGCTCGGCTGTGGGAGTCGGCGCCGAAGGCGAGGCGGTCGACGATGGCGGCGCAGAGACGTGGCCGGTGAAGGTCTTGGTCCAGCCGGCGAAGGACTCGTTGGAGGCGATGGCGACGGAGGCTTTCTCCTCGCGTTCGGTGAGTGCTTGGAAGAGCAGTTCGGCGCCGCGGCGGTCGAGTTCCATGCAGCCGAGTTCGTCGATGCAGAGCAGGTCGCCCCGGCCGTAGCGGGCGATGGTCTTGGTCCGGACCATGTCGTCGGCGGCTACGACCAGCTCGTTGACCAGTTTCGTGGCCGGGGTGTCGCGGACCCGGAACCCGGCCGTGGCGGCCTCGGTGCCAGAGCGATGAGCAGGTGGGACTTGCCGGTCCCGGGCGGAGTCGCTGATGAGGCGCAGCGGCAGGCCCTTCCTGACCCACGCGCGGGTGGCCAGGGTGTGGCTGACGGCAGGGTCGACGTTGGGGTCGATGTCGAAGTCGGAGGTGCGCAGCGGCTTCTCCCGCGGAAACGCGGCGGCTTCGACGCGGCGCTCGGAGCGTCGGCGGGCGCGGTCGTCGCGCTCGCCCATGAGCAGGCCGGGCGGAAGCCGCCACGCGGTGGCTGCATGCGCGGCCCCAGACTTCGACGGCATCGACGCTGGCCTGCCTCGGCGTTGCACCGCCCCGAGTTGTTCCAGCTCCGGACGCCGCGGAGGCCGCGCTGCTGACCACGCCGGGCGTATGCGGGCTGAGGACTCCGGCGTGCAGGGCCAGCATGCGGGCGGGCGGCATTCGTACGGCGGATGTACGCACAGACGAAGGCCAGGCCGGAGCCTGAGCGGTTGTGAGCTGCCATCAGCCGCGGCCGTCAGGGGGGGAGGGTGACGGTGACGGTGGTGCCTTGGCCGGGGGTTGAGGCGACGTGGAGGCGGGCGCCGATGAGGTCGGCGCGCTCGGTCATGCTGGCCAGGCCGTAGGTGGTGCGGCCGGCGGAGTGGCGCAGGGAGCGGACGGGTTGGTTTGACCCGTCGGGGTCGGTGGCGAATCCGCGGCCGTCGTCGCGGACCCGCAGCCGGACGCGGTCCTGGTCGGCGCGCAGCTCGACACGGGCGTGAGCGGCGGCGGCGTGTTTGGCGATGTTCTGCAGCGCCTCTTGGGTGATCCGGTAGAGCGCGGTCTCGACGTGCTCGGGCAGGCCCGCCGCGTTGACCTCGACGTCGACCTCGACGTCGACGTCGGGGATCGAGCGGGCGAGGCTCTCCAGGCTGGCCGCGAGGCCGAGGTCGTCGAGCACGGGCGGGCGCAGGCCGGCGATCGCGACGCGGGTCTCGTCGAGCGCGGCGACGGCCAGCGCCCGGGCGGCCCCGATCTGAGCCGCCGTGAACGTGGCGTCGGTGGTCACGGCGTCGGCGGCTGCTGACAGGTGGAACGCCAGCCCGACGATCCGCTGGCTGATCCCGTCGTGGATCTCGGCGGCGAGCCGGCGCCGCTCCCGCTCCTGCAGCGCGACCGTGCGCTCGGCGAAGCGCTGCAGCGCGTGCTCCCGCTCGGCCAGCCGGCGGTGGAGGCGGGCGCTGGAGATCGCGCCCGCGACCAGGCTGCCGATGGAAGAGAGGAGGTGCAGGTCGAGGGGGGTGAACTCTCGTCGGACGCTGGTGTGGACGTTGAGGACGCCGACCAGCACGTCAGGTCCGCTGCGCATCGGCACTGAGGCCATCGAGACGTACTGCTCGCCATGCAGCTCGGGGATGTACCAGTAGCGCGGGTCGGCCAGCTTGTCCTCGGGGATGACGACGGGCTCGCCGTGCTGGGCAACCCACCCGCTCACGCCTTCGCCCACGGCCAGCTGGATGCGGCCGGCGAGCTGGTCGAACGGCGGGGTCGCTCCCGTCAGGGTGAGCATCCGCCCGCTGTCGTCGAGCAGGTGGACGAAGCACACGTCGGTGGCGGTGGCATCGGTGATCAGGGCGGCGACGCTGTTGACCAGTGGGCCCAGCTCCTGACCCGACGAGATCAGGTCGATGATGCGCAGCAGCAGGCGCCGCTCGCGCTCGGCGTCGCCCAGGTCAAAGTCGGCCGTGGTCAATGGAAGATCCCCTCGCGCAGCGCGAACGCCACCGCCTGGGCACGGTCTCCCGTCGCGAACTTCCGGTAGATCCCGCGCACGTGGCTTTTGACGGTCTCCTCGCTGACGACGAGCCGGCTGGCGATCGCTTTGTTCGAAAGGCCTGTCACCATCAGGGCGAGGACCTCGCTCTCCCGCTGCGTCAGCCCCAGGTGGGCACCCGGCCAGAACTCACCTGAGTGCAGCCGTGCCGCAGAGGCCGCGACCCTGCCGGCGAGGGTGGGGTCGACGACGATCACGTCCTCTTGGACGCGCTGCAGGTGCTCGACCAGCTCCGGCCCGTCGACCCGTTTCAGCAGGAAGCCGGCCGCGCCGACCCGCAGCGCCTGGAACAGGTACTGCTCGTCGTCGTACACGGTGAGGAAGACGACCTTGCGGGTGGGCTTGCGCTTGAGCATGTCCGCGCACAGGTCGAGGCCGCTCTCGCCGCGCAGGCGGACGTCGAGGAGCACGATGTCGGGATCGGTCGCGCCGATGACCTCCAAGGCGCGGGCCCGCGTGCTCGCCTCGCCGACCACCTCGACCTTGTCCGCATGCCTGGACAGCATCGCTTTCAGCCCGTCGAGCACCATCTGGTGGTCATCGACGAGCACCACGCGCAGTGGATCGACGCTCATCGGCTGGATGCTACGCCTTGGTGGGCGGCCATGTGGAGGCCCATCACCCGTCGAACCACCCATAGGGGGGATCCTGGAGCCGCTGAGCGGCCGTAACGTAAGCAGCCCATGCCTGACAAGCTGCTGCGTATGAGACGGGCCACTCGCGATGGTGGAGTCCGGCCCGTCATGTTCGGACTCGCCGGTGACAGCGCCGCCGGCAAGACATCGCTGACTCGCGGGATCGTCAGCGCCCTCGGGGAAGACCGGAGCGTCTCGATCTGCGTCGATGACTACCACCGGTACGACCGCGAGGAGCGCAAGAAACTGCCGTTCACGCCGCTGCATCCCGACTGCAACTACATGGAGGTCATGGAGCAGCATCTGCAGCTCCTGGCCATGGGGCAGCCCATCCTCAAGCCGGTCTACGACCATTCGACCGGGCAGCTGGTCCGCCCCGAGCTGATCGAGCCTCGAGAGTTCGTGTTGGTCGAGGGGCTGCTCCCGCTGACGTCGAAACTCAGCCGCGCCTGCTTCGACATCACCGTCTACCTCGACCCGCCCGAGGAGATCCGGAGAGCGTGGAAGATCAGCCGCGACACCGGTGAGCGCGGCTATACGGCCGAGCAGGTCGACGCGGAGTTGGAGCGCCGTGAGCCCGAGTCGGCCGCCTTCATCCGGCCCCAGCGCGCATTCGCCGACGTCGTCGTCCGCTTCCGCACCGTGGCCGGCCGGGACGACCCGCCGGGGACGCCGCTGAGCGCCGAGCTGCTGCTGCGGCCCACCATCGAGCACCCGAACCTCTCGACGGCGATCACCGACGACGTCAACCGGACGGTCCACGTCAAACTCATCCGCGATGACGACGGCCGGCCCGTCGATGCCCTTCACGTCCACGGCCATGCCTCCCCAGAGGACAGCCACCTCGTCGAGAAGGCGATCTGGGACTCGCTCGGCGGCACGGATCCGGTCCCCCCAGGACTCGGCGAACTCCGCGACGGACAGCGCGCCGAGCCGCTCGCCATCACCCAGCTTGTCCTCCTCGCCCACCTGCTCCGAGAGAGCGCGGGCTAAAAGCGCGACCAGAAGCGCGAGCGCGGGTTTGGGGTGGCCATCACTGTGTGAGAGGCGCGATGGCCAGTCGCGCAGCGCGAGCGCGGTTTCGGGTGGCCACCACTGTGTGAGAGGCGCGGCGGCCAGCCGCGCAGCGCGAGCGCGGTTTTGGGTGGCCCTTGCCGCCCAAAACCGCACCAGCATTTAACGAAACCGCGACGTCGGCGACCGGAGGGGGCGCGCCTCGTCGGGTGCAGCGACCTAAAAG
>JBOGEA010000397.1:0-5212 GCA_050743205.1 Egibacteraceae bacterium | reverse complement strand
GCCAACGGATCGGCCGCGTTGTTGAGCCACAGCTTTCCTTCGCATACGAAGGAAAGCTGTGGCTCGGGTGAGTTTGCGGCAACCGTCGAGACGGTTACGGCGTCGGCCCGATGTTCTTGTGTGGTGCTGGCGGGTGAGGAGCACTGACTGGCGACACCGCACCAATTATCGCACCGTGTCAGGAGGACTGGAAGCGGGCGGGTGACGACGCCGGCGGGGACGTAGACGTTAGCGTAGACGAGCGTCTTCCGGAAGCACGCCCCTCTCGACCACGGCGAGCGGCCTCGCGCATTTCGCTCCATCCGAGCCTGTTGCAGAATTGGTCAGATATGACCGATCGGGTGGTAGCAGCGGCCCGGTCGCCGGACTGACCGCCAGCTTTCCGTCAGGTCTGACGGAAAAGCCGTAGGTGACGCGGCAGCGCAGGCATGCGGTCCCGACCTGCGTTTTGCAACAGCCTCATCCCGGTGCCGATGGTGACCTTGCCGGCAGCCTTCCGTCAGGCCCGTGTCATTCTTGCACTTCCGCCTGCTCGACCCGTGCTCTTCCAGGGCGACGTCCTTGATCTCAAGCATCGGGCTCGACCCACTGCGGCTGACCGGCGACATCCTCACGGTCACGGTGATCGACGACGAGGTGTTCGACGCGGCCTTTGCCGGCTTCGTCGAGACGAACAGCGAAGGCGTCGCGGTCGCCGCCGGAGCGCCATGCCGCGCCGCTGAGGGCATCCCCTTCACCGAGGCCACTGTGCGCCGGCTCCTGGAGGCCAACCTGATGACGCCGCCGGGGGCCGCCTGCCTTGACCTCGCCTGGTGGCATCGCCGGCTGCTGCTGGGCGGGTAGTGCGCGTCGCGCGTCGCGCTCCTCTGGGGGGGTGGTTCTGTGCTGGATCCGCGCAGCATGCTGCGCGGATCCAGCACAGAGGCGCGGCTGGAGGCTCGGCGCCCAGGGACGGCAAGGCGCGGCCGGAGGCTCAGCGCCCAGGGGGGCGGCGAGGCGCGGGCCTATACTGCGGCCGATGGGGCAGACGCCTGGGCAGGCTCCGGTGTGGCTGTGGGTTCCCGCCGCGCCGGGTGTCTGCGACAGCCCGGGGCTGGGTGAGATCCTGCGGACCTACCGGGGCGTCCACGACCTGTCGCAGCTGGAGCTGGCCGAGTTCCTCGGCTTCGACCAGTCGTATATCTCCAGGCTGGAGAGCGGCCAGCGTCGCATCCGCGACGTCGGGCACCTGCGGCGCATCGCGCAGCGGCTGGGGATGCCGGCCGAGGAGCTCGCGCTCGCGGCCGGCATGCTGGGGCAGGCGCCGCGGGACGGGTCCGCGCAGATCGGCCGGGTGCCAGCCGACGAGCGGTCGGCGGCGGTCGGCGCGAGCCAGTGGCGGTGGCGGCTGGTGCGCCAGGGCCTCAACCGCCGCCGCGGCGAGCTGGCGCGGGTCGCGGCCTCGCTGTACCCCGACACCGACCGGCTGGGCAGGGCGCCCCTGCTCGTACGGCGCGACTGGGTCCCGACCGCGCCGGTCGAGCTGGCTGACGTGGCGCTCGCCTGGGTCGACGCGCACCCCAGCGCGACGGTCACGGGCACCGAGACCGAGTCCGAGCACGTGCGCCCGCTGACGGCGGCCGGCGGACGCTACGAGCGCTACAGCCGGGCGATCCGCGACCTCGACCGTCCCACGCTGTTCGAGAACCGGCTCAGCTACCGCCTGCTCGACGTCGAATGGGGACCGAACAGCGGCCGGCTCACGTTCGGCCACACGACCTACTTCGACATGATCGACGTCTCCGAGGCAGCCGCGCATGAGTTGGCCGCGGTCTGGCTGCGCCAGACTGCCGATCCAGTACACCCCACGTGGAGCGAGCTGCCGTTCCGACGGCTCATTGGAGATCCCCTCGACCTCGCGCGGCGCGCGCTGCTGTTATCGATCAGTGTCCTGACGATCCGCCCCCATGGCGCCTCGGCCACGTTCATCCTGCACCGCCGTGACCCCACCAGGGTGGCCATTGGCGGTGGGATGTTTCACGTGATGCCCGCGGTGGCGTTTCAGCCCTCGACCATCTCGGCGGTCGCCCAAGCGAATGACTTCGACCTTTGGCGCAACATCCTGCGCGGGTTCAGTGAGGAGTTTCTCGGGAACCGCGAGCACGATGGCAGCGGCAGCTCGCCGATCGACTACGAGCGCGCTGAGCCGTTCCGCACCCTGAACCAGGCGCGACGCGAGGGGAGGCTGCCCGTCTGGTGCTTCGGCATCGGACTCGACCCACTCCAGCTGACCGGTGACATCCTCACGGTCGCGGTGATCGACGACGACGTGTTCGACTCGGCCTTTGCCGGCTTCGTCGAGACGAACAGCGAGGGCGTCGCGGTCGCCGCCGGACGCCACGCCCGCGCCGCTGAGGGCATCCCCTTCACCGAGGCCACCGTGCGCCGGCTCCTGGAGGCTGAGTTGATGACGCCGCCGGGCGCCGCCTGCCTTGACCTCGCCTGGTGGCACCGCCGGCTGCTGCTGGGCGGGTAGTGCGCGTCCTCGTCACCGGCGCGGGCGGGTTCGTCGGTCGCGCGGTCGTCGATCGGCTGGCGTGCGCTGGCCATGAGGTCACCGCGCTCACCCACCGCGCGCAGCTCGGCTTCCCGCCCGGCACGACCGTCGTGACCGCCGATCTGCTCGACCGCGAGCGGCTGCGCGGGATCGCGCTGGACGGCAGGTTCGACGGCGCCTGCCACCTCGCCGCGTTGACGCGGGTGCGGGAGTCGTTCGCCGAGCCACTCCGCTACTTCTCCGTGAACGTCGGCGGCACGGTCAACCTGCTGGAGGCGTTGGCCCAGCTCGACCAGCCCTGCCGTCTCGTGTTCGCCTCAACCGGGGCGGTCTACGGGCCCGACGCCCCGCAGCCTGTCAGCGAGGCGCATCCCCCGGCGCCGACCAGCCCGTACGCGGCGTCGAAGCTGGCCGCCGAGCAGGTGATCGCCTGGCAGGCGGCGGCCGGGGCGCTGGGGGCGGTGAGCCTGCGCTGCTTCAACGCCGCGGGCGCGGCGGGCGGGGTCGCGGACACCGACCTGACCCGGCTCATCCCCAAAGCCCTGGCGGTGGCCCGCGGCGCGGCCCCGTGCCTGGAGGTCAACGGCGACGGCTCGGTGATCCGCGAGTTCACCCACGTCGCTGACCTGGCCGACGCGTACGCCCTCGCGCTGGGCGCCGCCACAGTCGGCCAGCACGAGGTGTACAACGTCGGAGGCGGGACCGGCGTGACGCTCACCGAGGTGATCGCGGCGGTCGAGGCGGTCACCGGGCGAGTGCTGCCGGTGCGGCACAGGCCGGCTCAGAACGAGCCGCCCGTGCTGGTGGCCAGCAGCGAGCGGATCCGCGCGCGGCTCGGCTGGCGGCCGGCGCGCTCGACGCCGCGGCAGATCATCGCCGACGCCTGGGCGTGCCCGCACGCTCCAGGCTGATCACACATCTCGCCATGTCAGGGGGTCATTGGCCCTCAACGGCGGGTGGCGGGATGGTTGTGGCCCAATAGCTGACGTGGCCCCGGCGAGGCCGTTTGACTGGTGCTTGTGACACCGCCGCCCGCGCCGAGGCCATGCACGGGAGCGATCGGAGACACTCCACATGCACGGCGATCATAACCGCCAAGCCCTCGAGGCGGCCCTGACGGGGACGGTGAATCCCACGGTCGTCGCCTACGCCGCCGGTGAGGTGTACGCGCGCTGCGAATGCGGCTGGGAGGGCACCCACCGGCCTGTCGCACGCGACGGCAGCGGCAACGAGCAGGCGCTGCGCGCCGCGGACCGCGAGGTCAGCGAGCACTCCCTTGCAGGTCACGCGCGTTGAGCGCGCAAAGTGAGCGGCCCCGTCGGGATGGCGCGCCCAGGCCGCCTGTCTCGACGAGGACCCCGAGACGTTCTTCCCTGTCGGGACCAGCGGTCGCGCGCTTGACCAGACCAACAGAGCGAAGGCGGTGTGCGCCCGCTGCCCGGTCAGCGTCCAGTGCCTCCAGTGGGCGTTGGCCACCGGCCAAGACGCCGGCGTGTGGGGCGGCCTGAGCGAAGACGAGCGCCACGCCCTCCGCCGCCGCGCCGCGCGGCGGAATCAACCGCGCTGACCCGAACTCCGACTTGGGGGCGGATACGCCCCCAAGTCGGAGTTCAGGTGATCGTTCTGCCGGCCACCCAGCCATCATGACGGCTTATGCTGATTCTTCATGGTTGAGAGGTTGGGAGCGCGGCCGTAGGGGGAGCAGTGGCGTCGGATTCCTGGATCGGCACGACAGTGGCTGGCCACCGGATTGACGAGAGGGTCGGCAGGGGCGGCATGGGGGTCGTCTACCGGGCGACCCATCTGCGTTTGGACAGGACCGTCGCGCTCAAGCTGCTGGCCGAGGAACTGGCCGATGACCAGGACTTTCGCCGCAGCTTCGAACGCGAGTCCCGCCTGGCCGCCGCGCTCGATCACCCCCATGTCATACCGATCTACGACGCCGGCCTGGCCGACGGGCTGCTGTACCTGTCCATGCGCTTCGTCGACGGCACAGATCTGGCCGCGCTCATCAAGCGGGAGGGCCGCCTGGCCCCCCAGCGCGCCTGCGCCATCCTGCGCCAGGTCGCCGACGCGCTCGACGCGGCCCACGGCGTAGGCCTGGTCCACCGCGACGTCAAACCGGCGAACATCCTCATCGCTCCGGGCAGCTCGCCCGGCCAGCCCGAACACGTCTACCTGGCCGACTTCGGCCTCAGCCGCCAGCTCGACAGCAGGTCGGTCACCAGCGGCTCCCTCGTCGGCACGTTTGTCTACATGGCCCCCGAACGCTTCGAGGGCGCCGCCCCGCAAGGCGCCATGGACCAGTACGCCCTGGGCTGCGTCGCCTACCGATGCCTCACCGGATCCCCGCCATTCACCCGCGACAGCTTCGCGGCGATCATGGCCGCGCACCTGAACGCGCCGCCTCTCCGCGTCAGCCTCGACTTCGACGACCTGCCCCCGGGCGTCGACGCCGTACTCGCCAAAGCGATCGCCAAACAGCCAGCGGATCGCTACGCCACCTGCGGGGAATTCGTCACGGCGCTGCAAGCCGCGATCGAGCCGGATCCCCCGACCGCGCCCCTAAACCTGCACCCCGCCGCGCCCCCGACCCCGCACCCCGCCGCGCTCCCGACCCCGCACCCCGCCGCGCTCCCGACCCCGCACCCCGCCGCGCTCCCGACCCCGCACCCC
>JBOGEA010000396.1:0-5215 GCA_050743205.1 Egibacteraceae bacterium | reverse complement strand
CGGTGGCGATGACCGGGTCGCCGTCGACGACGCCGAACGCCACCGCCTCCACCCCGGTGTAGCCGGTGAGCGCTTGGGCGCGGGGTTGGCCGGTGCGGGCGTCCCACAGCCGCACCGTACGGTCTTCGCCGCCGGTGGCGATGATAGGGTCGCCAGCGACCGTGCCGAACGCTACTGCCGCCACCCTGTCGGTGTGGCCGGTCAGCGGCTGGCCGCGGGCCTGGCCGGTGCGGGCGTCCCACAGCCGCACTGTGCTGTCATAGCTGCCGCTGACGAGCACTGGGTCGCCATCAACCACCCCAAACGCCACCGCCGCCACCCAGCCGGTGTGGCCGGTCAGGGTTTGGAGCTCCATGGCGGTGGGGCCGTGGCGCCAGCGGACCCGAGACGGGGTGCGGGTGGTGGGGCGGGGCTCGGCGGAGGCGGCCTCGGCGATTTCGAGGGCGAGGGTACGCTCGGTGGAGCGGAGGGGGTCGAGGGCGTGGGCGGCGCGGCGGTAGGTGCGCATCATGGGGGCGGCGGGGCCGGTGCCCCCGGTCAGGGGAAGCACGGCGAGGAGGGCGTCGGGGTCGGCGGACTCCAGATAGCCGGGCTCCAGGGCCAAGCCGTCGAGCCGGCCGCTCAGCGCGGCGTGGCGGGGCAGGATACGGCGCAAGTATGGGTCAGGAGTCGCCCAGCCGTCGGCCCGGCCGGCCTCCACCAGCGCGTCGGTGATGCGCGTATGCATCATCGACGCCGCAATCCCGCTGGCCAGCGTGACCTCGCGCAGGTGGGCGCGGAACTGCTCGTGGTACAACCGGTAGACGGCCCAGCCGTCGATCTGCGCCTCGGTGACGTGGCCGCCGGCCAGGGTGAGCAGGGTTGTGACGTCGTCGTCCTCGTACCGCCGGCCGGTCACGGCGCCAGCCATCGGCAGGATCAGGCGGCGGGGGAGGCCCTGGCCCTCGTCCCACGCCAGCGCCTCGAGCAGATCGCGGAGCAGCCGCTCCACCTCTTGGCCATGGCGCACGCCGTAGGCGGCCAAGTCGGTTTCGAATGCCGCGTCCAACCCCCGCGGCAGCGCGGCTTGCCATCCCGGCTGTGTCACGTCCAGCACCGGACTGCTCGCCAACGTCTTCGTGATCACCCGCGCGATGAGGAAGCTTGTGCCGCTCACCTCGGCAACGCTGCGCGCCACCGCTGCCGCCAGGTCCGGCTCAGACGCGTAGGTCGAGCCTTCCACCCGCGCCAACCGCTGGCGCGCATACTCGTACAGGTCCTCTCGCTTGTGTAGCGCGCGGTCGAGGTTGACGACGCGGTCGCTGGGCAGGTCCCAGTCGGCGACGCCCGGCCGTGTGCCGATCAGGAACTTCACGCCGGGCATGCGGGTCAGTGGCATGACGATCTCGTCGATCATCCGGCGTCCGTGCCCGCCGAACGCCTCGTCGAGCGCGTCCAGCGCGACCGTGAACCCGCTCGGCCGTGCGGCGGCCCGTACCTCGATCGGAGCGAACAGGTCGGTGACCTCGCGCGCCGCGGGAACCTCCAACTGTTCGGCGAGGAACCGGAGCAGGTCGGTGACGTCCCGCTCACGAGCGTGGAACGCAAGCTGCACGTCGCCAAGGTCCGGGACCGTGCCCTCGGGCGCGCTGGCCAACACACCCGCGGCCTCCGCCTGCTGACGGTAGGCGGGCACCGACAGGGTGATGACGCGCCCGAGGATGGCCGACTTGCCCGTCCCCGCGCTGCCGGTGACGACGAGCAGCGGATCGTCGGCCCGGCGCAGCCACGCCCGGATCCGCCGCAGCGCATCGAGGCGGCCGGTGAAGAACCATCCGGTCTCGCCAGCCTCGATCCCCTGGGCCTTGGGCAGGAAGTGCGCCTCGTCCAACGCCTCAGCGACCGCCGTCTCCACGTACAGCGGGTTTGGGAAACACTCGCCGAGCCGGCGTCCGCCGGTGCTCTGCCTGGGCGGGTCGACACTGGGATAGTGCTCGGTGAGATAGTCCTCCAGCCGCTTCAGGACCGTGTCGAGGTCGAGGAACCGCTGGCGGCGGCTCCACCAGCGCTGCGCGGGGCCCTCGCGCAGCACAGCGGCCAGCGCGCCGGTGAACACGCCCGCGTCCGCCTCGTCGAGCGCATCGACCGAACTGAGCACCGCGAACCGGCCGTCGCGCATCCGGCCCACGGTGTGGCTCAGCTCACTCGTCACGACCTCGAGGACTCGATGGGCCCAACAGGCGTCCACGACGACGAGCCACCGCTCGAAGGGCCTTTGGGCCAGATCTTCGGCCAACGCGGTCGCCGACACCCAATCGTCACCATGCCCCGCGGCGAGCAGCCGCGGCTTGGTCCCGCCCAACTCGCAGTGCCCAGTCCACAGCAGTAGGCCGGTCGACGCCGCGCCCCAACTGCGCAGCGAGCAGAGGATCTCCTCCCCGCTCGGCCTCCCGACCAGCGCGGCATGGATCGTCGCGTGCGGTGAGCCGTCGAACAGCGCGCCGAATGCCTTCGCCGCCACGGCGACCGCCGGCCGGTTCTTCCTGCTGTCGGCATACTCCGCCACGGCGACGATCAGCACAGAACTCCTGTCGTCGCCCACGGATTCGAGTATAGGAACGCCGATGGCAGATCTGATCGTCGTCATCCCAGGGATCGGCGGCAGCGTCCTGCGACGCGGAAGCGCCGACCTGTGGAACCCAGCGTGGTCGGACTTCCCGCGCGCGATGCTGCGTGGCGGCGAGCAGTTCGAGGCCCTGACCCTCGCGCATCCCAACGCCGACGACGGGGTGGCCGCCACCGCCCTGATCGGCGGCATCCATGTCATCCCCGGCTTGTGGTCGTACGGCTCGTACGCCTGCCTCACTCAGCGTTTGGAAAGGCTGTTCGGCGCCGCCAACCTGGTCGAGTTCCCCTACGACTGGCGACGCTCCAACGTCCTCACGGCGCGCCTGCTCAAAGCCCGCATTGACGCCGAGCTGGCGATGCGACCGGCTGGCACGCAAGTCGTGCTCGTCGCGCACTCGATGGGCGGGCTGGTGGCCCGCCGCTGGCTCGCCTGCGAGGGCGGCGCCCAGCGGTGCCGCATGCTCGTCACCATCGGCACGCCCTACCGGGGCGCGGTCAAAGCGCTCGACGCCCTGGCCAACGGGCTCTGGTGGGTCCCCGGCCGAACCGGCCGCAGGCTCCACGCGTTCCTCCAGTCGCTGCCCTCAGTCCATGAGCTGCTGCCTGCCTACGACTGCCTCGTCGGGCCCGACAACACCCGCACCGGCCTGGCCACTCACCGACCCGCCGCGCTCGCGGACTCCATCCTGTTCGACCCCGCGTTGGCGTTCCACGCTGAGACCGCCAAGGCCGTCGAGGCGCTCGGTGTCACCCAGCCGTTCGAGACCATCGCCGTCGTCGGCCAGCGGCAGCCGACGCGGACCCTGGCCCGCGAGCGGGACGGGCAGATCGAGCTGCTGTCCGACGACTTCTGGCAGGGCGCGGCAGAGACCGTCTACGGCATCGGCGACGGCACCGTGCCACGCGGCTCGGCGCAGCCTCCCGAGTGGGGCGAGCGCGTATCCGGCGCGTACGCCAACAGCGGGCGGCACCTCAACCTGGCCCAACACCGGCGCGTCTGGCACGACGTCGAGGCGGCGATCCAGGGTCGGGAGTTCCTCGGCCTGGGCGACCCTGAGCGGGGCGGCTTCGGCATCGACCTGCCCGACGTCCTGGCCCACGGCGCGCCGCTGATTGTCCACGCCCGTCACGACAGCGACCGGCTCGGCCTGACCCTCGAGGTCCTCGACTGCGCCGGCGACACCGTCGTCAGGCCCAAGGCGTTCCGCAACCTCGGCGACGGCCGCTACGAGGCGGTCGTCCGCGGCCTCGACCCCGGCATCTACGAGGTCGCCGCCACCGGCATCGCCGACGGCGCCCCCCGCCGCATCTCCGACGCCCTCACCGTGTTCCCGCGAGAGGGCCAGCAGGTAGAGAGCGAATAGCGTGGCACAATTGTGGCCATGACGAGTGAGCCGCTGCGAAACGTGAGAGACCGCTTCTCTGAGTACGTCGATCGGGTAGAGCAACAGCATGAGCGTATTGTGGTGACTCGCAACGGTCGGCCGGCTGCGGTCCTGATCAGCCTGGAGGACCTGGAGTCGATGGAAGAGACCCTCAGGGTGCTCTCCGATCCAGAGGCCATGCGTGAGATCGCGGAGGCCGAGGCCGCCCTGAGCACTGGTGACGTCATTCGTGGGGTCGAAGCCGTGCGCGCGCTGCGCAACCGGTGACCGAGCAGCGGTACGAAATCGTCGTCACCCCTCCCGCCCAGCGAGCGATCGCCCATCGTCTACCCGAAGGAGTAGCCGCTGCGGTGATCGAGTTCATCACCGGGCCGCTGCTCGAGAACCCGCAACGTTTGGGTCACCCCTTACGGGACGACCTCATCGGGATTCATTCCGCGCGTCGTGGAACGTTCCGGGTCCTGTACCGCATCGATGACGCCGAGCATGCGGTGATCGTCCTGCGTATCGAGCATCGCAACGACGCCTACCGGCGCCGCTGAGCGCAGTCATCGCCGATTGCTGTCGGCCGATCAGCGCGGCCAGGCGCGGGCCGAGGCCGTGGACCAGGTGGCCGTGGCGCCAGAGGGCGACGCCGACCCGCCCCGCGCCGACAAGAGCCGCGTCCAGCGGGCGGCCGACCTCGATTGTCTGCGCGGGGATGACTGCGAGCGAGAACGGCGCTCGCAACAGCGCGCCCAGCGGGTAGTCCGAGCACAGCACCGCCGTGTGGGAGCAGCACCGAGTGCTCTCGGATCCGGACGCCGTGCGCGAGATCGCGGCGACGGAGCAGCGGTACGACATCGTCGTTCCCCCTCGCGCCGCAGAGCCATTGCCGATCGCCTCCGGAGAGGGTGGCAGCCGCAGTCATCGAGCTCATCGCGGCCCGGGCGCGCCATCGGGTGTGGCCGGAGACGTCGGTGGGCGGGCTCAGGGCCCGAGGAGGGCGGCGGGCACGACGGCGATCCCGTCGGGGCGCCGGTAGGCGTGAGCGCCGGTGGTCACCACGATCGCGTCGAGGAGGTCGTCGCCGATCCTGTCGCCCAGCCAGCGAAGGCGTCTCACGTCGTCGTCGCTGACGGCCGCTGACAGCTTCACCTCGACGGCGATGACGCGCCCGTCGAGACGCTCGATGATCAGGTCGACCTCGTGCTCGCCGCCAGCGGTGCGCAGATGCCCGACGG
>JBOGEA010000395.1:0-5237 GCA_050743205.1 Egibacteraceae bacterium | reverse complement strand
GAATACCGCCGCGATCCAGCACAAAACCGCGGTTAACTCCGCGCGCTGCCGCCCCTCCCGTCCATGACTCGTCGGGCCGGGGCGAAGCCCCCCTAGTGGGCCGCGCACAGAGTCCCATGGATTCGGCTGCGGCTGCTGACGTCGAGCTGGTAATCGACCGCACCCGTGGCTGGCTGCCCGGGCGGCTCGGGCCGGAGGAGCGGCTGGGCGTCGAGAGCCACGAGCTGTCCTGGGACGAGGCGCGCGCAGCCCGCTCGACGCCCGCGTCGCGTCGTCGCTCCTCGCTCCTTGCGACGCGGGGTGCAGCCCCACCCTCGGTCCAGGGAACCCACCGCGTGGACCACTCGTGACCGACACCCTTCCGCGCCCAGAGCGCACCGAGCCGGGGCCCGGGGGGCAGCGGCTGCCCGACATTCCCGGGCCGGTCGAGACCGCGGTGAGGGCGTGGCGGCGGCTGCGGCGGATGTCGACCGCGCTGGTGCTGCTGTTCGCCCTGGCCGCCGCGGCGGTGGTCGCGACGTTCGTGCCGCAGGAGCCGGTGATCGCCCGCACCGTCTTCGAGTGGCGGGCGGGTGTCGCGGGGCCGGGTGAGGGCTGGGCTCGGCTGTTCGACTGGCTGTCGCTGTTCGACGTGTTCGGCTCGTGGTGGTTCATGACGCTGGCCGCGCTGCTGTTCATCAGCCTGACCGGCTGCCTGCTCCCGCGCTGGGCCGCGTTCGCCAAGGTCGCCCCCCGCCCGCCCCAGGCGGGCCGCAACCTGGGCAGGCTGGGCCACCACGTGGTCATCGAGACGGTGTTGGACCCCGACGAAGCCCTCGCCGCCGCGGAGAAGGCGCTGCGAGGCTGGCGGCGGCGGCGCGTCGAGTCCGCCGATGGCGTCCCCCAACTGGCCGCCGAGCGCGGCCACTGGCGCGAGGGCGGCAGCCTGGTGTTCCACACCGCGTTCTACCTGCTGCTCATCGGGATCGTGATCGGGCACTCGTTCGGGTGGACCGGCCAGGTCAACGTCGTCGAGGGCGAGGCCTTCACGGACACGACGCTCGGCTACCAGGCTCAGGTCCCCGGCCGGTTCTGGAGCGCCGGCAACCACAGAGGCTTCACGCTGCGGCTGGACGACTTCGACGTCTCCTACCACGACAACTTCGTGCCCGCCGACTTCGTGTCGACCGTGACGATCATGCAGGGTGACAAGGCGCTGGTCAGCGGCGCGCCGATCCGGGTGAACCACCCGCTGACCTATGAGGGGATGAAGATCTACCAGGCGCGGTTCGGGTACGCGCCCGAGATCGTCATGCGCACGAGCGCCGGGACCGAGCTGTTCCGCGCGCCGGTGATCCTGGTCCAGAGCGGGCCGCTGTGGGTGGGGCGCGAGAAGGTCGCCCCCGGCAACCCGGCGACCGGCGCGCCCCAGATCGCGGTGGAGCTGGCGCTGATCCCCGACGGGCGGATCGTGGACGGCGAGCTGCGGATCAACTCGCCCGAGCCCCGCAACCCCCGGGTCGTGGTCACGCTGTACTCCGGTGACCTGGGGCTGGAGCGCCCGGTGCCGCTGGCCAGCCTGCCCTGGAGTGAAGACCAGATCGTCGGCCAGGCGATGCTGGCGCCCGGCGGGACCGCCGAGATGCTGCGGGGCAACCTGATCGTGGAGTTCGCCGGCCTGCCGACGTGGTCGGGGTTCCAGGTCAGCCACGCGCCCGGCCGGGGGATCCTGCTGGCCGCCGCGGTCCTCATCCTCGTCGGGCTGCTGCCCTCCCTGTACAGTTACCGGCGCCGGATCTGGGTGCAGGCGCGGCGGCGCGACGGCGGCACCGAGGTGGTCCTCGCCGGGGTCGCGCTCCAGCGCAAGCCCGCCTTCGCCGATGAGTTCGAGCGCATCCTCCAACGGCTCACGACGGCCGTGAAATCCTGATCAGGAGGGCCCCAGCCCATGGTCAACGAGCAGCTCGCGAGCACGTCGAACACCCTGTTCAACGTCGCGTTCCTCACCTACGTCGCGGCGATGGTCTGCTACTTCTTCCGGCTGGCGTTCACTAGGGTCAGCGCGCGGGGCGTGACGTCGAGCACGGCCGCGGGCACGCGCATCGGCCTGCTCGCCACGGCGCTGGTGGTCGGCGGGTGGGGCGCGCATCTGGGCAGCGTCGTCACGCGCGGCATCGCCGCCGGGGGGCGGGTGCCGTGGGGCAACATGTACGAGTACTCCTCGACGATGGCGCTGCTGGCCGTGGCGGTCGGGCTGATCGTGGTGCAGTGGCGGTTCGGCTACGGCCACATGATGGGCTTCGTGATCGCCGCCGCGGTGCTGATGATGACCTCGGCGCTGCTGCTGTTCGCCGAGGCCGGCCCGCTCGTGCCCGCCCTGAACAGCTACTGGATCAAGATCCACACGTCGGCCGCGATGGGCGCGTCGTCGGTCTTCATCGTCGGGTTCGCCGCCACCGCGCTGTATCTGGTCAAGGACACCGCCGAGCGGCGCGTCGCCGCCTCGACCGCGTACTCCGGGTCGACGGTCGGCGCCGGCTCGGTCGCCGAGGTGGGGGACCGGCCGGTCGGCTATGAGGCGGATGGGGCCCTTGAGGAGCGCGTCGCCTCGCCGCTGGCTCAGCGCGACGCGCTCTCACCGGTGCTGTTCCCGCTGGTGCCGGCGCTGGTCGTGGCCGCGTTCACGCTGCTGGTGTGGCGGGCTCCGGCCGCGGCGGTCATCGCCGGGGGCGTGGCGGCGCTGCTGGGGATCCTGGCCTGGTACGCCATTCCGTACCTGCCGCTGGCCGCCAAGCTGGACAACCTCGCCTACCGCACGATCGCGTTCGCGTTTCCGATCTGGACGTTCGCGATCATGGCCGGGGCGATCTGGGCTGAGGAGGCCTGGGGCCGCTACTGGGGCTGGGATCCCAAAGAGACCGGCTCGTTCTTCACGTGGGTGCTCTACGCCGCCTATCTGCACGCCCGCTCGACCCACGGCTGGCGCGGCCGTCGCGCCGCCTGGACCGCCGTTGCCGCCTTCTTCGCCCTGATGGTCACCTACTACGCCGTCAACCTGTTCGTCGTCGGCCTCCACAGCTACGCCGGCACCTGACCCCGGTCGCCCGAGCCGCGTGATCTACGCTTGCCGCCATGACATTTGACCGCATCAGCATCGACCATCGGATCATGGCTGGGGTTCCCTGCATCCACGGCACGCAGATTCCCGTTGCCACCGTCGTGGGCATGATCGCCGAGGCCATGACCGTGGCGGAGATCCTCGCCGATTTCTCCCAGCTGACCGAAGCGGACGTCAGAGAGGCGCCGCGATTCGCGGCGGCTGTCGTGGACCAGGGCACGGTGCCGCTGCAGGCATCGGCGTGAGGTTCCTGGTCGACGAGTCCGTGCAACCTGACCCGGCCGGCGCCGGGTCAGCGGACCACGAAGCGGGGCTCGTTGGGGACGAGGTCGATGGCCTCGACGTCGATGCTGGTGACGAGGGCGTGGCGTGGGCCAGAGCGGCAGAAGGCCACCGCTCGGTCCAGGGTTGCCGGTGGGCCCTGGAACTCGGCCTCGACGCTGCCGTCCGATCGGTTGCGCACCCAGCCCGAGAGGCCGAGCCGTTGGGCGAGGCGGCGGGTGGTGTCACGGAAGAACACACCCTGGACCTCGCCGGTCACCACAACGCGAACACGCTTGTCTGCCATGCGTCTGCAGCCGTCCATGGGGAATGAAATACTGTCAGCGATTCGATTCTTCCTCAGAAAGGAACGCAGATGTGGGCGTTGCTGTCTCGCAGGCTCCGGCAGTGGGCCATCCTGGCGGTCGCCGTCCCGTTGGGGGCGAAGGTGCTCCAGCGGGTCGGCACCGAGCTGGAGGAGCGCCGGGGCCCGTCGAACGTGAGCCGGGGGCTGAAGCGCGGCGGCGAGTGGGTCCACGGCGTGACGGGTGGGCGCCAGCGCCACCGGTAGGCCAGACCACTGAGCGCGGGGCGCCCATCAGCGGCATGATGGCGTGCTCGCGCTCACCGGCCACGCGTTAGCCTGTCGCCCATGAGCGATCTGCCCGCGCTTGAGCAGGTAGACGGCGTCACGCGTGTCGGGTCCGGCAAGGTCCGGGAGCTGTACGCGGTCGGCGGCGACATCCTGCTGGTGGCGACCGACCGGATCAGCGCGTTCGACGTGGTCCTGCCGACCGCGATTCCCGATAAGGGCAAGGTGCTGACCGGCCTGACCGCGTTCTGGCTTGACCTGCTGGACGGGATGGTCCCCGACCACCGGATCACCACGGACGTCGACTGCTTCCCCGCCGCCCTCGCGCCCTACCGGGACGCGCTGCGGGGCCGGGCGATGCTGTGCCGCCGCGCTGAGGTGCTGCCGGTGGAGTGCGTGGCGCGGGGCTACCTGTCCGGCTCTGGCTGGAAGGACTACCGGCAGACGGGCGCGCTCTGCGGCATCGGCCTGCCCGCCTGGCTGCGGCAGTCCGACCAGCTGCCCGAGCCGATCTTCACGCCGGCGACCAAGGCCACGACCGGCCATGACGAGAACATCGACTTCGACGCCGTGGTCGCGCTGATCGGGCCACAGCTGGCACAGCGGGTGCGCGCCCTGACCTTGGCGCTGTATGAGGCGGGCAGCGCCTACGCCGCCAAGCACGGCATCATCCTGGCCGACACGAAGTTCGAGTTCGGGCTGGTGGACGGCCAGCTCACGCTGATCGACGAGGTGCTGACCCCGGACTCGTCGCGCTTCTGGCCCGCCGACGGCTACCAGCCCGGCCGCCCGCAGTCCTCGTTCGACAAGCAGTTCGTCCGGGACTGGCTCGCCGCCCAGGACTGGGACCAGACGCCGCCCGGCCCCCCGCTGCCCCCGCTGATCGTCGAGCGGACGCGCGCCCGCTACATCCGCGCGTATGAGCAGCTCGCGGGCCGGCCGTTCTCGGATTGGGCCGGCTGATGGTGAGGGTGCGGATCGACGTGATGCTCAAAGACGAGATCCTGGACCCGCAGGGCCAGGCGATCGAGCGGGCGCTGCCCGCGCTGGGCTTCCATGGCGTGGACCGGGTGCGGGTCGGCAAGCACATCGAGCTGGACATCGACGACGGTGAGGACCTGGACGGGCGCATCACCGAGATGGCCGCGAAGCTGCTGGCCAACCCCGTCATCGAGCGGTTCACCTACCACATCGCGCGATGACTCAGAACGTGTGTGAGAAAGCGCGGCCTTGACTTGCGGGCGAAGCGCAGCGGAGCGCGGTTCAGGCGGCCAGGGGGTCCGGGGG
>JBOGEA010000394.1:0-5288 GCA_050743205.1 Egibacteraceae bacterium | reverse complement strand
CACACAACCTCGGTCAACTCCGCGCGCCACCGCCCCACCCGTCCATGGCTCGTCGGGCGCAGGTCGCCGATCCTCCCCACCGTGTTCCCCCAGCGGCATCAATCCGGCGGATCTCGCCAGCGCTACCCGCGATCGTGCAGAGGCATATAGTCGCGCTTGGCGGGGCCTGTGTAGATCTGGCGGGGGCGGCCGATGCGGGTGTCGGGGTCCTCGATCATCTCTTTCCACTGGGCGATCCAACCGGGCAGGCGGGCGATCGCGAACAGGGCGGTGAAGTAGTGGGTGGGAAAGCCCATGGCCCGGTAGATCAGGCCGGAGTAGAAGTCGACGTTCGGGTAGAGCTGGCGCTCGATGAAGTAGTCGTCGTGGAGGGCCGTCTCCTCCAGCTCTCGGGCGATCTCGAACAGCGGGTGGTCGCCGATCAGCTTGGTGAGGATCCGGTCGGCGGTCTGTTTGAGGATCCTCGCCCGCGGGTCGTAGTTCTTGTAGACGCGGTGCCCGAAACCCGCCAGGCGGAATGGATCATCTCTGTCCTTCGCCCGATTGACGAATGACTGCGTGTCCCCCTCCGCGTGGTGAATGTGCTCGAGCATGTCGACCACGTCCATGTTCGCGCCCCCGTGGCGGGGCCCCCACAGGGCGCTGATGCCGGCCGCGATGGCGGCGAACACGTTCACGTTGCTTGAGCCCACCAGCCGAACGGTCGACGTCGAGCAGTTCTGCTCGTGGTCGGCGTGCAGCACGAACAGCAGGTCGAGCGCGGCGGCCGTGTCGGGATCCAGCTCGTACGGCTCGGTCGGCACGGCGAACATCATATTGAGGAGGTTCTCCGTGTAGCCCAGCGCGTTCAGCGGATAGACGTACGGCTGCCCGATCGAGCGTTTGTACGCGAACGCCGCCACCGTCGGGAGCTTCGCGAGCAGCCGGTGGATCGACACCTCCCGGTCATACTCATCGAACGGGTCGTAGTGATCCTGATAGAACGTGGACAGGGCGGAGGTCGCCGATACGAGAATCCCCATCGGATGCGCGTCGCGCCGGAACGCGTCGAACAGGCGGCGCAGATCCTCGTGGAGCAGCGTGTGGTGCGTGATGTGTCCGCGGAACGCCCCTAGCTGCGACGCTGTCGGCAGCTCACCGTGAATGAGCAGGTACGACGTCTCGATGAAGTCCGAGCGCTCGGCGATCTGCTCGATCGGGTACCCGCGATAGCGCAGAATGCCCTGCTCACCGTCGATGTACGTGATTGCGCTGCTCGTTGATCCGGTGTTGGCGTATCCCGGGTCGTAGGTGATCAGCCCGGTCCCAGACCGCAGCCGGGTGACGTCTATGGCCCGCTCGTTCTCGGTGCCGACGACCATCGGCGCCTCGAACGAATGGCTGTCGAACTCGATGCGGATGTGGTCGGTCATTTCGTCCTCACACTCCATGTTCAGGAGCCGGTGCGCGGCAACAGTGGGGGGTGTCACGGCGTTGGGCACCGCCCCTGAGCGTACCCGCGAACAGGCTCGGGGCTCATTAACCCTGGGGTGTGTCGGCTGAGTTACGGATTCCGTAACTCAGCCGACACACCCCAGGGTTAAACGCGGCGGGACGAGCGCCACAGCGAGTGCTCGCGGGACAGGGCACGCTCGGCGTCACGCACGAACGCTGCCCACGTCTGCTCGGTCTGCTGCAGAGCAATCAGCGCGCGGATCGAGGCCAGCTCGTGAGCCGCCACCGAGTAGGCGGTGGCCAGTCCTTGGTGCTGCCGGGTCTGCGTCCAGGCGGCGACCGCCGCGCCCGCGGCGGCGAGCAGGCCCAGCACCCACGCCACATCCCCGGGCAGGCCGCCCATGGCGGCTTTGACCAGCGCCCCGGCGACGCCGAGCGTCTCGACCGTGACCATCGCCGCGCTCCACCGCCGCGCCCGGGCCGAGTTCCACTTGGCCCGGGCTGCGTACCATCGCTGCTGATCAGCGATCCGGCCGGTCTCGTACGCGGCTCTGCGGGCGTCCAGGGGCTGGGCGCGCAGGGCCCGCATCGTCTGGGTGATCTGCTGCCCGTCGGCCGCCGTCGAGGACAGGTCGAGGTCGCCGAGGTCGGTGAGCACGTCACCGAGCCGTTCGACGAGCAGCCGGTCGGCGTCGGCGGCGCTGACCGACGTGAGGCAGAACGGCTCGCCACCGACGGCGTAGCGCCAGGCCAGGGTTTTCGCTGACTCGGCCGCCGCGCGGCCCTCGTACCAGACCCGGTCAGGTTGGGTCTGCAGGATGAGCAGCTCCGCGCCGAGCGCGGCCACGAACCCGGCGGCGGCGAGGACTCCCGCGTAGTCGGTGCCGCCGATGACCCAGCTGGCCCCGCTGACGGCGGCGGCCAGCACCAGTATCGCCAGCCGCGCCTTCATCGCGCGCAGGAACCGCCGCTGACCGGCCAGCGAGCTGGTGTCGGCGGCGTGGAAGATGACCGGGAGGTCCAAGACCCCCGCCGCTTGCTCCACCGGCATCGCCGCGCTCCCAGGCATCGCGGTCAGTGTGCCACCGCTCACCCCTCCTCGGTGGGATCGGCGGTCGGAGCGGTCAGCCGGGTGAAGAAGTCGAGGATGAGCGCGAGCTCAGCGTCGCTGTAGGCCGAGAGCACCTCAGCCGTCCTGCGGTCGTGGACCTCGTAGTGCCCAGCGAGCCGGCGCTGGGCGTCGGGAGCGACTTGGACGATGACCCGCCTCCGGTCGCTCAGGTCGCGCTGGCGCCGCGCGTAGCCGGCGCGCTCGAGCCGGTCGACGACGCCGGTGATCGCGCCCGTGGTCAAACCGAGCAGCTCAGCGAGGCGTCCCGCGCTCACCGGCCCCGTCATCTCGAGGATGTTCAAGCACTGCAGGTCGGTGAGGTTGATCCCGGCCCGGTCGGCGACCTGCTGGTTGAACGTCACGAACCCCGCGCCCAGCGTGCGGATGCCACGGCCCAGGGCCGCCATCAGCTCAGCCCGGCCTCGCCGATCGGTTGACGTCGCCACCACCTCCGCATACGCTCTAAGCATATTAGATGCAAAGATAATTAGTTGTTGGGCAACCCTATCGGACGGCTCCGGCGCTGTCCAACCAGAAAGGCGCATCTCATGCTCGAACGGACTGCTGTCATCGTGGTGGGCGGTGGGGTGACCGGCCTGTCGAGCGCGCTGTTCCTGGCTCGTCACGGCGTGGAGTGCCTGCTGGTGGAGCGCCACCCCGACCTGCTCATCCACCCGCGCGCCCGCGGCTTCAACCAGCGCTCGGCCGAGCTGTACCGCCAGCTCGGGTTGGAGCCGGCGCTGCTGGCGGCCCGCAACACGGCCGTCGACTTCGCCCGCCTGACGATGATCCGCGCCGAGACCCTGGCCAGCCACGAGCACACGGTCATCGAGCCGGGGTCGGCCGACCAGTTCGACGGCGCGAGCCCATCGCCGTTCCTTGCCATCGACCAGGACCGCCTCGAGATCGTGCTGCGCGGGGCGGCGGCGGCGGCCGGCGCCGACGTGCGCTTCTTCACCGAGCTGACCTCGTTGGAGCAGGACGGCGACGGCGTCACCGCCGTCATCCGCAACCGGGCTGACGGCGCTGAGCGGCGCGTGCGCGCCGGCTACCTGATCGCCGCCGACGGCTGGGCGAGCCCGATCCGACACCGGCTCGGCATCGGCGCCCACGGGCCTGGCGTGCTGTATCACACGCTGACCCTCATCTTCGACGCCGACCTCTCCGAGGCGCTGCGCGGACGTGAGCTGGGCGTGGTCTACCTGTCCAAGCCCCGCTTCGGCTCGGTGCTCATACCGGGCGACGGCGACCGGAGATGGACGTTCGGCGCCGCATACTTCCCCGACCGAGGCGAGAGGCTCGAGGAGTTCGACGACGAGCGCGCCGTCGCGCTGGTGCGTGAGGCGGTCGGGCTGCCTGGCCTGCGGGTCGAGCTGGTGCCGCAGATCCCAGGCACCGACCTGAAAGTGCTGGCATTCGTCATCGGCGCCCAGGTCGCCCAGCGCTACCGCGACGGCCGGGTCCTCCTCGCCGGCGACGCCGCCCACATCGTGCCTCCTACCGGGGGTTTCGGCGCGAACGTCGGCATCCAGGACGCGCACAACCTCGCGTGGAAGCTCGCCGCGGTGCTGCGCGGCCAGGCCGGGCCGGCGCTGCTGGACACCTACGAGGCGGAGCGCCGCCCGGTCGCCCAGTTCACGATGGGCCAGGCGCTGGCGCGGGCGCACGACCGGCTGGGCGCGGGCGACGGCGGCGACGTGCCCGAGCTGGCGCCGTACGCCTCGGTCGTGTTCGGGTACCGGTACCGCTCGGCGGCGGTGATCGGCGCGCCCGACGACCCCGCGCCGGCCCGGCACCCACAGCGGCTGGAGGGCGAGCCCGGCACCCGCGCGCCCCACCTCGCCCTGACCCGAAACGGCGCCGAGCTGTCGACGATCGACCTGTACGGCCACGGCTTCGTGCTGCTCACCGGGCCGGACGGCGACGCCTGGGCCGCTGCCGCCGAGGGCGCGCTGCCGGCGCCGGTCACCGCGCACCGCCTCGGCGTGGACCTCGGCGACCCGAGCGGCCGCGCCCTCACCGCCCACGGCATCGGCCCCGCCGGCGCGATCCTGATCCGCCCCGACGGCTTCGTGGCCTGGCGCCAAACAGAAACGCCCAACAACCCCGCCAAAGCGCTAACCGCCGCCCTGGACCAAATCCTCGCCTGCGGATGAGAAGCGCACGGCAGCGCGTTTTGGGCGGCTCACGCGCAGACGACCGGCGAGGTTGTGAGTCCTGACCGCCGTAAGCGGCGGTCAGGACTCACAGCAGCGGCCTCGGCACGCGTCGCCGCTGCTGCCACCGGGCTGCGGTCGCGGGATCTGCCTGTATGGCGTCTGGCGCGAGCGGCCCTCGTCGTGGAACAGGCCCGCCCCTGGATCGACTGACCGCCGCGCGCGGCGCAGTACGCAGCGGTCAGGCGCGCAGCGCGAGCGCGGTTTGGTCGGCTCGATGCCGCCCAAACCGCTCAGCTTTATTAAGCCCGAGACGTCAGCGACCGGAGGGGTCGGGCGACCACCGGAGGGGTTCGCCGACCACCGGAGGGTCGCGTTTCGTCGGGTGGAGCGACCTAAAAGGCTCTTCGCGAGCGGAACCCGACGCGACGCGACCCCCCACAACAATCTCGAACACGTTCTCAGCGCCTGGCGAGCGGCTCACCGCGCGTCAGCGGCGCTGGCGCAGCCAACCAGCCGTGACGGCGGCCACAACGCGTGGGGTGACGGTGCCCTTGCCAAACGCAAGCTCACCGACCGTCTGAAGC
>JBOGEA010000393.1:0-5329 GCA_050743205.1 Egibacteraceae bacterium | reverse complement strand
GCTGTGTGCTGGATAGCGGCGCCATACCGCCGATATCCAGCACACAACCCGCCGGTAGGCAGACCAAGTCCGCTTGGCAACAGGCCGGCCACATGCCCAGCGCGACGCCGACAACCCCATCCCCCGAGCAGCGTGAGGTCCCTTCAGAAGAGCCACACCCTTTCGATTCAGTGAGTGGGGCCGCTCAGCCCTGACTCGGCGGCGTCGGCGGCGTCGATCTCCTCGCGGGTGATGCCGAGCAGGAACAGGATTGCATCCAGGTAGGGGACGCTGAGGGCGGCGTCGGCGGCTTGGCGCACGACCGGTTTTGCGTTGAACGCGATGCCGAGGCCGGCTGTGGCGAGCATGTCGAGGTCGTTCGCGCCGTCCCCGACCGCGACGGTCTGGCTGAGCGGCACGCCAGCGGCCGCCGCGAACCGCTCGAGGGACGCGGCCTTGGCGCGGCGGTCGACGATCGGACCGACGAGCCGGCCGGTCAGCCGGCCTTCCACGACCTCCAGCGTGTTCGCGTGCGCATAGTCCAGGCCGAGGCGCGCCTTGAGGTCGTCGGTGATCTGGGTGAACCCGCCGCTGACGATCGCGAGCACGTAGCCGAGCCGCTTCAGCGTCCGCACGGCCGTGCGGGCCCCTGGAGTGAGCACCAGATGCTCCTTGACATGGTCGACCGCCTCGACTGGCAGGCCCTCCAGCAGCGCGACCCGCTCACGCAGGGCCGGCTCGAAGTCCAGGTCGCCGGCCATGGCGCGCGCGGTGATCTCGGCGACCTGGGCCGCGCAGCCGGCGTGCGCGGCGAGCAGCTCGATGACCTCACCGGCCACCAGCGTCGAATCGACGTCCATGCAGATCAGCCGCTTCGCCCGGCGATAGAGCCCAGCGGGCTGCACCGCGACGTCGACGTGCTGGAGCGCGGCCTCGGCGGCCAACTCGGCGCGCAGCGTGGCGGGGTCGCCGCACGACACGAGCAGCTCGAAGCTCATGATCGGGTAGCGGGACAGCCGCGTGATGCGATCGATGTTCGCCCCGCACGAGGCGATCCGGCCGGTGATTCCCGCGATCGCTCCAGCGCACAGCGGCTGGCCGAGCAGCGTGACGTAGTGCCGGGCGCGGTCCGGGCATGGCCGCCGTGAGGCCATCGTCTTGAACTCGACCGTCACATCCAGCTCGCGTGCCCGGGCGGCCAGCGCGGCGAGTGCGGTTTCTTCCTCACAGCCCAGAGAGACGAGGATGCCGAGTGTCAGCCGATCACGGATCGTGACCTGCTCCATATCGAGGATCCGCGCCCCCAACCGCGCGATCTCGGCGCAGAGCGCAGACGTCAGACCGGGCCGGTCCCAGCCGGTCACGGTGACGAGTAACGCTGTGGCGTCGTCCATAAGGCTCCTTCACGCTATAGCCTCAGCGTCACATGCAGGAGATCGCCAAACCGGAGGCCTTGCTCGCCGCACGCACCTCGGCGGAGGTGCTGTTCGAGCTGCTGCGCACGTGGTTCGACGTGCCTGACCACATCACGCTCGACCTGCGGGCGGTCGACTCGGCTGTCGCTGAGCTGGGTGACCCCCAGCTCATCATGGCCATGGCGATGCGCAAGCTGCAGGCCTTCCACCTGCTCACGACCCCCGGTGTGGTCACGACTACTGATGTCGTGCTGACCGTGATCCAGGATCTCAACCGGGCACTGCTCCAGGCCCCGAACATGCACCTCAAGAACACCGCCGCCGAGACCGACTGGGATGCCGCATTCGCCGCGCTGGATCAGCGGGCTGAGACCGTAGCCGAGGACGCCGATCCCGTCTCCACTCCCGACGACGACGAGATCGAGGCCTTCCGCCGTCATCACGTCGCCCTCCACGAGGCCGCCCGCGCCGTCCTCCACGCCTCCGACGGCCAGATCTGCCGCCTGGTGTAGCGGCTCGGGACGTGACCCGGCTGGGGCCACCTCGGATCCGCGAATCCGCTGCGCGTGCGTCAAGCCTCCCCATGTCGGGCCGCACGCGTTGTGCTCACGTTCCTCTGGGTGGGCGGGTCGCTGGGTCCGCGGCATGCCGCGGATCCAGCACAAAACGGGCGCTTGGCATGCACCCGTGGGTGGTGCCACCGCTGCATGCCTTGGATGGGCCAAATCTGTTGCGCGTGAGTCAAGTCTGGTGGGGTCGGGTTGCACGCGTCGCGGGTCACGTCGGGCTGGATCTGTGCTGGATAGGCGACGTATACGTCGCCTATCCAGCACACAACCTCGGTCAACTCCGCGCGCGACCGTCTCACCCGCCCATCGCTCGTCGGGCCGGCGCAGTCCCGCTAGGTGTTGTGCGCTCAGGAGCGGTCGCGTTGCGGCCGGAGGGCCGTCGGCAGGGGTTGGCTTGGATGCGCGCCGTTGAGGGAGCTGGGGGCAGATCCTGCGCTGCGGCTCGGTGGCGGCAGTGGGGACACGGCCGAGGCCGATGGTGTGAGCGATAACCGCCGAATCCGGCGGTTTTCATTCACAACCGTGCCTGCCGTCTGCGAGCGACGACCGTTTAACCCGTTTATGTCCTTGTTTGCGCACGATCGTCGGGCCGGGGCGAAGCCCTCGTTAGCTTCGGGCGCCCAGCAGGGCGCAGAACCGGGACACGCCGACATTGCCGCCGGAGACGATGACGCCAACGCGGCGGCCGGAGATGTCGAGTTTGCCGGCGAGCAGGGCGGCGACCCCGATGGCACCGGCCGGCTCGGTGACGATCTTCAGGCGGTCGAAGCAGAACGCCATCGCGGCGCGGATCTCGTCGTCGGTGACGAGCACGATCTGATCCAGGTGACGGCGGTTCACCTCAAACGTCAGCTCGCCCGGTGTCGGAGCCGCCAGCGCGTCGGCGATCGTCTCTGGCAGGGGAATTCTGACCCGGCAGCCGGCTGCCAGGGACTGCTTGGTGTCGTCGCCTGTCTCGGGCTCGACGCCGACCACCTGAACTCGGGGAAGCATGGCTTTCGCCGCGGTTGCGCACCCGGCGATCAGGCCACCGCCGCCGATCGGTGCGAGCATGACGTCGAACTCGCCTGCCTCGGTGATCAGCTCGATGGCCGCGGTTCCTTGGCCGGCCATGACAAGCGGATCGTCGTAGGGGCGGACGATCACCGCCCCTGTGCCGGCGGCGATCCGTCCGGCGATCGCCTCGCGGTCCTGGGTGCGGCGATCGTAGGGCACGATCTGGGCGCCGTATCCCCTGGTCGCGTTCAGCTTCGCCAGCGGCGCGTCGGCGGGCATCACGATCGTGGCCGGCACGCCCAGCAGCCGCGCCACCAGCGCCACCGCCTGGGCGTGGTTGCCCGACGAGAACGCCACCACGCCCTTCGCCCTGGTCTGTGGCGGCAGGGCCGCGATGCGGTTGTACGCGCCGCGGGCCTTGAACGAGCCGCCGCGCTGGAAGCATTCGGCTTTGAGGACCGCACGCCCGCCTGTGATCGCGTCCAGCGTCCGCGAGGTGAGCACGGGTGTCCGATGCACAACCCCGGCCAACCGGCGTGCGGCGGCCTCGACATCGGCCAGCTCGATCATCGATTGCGACGCCAAAGATGCTGTTGGAAAAACAGACCAGGCCGCATGCCTGCGCCCGCTTCGTCAGATGCGCATTTCCGCCGGATCCGCCGGATCCGCGCGGTCCAACTGCCGCCTTGCCGTCTTGGACTACATGTTTCCGTTGAATGCGACGGAAAACTGCACGTCGGGCCGGCATCCACCGCGTTGCCTCCCGAAGCCGGGTCGGTCATATCGAGCCAATCGCGCAACGGCCTCCGAGCCGTTCCTAACAGGCGGAATCTGACTGAAGAAGAACAGGGTACGGGCGGCGTCGCGATCCCGCCCGGCCTCCTTCGGCTTCCGCCGGTAGGTTCTCCTGTATGAATGTGGTTGACCTCGTCTTGGTCCTCGCGCTGGCGTGGGTGGTGGTGCGGGGATTCCGGCAGGGGGCGCTCTCGCAGGTGGCCGGCTTCGCGGGGGCGGTCGCCGGGCTGGTCGGGGGAGCCGCGGTCGCGCCGAGCCTGGCCAACGTCACAGGTGTCCAGCCGGGTCCCAACCTGGCGCTGCTCACGCTGGGTCTGCTGTTGTGCATTGTGCTGTTGGGACAGGGCGTCGGCCTCGCGATCGGCACGCGCCTGCGGGCCGGGGCACAGCGGATCGGAGCAGGGAGCGCCGACCGTGCCGCGGGCATAGCCGTCGGCTTCGGCGGGTTCGTCATCACCGTGTGGCTGCTCGCCTCGGTGCTCGTGCATGGCCCGTCGCCCAGCCTCGCCGCCCGGCTGTCTCAGTCGCGCGTGGTGGCGGAGATCGCGTCGCGGCTCCCGCCGCCGCCGAACGTGTTCGGGCGGGTGTCCACCTACCTGGACCAGCACGGCTTCCCGCAGGTGTTCGCGGGGGTCGATCGAAGCACCGCTCCGCCCATCGCGCCACCCGCCAGCGCAGCCGTGGAGGCCGCCCAGCGCCGCGGACAGCTGAGCACCGTGCAGGTCGAGGCTCTGGGATGCGGCGGGATAGCCAGCGGCAGCGGGTTCGTCACACAACCCGGCTTCATCGTGACGAACGCGCACGTGGTGGCCGGCGGGCAGAGCTTGCGCGTCCGCGACCGAGACGGAGAGCATGCGGCGGTCGCGATCCACGTTGACCCGGCCATCGACCTCGCCGTCCTGTACTCGCCCGACACCACCGCGGGACCGATCGGCTGGGTGTCTACACCCAGCCGTCGGGGCACAGCCGGCGCCACCCTCGGGTTCCCTGCTGGCCAATCGAATCTCGACGTCCGCCCGGCCGTCGTCCAAGGCCGGCTGCAGGCGGAGGGCCGGGATATCTATGGGCGGCAGATGGTCATGCGCGAGATCCTGATGCTCCAGTCCGGAGTCTCGCCTGGAGACTCTGGTGGTCCGTTCGTGACGAGCGAAGGTCAAGTCGGCGGTGTCGTGTTCGCGGCCGCCGCCTCCGAGCCGGGCATCGGCTATGCGCTGACCGCCGAAGAGGTCGAGGGCGACGTATCCGGCGCCATCGCCCGCAACGCCCCAGCCAGCACTGGGGAGTGCCGTTACTGACCGGCCGTGCCGCCCCTGACCGCCGTGCCGCCCCTGACCGCCGTGCCGCCACTGAGAGCTGGCTCGCGCCTCTGACCGCCGTGCCGCCCCTGACCGCCGTGCCGCCCCTGACCGCCGTGCCGCCCCTGACCGCCGTGCCGCCCCTGACCGCCGTGCCGCCCCTGACCGCCGTGCCGCCCCTCCCGTTTGAGGCACCGGGTGGCCCCTCTGTCCGAGGCGCCGGGTCGCGCGCCTCGTCGGGTTCCGCTCGCGAAGAGCCTTTTAGGTCGCTGCACCCGAC
>JBOGEA010000392.1:0-5341 GCA_050743205.1 Egibacteraceae bacterium | reverse complement strand
TGGCACGCCACCCCAGCAGCCGTACGGCCGTTCCCGCCGGCGGGAGGCACGATCTTTCCGCAGAGCTGGAAGCTCTGCTGCAACCAGTGCTCTCCCACCAGCCGGACTCGGGATCAGCCTGCCTCACTGGCCGACCGATCTACCCCTATTAGCTGCCGGTCACTCCAGCGAGGCGGAGCGCGACTGCCACCACCCGATCGGCCACACCAGGGTGATTTTGCAACACGCTCCATCGGTGCGAAAACCGCGGCCCAGGTGGGCAAGGCGGCAGCTTGACCGCGGTTTTCCGTCGCCCATGACGGAAATCCGCGTCCCGCGTCCGGCGCGAGGACGGGTGGGTGTGTCGTTCCACCGCCCCCAGCAGGTCGTTCCGCAACCGGTCCGCAGGCCTTCCCCGTGTATCACGGCTGGGCTCATCCCGCTCTTGTCATGTGACAGCTAAGGCTTGCTCAAGGGGCAATGGTCGGGCAGACGGAAGACCGGTGGGTGGCGCGGGTGACTCCCGCGGCCACCGCTGACGCGCTTCTCGCGATGCCGCTGGGGCTGGATGTGTGGGAGCGCCAGGGCGAGGTGCTCGTCGTTGCGGCCAGCGAGGCGCAGCTATCAGAGCTGGAACGTCGTCGATTGGCCCGGGTCGAGCGGCTGTCGACGGTTGAGGAGTTCCAGCGTCACAGCGGCGGGCAAACGCCCGGCCGGGGACACGAAGGAGCCGCACCATTATGACCGTTATCGCTAAGGTGACCTCCGCGAGCGAGCGCGCACCGTTGTCTGCGCTGCTGCGTCTGCCGTTGGGGCTGGATCTGTGGGAAACCGGAGCCGACCAGATCGTGCTGCGGGCGCCTGAGGCCGCGCTGGAGCGCCTCGTCTCCATGGGCTACGACGTCGAGCAGCTCTACACGGCGCAGGCGCACCTCTCGGCGTTCGAAACGGCGGAGGCCACCGTTGGCTATCACTCCGCCGAGTCGCTGGAACGGGATCTGCGCGAGCTGGCCGAACGCGCGCCTGAGGTCGCTGAACTCCACGAAATCGGACGAAGCGTCGAGAACCGTCCCATCTGGGCGCTGCGCCTCGGGGAGCGTCGAGAAAGCAGCCGCAAGGTGCTGCTTCTCGGCTGCCATCACGCCCGGGAGTGGCTGGCCGTGGAGGTCCCGTACCTGCTGGCGGCCTACCTGGTCGACAACGCCGGAAAGGATCCGGTGGCGGAGTGGCTGGGGAAAGGCGAGATCTGGGTCGCGCCCATGGTGAACCCCGACGGGCACGAGTACAGCAGGACCACCAACCGCCTCTGGCGCAAGAACCGCCGCCCAAACCCCAACGGCAGCTTCGGCGTCGATCCCAACCGCAACTACGGCTACATGTGGGGCACGCTGAACGTCAACACGTCCAGTCACACGCCCAGCGACGACACGTATGTCGGACCGCGCGCGTTCTCCGAGCCGGAGACCCGTGCGGTGCGCAACCTCGTCACCCGCCAGCTGTTCGATGGCGTGATCACCTATCACTCCTACTCGCAGCTCATCCTCTACCCATGGGGGTTCACCACTCAGCAGGTTCCGGACCTGTCTGACAGAGCTGAGATGATCGAACTCGCCAACGTCATGAAGAAGCTGATCGGCGACGTCCACGGTAAGACGTACACACCTCAGTACTCCTCGCAGCTCTACCCGACCGCCGGAGACACGACCGACTGGACATACGGGGAGTACGACATCCCCTCGTTCACCATCGAGCTGCGGCCGAGCACCTTTGCAGAAGGCGGGTTCATTCTGCCGGCAAGTCAGATCCAGCCGACGTGGGAGGAGAACCTGCCCGCGGCCATGGAGTTCATCCGCCACTGCTTCGAGCGGACAGCTACTCCTGACACATGATCGGTGGATCAGCCCCGGGGCGTCGCGCGGTGTTGTGGCCTCAGCGACGGTGAGCAGGTCGGGTGTTGACGGCCCGGCGGCAAGCAGCGCAGGGCTCCGGGGCTGAGCCGGCAGAACTCAGGCGAAGGCCCGAGGCGCCGGCGAATGCGTCGAGGTCGTCCGAACGTTCGAGTTCGGGCGCCCAGCCACGTCTGCATCTCATGGAACCCACCACGCCCCACCCATGGAGGAACCCATGTCCCGAAAGATCTTCGTCAACCTGCATGTCACGGCCGGCGAACGACCCCATGGACCATGGGGTCGTGTACGGATGGAGCTTCCAGGACATCGACGGCCACCTCTGGGAGGTCTTCTGCCTGGATCCTGCTGCGAGTGCACTCGGCCAGTGAGCGCTCCTCGGCACGGCGCGGCAACGCCGTCCACCGCTCCGTGACGCATCCCGCGAAGTTCGCCGGCCGGCGCCAAGATTGCCGACCATACGGAGGGCGTCGCGGACGCATTGACAGTGTCGCGGATCCAAACCCGCCTCAACAAGCATGCGGACAACCAGCGTTGGCGCTCAGTCAGAGGGCCCTGACCTGCGATATCCCCGGTTGCCCCGCGCGCATCAGCCGTTTGTTGTGGGCGGCCTGCCCGAGCGTCTCACCGGTCTATGGTCGGACGCCGGGCCGGAGGCGGCCCATGTGGTGGTATGCACGCACCGGAGCTGGTCGAGGCAGGCTGCGGGTTCAACCCGGGTCGGTCACAGCGGACAGCGTGCCAGGTATGGAATGCTCACCCATGTCGATCCCCCGCCCGATCATGCGACTGCGCGCGCGGACCCGGTTTTCTTCACAGCCGCGGTCGCGGGTGTCTTGTCCCTCGGCGGCATATTCGTCCACAACGCTGTCATCTATCGGCTGCGGGAGGCGAGGAAACCCGAACGAGAAGTGCGGAAGGAGAGAACTCTGAGGGGCCCATCGACCAGATCGCCAGCACGGCTCGATCGTCTATGTGGATCTGTCCAGATTGCTCCGGGTCTGTTTCTTCTCCCGCTTGGCGGCCCGTTTTTCTTTCTGGGTCTTGGACGCTGCCGTTTTGCTGCTCTTGTCGCCCTTGTCCTTGCTGGCCATGTGTGCCTCTCCGGGACCGCTTAGGTTGACAGCCAGCCCAGCCTATCGCACGAGACGGCCACGACGAGTGCGCACCCATGCTCGCAGTACACAAGTTCGAGGCGGCGGGCCCTCGTTCCCCAACAGGATGCATTCCTCGTGGGGCCGTACTCGTGCCCCGCTTGATTGATCACGATCGCAACACCGGGCGGGTGCGGCTCTGCTGGAGTGAGCTGGTCAGGCAGCCATTGCTTCTCCAGGTATCGGTCCGTCCAGGTGGCGTGAGCAGTGCACACGCTCGCGTTCTTGCGCGGGGTGGTATTTCCGGTTCGTGGCCGAGTACGTCACCGGCGGTGAACGACATGGGAGCCCTCGACACGGCGCAACCTCCAGCGTGATCTCGCGCGGGCGGTGCTCCACCTCGTCGACCCGGAGGCGCCGACGCTCGACGGAGCCCAGCGCGTCGAGGCCGACGCCTACCTCCGGCGCGTCGCGCTCATGGTGCCGGCGCCCGCCAAGCTGACCGAGGCGGACATCATCCGATGGGAGGCGTGGTTCACGCGCCGGTCTATGCCGCTGGCTGCCGTCACGGACGGCCACCTCCAGGATTTCCTGGAGGCCGTGCGGACGACGAGGGTGGACGGCTCCGCGCGCCCACGACCGTCGCCGGTGCTCGGACTCCGGCCCGCGCCGCCTTCCGCAGCGCGCACAAGCGGCGCCTCATCGACTGGAACCCCTGGGACGGCGTCGAGTGGGAGGTCCCCACCGGCGAGGACGACCTGCGGGCGAACTGGTCATGGACCCCCGTCAGGTGCTCGATAATGTGCCCGACGTGCGCCACGATCGATCCCCGCTACGAGTGCTTCGTCCTCATCCAGGGCGCCTGTGGGGCTCCGCCTCGGCGAGGCGCGGATGTGCGCCGACGAGACATCGACCTTGAAGTCAACGCCGGCAACCGTGACCGTCCGGGGCCACACTCCGAACTGCCCGAGCGGTTCTTCACAGAAGGCGAGACACGGCAGCGCCCGCTCAAGGGCCGTGGGCGCCGGACAACGCGGAAGATCCCCATCCCGGCGCCGTTCGTTTCGCGCTTAAGGCTCACCTGGAGCAGTTCGTCGAGCGCAAGCCGGACGCGCTCGTGTTCACGCCCCCCACAGGCCGGCGGATCCACACGTCGAACAACAGTGCAGGTATGCGGAGGGACTCGGTGGTCGTGCATTTGACATGTTCCGACCAAGCAGGCCGAATATCAGGACCAGCGCTTACAACTCTTCAGTCTGTGAAGCGGTCAAACCGCGTGGTTGACCAGCTGATCGGGCGGGACGGCCGGTCAAGCTGTAGAGAGTCAACACGACGGTCGGACCACGCCGGCGCCGCCGGGCCGGTGCAGGGCCAGCATGAAGCAGTCCAGATCCGTGGTCAGGTCAGCGTGAGTGAGCAGCTCGGCGCCGACCTCGTTACCGCTGGCCTGCCCGCGCGACCGGATCGTGGGTCCGCCCTTCGCCAGCTTGCCTGCGCGGTTCAGGCCAACTCCCATATACCTGTCTCGGGACCGAAGCCACTGTCCAGCGTGAACTGGAACCGGGCAGCCACCGCGTCGACTGGCACCTCGAAGATCAGGCAACCCAGCGCTGTCGAGCCGGGAGACAGCGTCACGCTGCCACCGGCGAACTCCTGGCAGCCTTGCACCTGCGCGATGGTGGCGGTGAACTGCTCATTGGCCGCATTGATCAGACGCGTGCCGTTGCTCGGCGAGTCCAAGTAAACCGCTTGGCCGGTATTGGACAACTCCACGCGCACCGCGATGAACTTATTCCCTGCCTGTGGTAGGGAGAACTGGGTGCCGGCAGCGCCGTCGATCACCTCGACGACCTTCACCGCAATCTCAGCGCCCTCATCGTTACCGGTCAATGAGATTGTCGACCCAACGCTCGCGGTCTCGGTGGGTTCCGGCTCCGGGGTTGACGTCGGCGCCACCGTCTCGGTGGCCGCGGCGTCGGGTGCCACTTCCTCAGGCGTGGTCGTGACCTCAGGAGTGGCGCAGGCAGCGAGCATAAGTGCTGCGCTGAGCAACAGCATGGTCAAGCGCTTCATGGTTTAGCCTTCCCGCCTGTGGCTTAACGAGCCGAATATTTGGCTCGTACGATCACTTGTTGAGGGCAGTGTTGTCGGGTTAGATCGCGAAGCCGCTCAGCGGCCTGGGCTGGAATGACGCTGCGCTGCGCGCCTATGGTCTCCCAGCGCTGGATTATCGGTTTCGCGACACCTAGGCGCTTGAAGGGCGAGACCTGTTGCGCGTGAGTCAAGTTTCCCGGGGATGGGCTGCACGCGTCGCGGGTCACGTCGGGGAAGGTTGTGTGCTGGATCGCGGCGGTATTCCGC
>JBOGEA010000391.1:0-5343 GCA_050743205.1 Egibacteraceae bacterium | reverse complement strand
TTCATGTCTTGGATCCTCACTTGACCGCCCGCTGCTCGGGCGCGTGCCCGTTGCCGTGAATGTCCGTGTTTCTCGCGTCGATGAAGCTCTTGAGGACGTAGCCCTGGAGCATGGACAGAGGGCCGAGGACCGCCGCCAGCGGGGCGGAGAGCAAGTGGTAGTGCGCCGGGTCGGCGTACTCTACCATCTCCATGGCCCAGAGAAAGGCTTTGACGGAGATGGCGAAGGTGCCCAGCACCAGGACGCCCTCAACCAGCCGACGGATGAGGGGCTGGATCGCGCGGAGCGACCGCAGCATGGCGTCCTGGACCATCGGGATCACCGCTGCTCGCGCTTCGCTGCGACCGACTTCTCGGTCTTTGACGCCTTCGCGGACTTCCCGGAGGCGCGGCGCTCGGCCGCGGTGTCTCCGACCTTGAGCATCACCGACTTGCCGCCGGAGAGCTTATCTGGGGTGATGTGGCCCATGCCGCCATGCGAATCGACCACGAACACGCCGCCCTGGCCGTCGGAAAAGTCGACGTAGCAGACGTCGCGGGTCTCCTCCTCGTTCTTCACGGAGCCGCCGCGGGGCTCGTCCTTCTGCCAGTCTCCCAGCGCCTTGAGGAAGCCGGCAATCCGCGGGTCTGCGCACGGCTTGTCGGTCAGCGTGAGCATGACGCCTTCGCCGAGATCGATGGTGACGTTGACGGATACCACGCCGAAGGCGGGCGAGACTAGCGCGAGGGCGAAGGCGAGGGCTGCGAGAATGGTCTTCATGGTCTGGACTCCTTGGTGTTGCGCCGCTTGTGTCCGGCGGTCGCGCGCGGCGCGTCTGCGATCGTCCAATGCTTCGGGTTCCGTCCGGCGTAGAGCTTCTTGAGGCGGGTCACAGCGGCGGTCATTTCGGCCCGGACGCGCTTGTAGCCACCGGGGTACATCCTGTCGTCGATCATCTTGCCGGCGTAGTAGGCATCGAGGATGATGGCCGCGCTCGCCAGCACGCCGGCCATGTGGTGCAGGCCGTCCTCCGGGTCGAGGTCCTCGCCCTCGAGGAAGTCGTTCGTGTGCCGGCGGATTGCGTCGGTGTAGATCGTCGCCCGGATGCCGATGGCGCGGTAGTTAGAGCGCCCGTATTTGAGCGCCCCGGCGAGCATCTTCATCGCCCCGAGGATCGTCGCCACCTCGGGCCAGACGTGGTATGGAATCTTCGTCGACCCGATGGCGTCCTTCGGGTTCGATGGTTTCGGCGCGGTCTTGGATCGCCTCACGGTTTGCCGTCCGCGCGCAGCCCGGTGTTCGGGATCACCTGGACCGCTCGATCGTCCCAGAGCTCGATCATCGCCATGTCCTTCTCGTGCGTGATCGGCAGAGAGCGGCCGACGTGCTCGATGAGCCAGCGCGTGATTGCCGCGCGCACCTCGGAGGCATCATAGCCCCAGCTCTCAATTAGGCCCTGGAAGCTCACGCGCGCGGTGACGATCCGCACGTCGTAGCCCTTCTCGAGCCAGGCTTTCACCCGCGCCAGCATCGCCGGCACGGGCGGTCCGATGTGCCAGGAGTCCACCCAGCCGTGATACTCGGCGAGGGTGCCGTCGAGGTCTACACCCAACCATCCACCTCGTTGCATCCTCCACGAAATCCAGTCCTCGTAACTTTGCGGCTTGTCGTCGCTCACGCGGGCAACTCCGGTAGACGGGGTGAGGCTAGCTCTGTGCTCACGGGCGGGCTTTCCCGTTAATTATATTGAACAAACTTCTCTTTCCATTCCGATAAATGAGCCCCCCGGTGTTGAGCCAGGAGCTCGGCTGCCCGCGGATGAAGGTCACGTCGAGGCGCCCGAAGGTGCCCACCTGGTACGCGCCATCCCGGATACCTGGGATGTGCGAGTGCCCCACGAACGTCTTCGCCCCGATCTTGGCGAAGGTCGTGATGCTGCCGCGCGCGCCGTTCGCGCCCTCGTTGCCGTGGTACCCTACCAGGATGCCGGAGATCAGGCGGCTCTCGCCGGGCTCCAGGAACGTGACCTGCTTCGCGTGGTCCGGCCGGAGCATCTGCCGGCCCCAGTACGCGAACAGGTCCGGGATCGAGACCCCGGACGGCGTCATGTGCGAGGTGCGGCAGGCGTACTCGTAGCACTGCGCCCAGAAGACGCAGTTCCGCCAGTCGCGCGCGTTGTCAGTGTCCCGCGCCCAGCGGGTCAGGTGGTCGTGGTGGTTCGAGAACACGACCAGGCTGTGCGTCCCCTGCGGGGTGGTGCGCCCCAGGTGATCGAATGTCTTTTGAAGCTCGGCTTTGACGTCGTCGACGCCAGCCTTGTGCTTCGCATATCTGATGAACGGGTCGCCCTTGTGCCAATGCGAGCCAGCGTAGAAGTCGTGAATGTCGTGCCGCACCAGCCAGTCGGGCTTGAGCTGCTCGACGATCCCGCCCGGACCGTAGACGGCGCTGACGACGGCGTCGTCCTTGAACTCGCGGTGCTCGTCGCCGCAGACCACGGCCTGGACGTGGGCCTTCTCCCGGGGCCTGTCGGGGAAGTATTCGTAGTCCCAGTCGCAGAAGGAGCCGTCCTTGAGGGCGTTGAGCTGCCGGAGGTAGAACAGCTTGCCCACGATCTCGACCACGGCCGCGCCGAAGGTGTGGTGAAACTCGCCCTTCTTGCCGGCCTTCGACGGGATGTAGTTCTTCTCCGTCACCGCCCCCGTGGTGGTCAGCACCTTGGGCAGCTTACTCTGGGGCGTCGGCACCGCGATCAGCTCGAGCTTCGGGTGCCCGATGATCGCGCTCCGCGCGCCGCTGATGGTCTCGAACCCCTCGAGCGGCCGACTCGCCGTCGGCTGGGTCTTGATGTCGCCCAGCAGCAGCAGGTTGTCGTTGAGCTCGACGCGGTAATCGAGGAGGTACGGGTGGAGTTCTTGCGCCCACCAGGCGTTAGCCGCCGCGCGGCTAGACCAGCGCGAGGTCGGGTTCTTGTAGAGGTACGGAATGACGATGAGCTGCGCGTCGTTCGCCTCGCAGTAGCGGCGCAGCGCGGCGAAGAATGGCTTGTTCACCGGTGTCGCGTTCTGCGCGGACGTGATGACGTAGCGGCGGACGCCCTTCGCGCCCTTCACGCGCCTGAGCAGGCGCGCGGCCCGCTTGCGCGGCACGCCGGACCGCTCGTGCTCCTCGATGCCGATGGGGCGCGTGCCGTTCCAGCAGTTGATCTTCTTGCGGTTCTGGTGGGTCGAGCAGGCGTACCGCTGACCTCCGGAGCTGCCGCGGCTGTCTACCGTCGTTCCGGCATGTGCGATCGTCTCGCCCCCGCACTTGGGGCAGCGAAGGCCCTTGATGGGCTTACGCGGGGCTGCCATGGCCGCGAGACTACTCGGCGGCCGGCGGCCCTGTCAAGGGCTTTTTCCGGCGCGGCCTGGGACTCGCGGTGGCGAGGATGTACCGCCAGAACTCCGGGTTCTCCCGGAAGCTCGCGAAGAGCGCCGGGGCAAGGGCCTGGACGATCGCCTCTTCCGTGTCGTCGTTCGGCATGACGCTGGCGTGCAGCGGACGCAGCAGTTGGTGGAAGTGCTCGTGGATCAGGCTATCGGCCTCGTTGTCAGGCATCTGCCCGCGCTCGATGCTGATGGACTGCTTCTCGTGGACGGTCAGGCCGTCGCAGACCTCGCCATCCAGCTTGATCGTGCCTTTGTCGCACCACCGGATGGTGTAGACCTTCCCGTAGGCCCGCGCCGCGCGCGGCTTCTTGCGAGCCATCACACCCTCACGGGCGTCGAAGTTTCGACACCACCCAGCGGTAGATCCGCACGGTGATGGGTAGCTCCGCGATGCGCAACACCGTGTAGACCAGGGTCGCGACCAGGACCAGCGTAGGCCACGGGATCCAGCCCATGACTGACGTTGCCGCAACCCCGATGCCGGCCGCGTCGGCGGTTTGGACGGTATGCTGCGGTAGCTTGTCAGCGATCATAGCCGCGTACTCTCATCGGCAGCCGGGTGTAGTCGCGCGCCCGGCGGGTCGCCGCAGCGCCGCATGCGGCCTTGAACTTTTCGGAGTACATCTTGCCCATCGCTGGATCGCTGTACGTCTTCCTCGGGGAGAGCATCATCGCCGCCTTCACCCCGGCCGCGATGTCGTCCAGGTGGTGATCCAGGATGTCGTCGTTGAACAGCTCCGGGGCATTTGGCAGTGGCTTGACCGCCATCTCCACCGAGAGAGCCTCCGCCACGTCCACTGTCGGCGTATAGACAATGCGGATCTGGTTCGGGGCCGGCTGGAGGTACGCAAACGCCTCGCCGGATTTCGTCCGCCAGTGGAGGTCGAAGGCATCCAGGGCCGTCTCGTTCATGGCGTCCAACGGCGGCTCGACGTTCAGCACGTTCACGCGGTTGATTCGCTGGACCAGGTAGGGAATCGCCGCCACTGGCGGATCGCCAGTCAGCACAACGTCAGGGACCAGGAAGTAGGTGTGCGCGTCGGCAATCAGACTTTGCACGAAGGTCTCGCGCCAGAACAACGTGCTCTCGCAGAACTCGCGCACCGCCTCCCTGATGTGGTGCTCGATCAGCGGCAGCGGAGCCCCAGGGAGCTCCGGCACGATGTTCGGGAAGAACGCACTCCAGGCTGTCGCCATTTCATCACCCCGCCACGAACAACGTGTAGTAGGTCTGCGCCCGGCCGGAGCTCATGCTCTCGTCGTCCACCCCCTCCGCGCGCGCCGTGATGTAGTCGGCGAGCACCTGGAGGTAGTACGGCTCGAGCGGGAACGGGTCGGTCACGGCCAGAGCCGAGAAGTCCAGGGCGTCGTACTGCCCGAAGAACAGGTCCGGCCGCTTGCGGAACACCCCCTCGAGCCCGCCGCGGGCGATCGGGAGCAGGACGACGTCCGTGTAGCGGTCGCCGTCCACGTCGTTCAGCGGGAAGCGCGCCCGGTCGAGCGCGTCCTGGATGAGGTACATCACGCAGCTCCGACAGGCTCACCGAGGGCGTTGGCGTCCGCCCCGCCGACGGGCGGGTTCGGCGCCGCCTGCGGGCCGTCGTTCTGCGCCTGGCCGGCGCCGTCGCGGGGATCCGCGGGGACTACCAGCGGGGCGTTCTTGCGCCCCCGCTTCTTGGCGCGCTCCTCGGCCTCCGGATTCGCCTTCGGGCGAGCCGAGGGCGTCTCGTCGTACTCGAGCTTGGTGCCGCCCACCTCGAACTCGCGGCCCTGGACGAGCTGGACCACGCGCTGGCGCGCGGCCGCTTCGGACACGCCCTCCAGGTTGACGCCGAACTCCCGCATGGCGTACGACCGCAGGGCCGGCGCCGGCATGGCCGGCACGTTGACCGGGACGGACAGGTAGGCCGCGGCCTCGGACTCTTCCTTCTCG
>JBOGEA010000390.1:0-5363 GCA_050743205.1 Egibacteraceae bacterium | reverse complement strand
GCGTTGCGTCGGGTGCAGCGACCTAAAAGGCTCTGCGCGAGCGGAACCCGACGCAACGCGACCCTGCTGTGAAGGTTTGCAAGCGCTAAGCACCCGGGCCAAAGGTCTCCAGATACTCACCATTCCGTGCCGCCGCGGTCTCGCGGGCCCGGGTTTGGAAGGCCTCTTGGGCCTTCGGCACGTTCGCGCTCTCGCCTGCCCATATCAGCAGCGGCGTGGCCGGCAGGCCACGGCCGTAGGAGAAGGTGAGCTCCCACGGCACGCCGCTGGCGCGGCGGCTGAGGGCGTCGAGGTTGAGGGTGGCCTCCTCGTCGCTCTGCCCACCTGACAGGAAGGCGAGGCCTGGTACGGCCGCGGGTACGGTTCGGCGGAAGCAGGCGATCGACACCTCGGCCACCTCGTCCGGGTTCGCGCGGTTGCTGGCGTGCTTGCCGGACAGCACCATGTTCGGTTTCAGGACGATCCCTTCCAAGTACACACGCTGCGCCTGCAGCGCGGCGAAGACCGTCTGGAGCGTCTCTTCGGTGACCTCGAAGCAGCGTTCGATGGAGTGGGACCCGTCCATGAGCACCTCGGGCTCGACGATGGGGACGAGGCCGGCCTCCTGCACCAGGGCGGCATAGCGCGCCAGCGCGTGGGCGTTCGCCGAGATGCAGTAGGGGCTCGGGATGCCGTCGCCGATGGTGATGACAGCGCGCCACTTCGTGAAGCGCGCCCCCAGCTCACGGTACTCCTCAAGGCGCTCGCGCAGGCCGTCGAGGCCCTCCGTCACCAGCTCGCCGGGCGCGCCGGCCAGGGGTTTGGCGCCCGTGTCGACCTTGATCCCTGGGAAGACGCCCTGCGCCTCGAGCGCTTGGACGAACGGGATGCCGTCATCGGTCGCCTGCCGGAGGGTCTCGTCGTACAGGATCACGCCTGAGATCCAGTCACCTATCCCTTCCGAGGTGAACAGCAGCTGCCGCCACCTCCGCCGGCTGTCCTCGGTCGACTCAACGCCGATCTCCTGCAGCCGTTTCGTCATCGTGCCAGTGCTCTCATCGGCGGCCAGAATGCCCTTGCCGGGAGCCACCATCGCGTTCGCCGTGGCGGCGAGATCCTGAGTGTCCATGGCGCACAGCATCGCCCAGAAACGCGTGCCCGGGCAACTGTTTGGAGCGCTGCGATCCCAATTTTGCGGCGCGCGAATTCCGGCGCTGTCACTCTGGGTGGGTGGGGACCCTTGAGATGAGGCCAGGAAGGTGAGATGGACAACGCAGCGCACACAGTCAGGATCGCCGCGCCCGCCGCGCGGCTGTGGGAGATGGTCAGCGACGTCACGCGGATGGGGGAGTGGAGTCCCGAGACCACCGGGGCGCAGTGGCTCGACGGCGCGTCATCCCCGGTGGTCGGGGCGCGTTTCAAAGGCCGCAACAGCCGGGGCAAAGGCCGCTGGGCGACGGTCTGCGAGGTCACCGAGGCCGATCCCGGCCACACGTTCGCGTTCGTCGTGGGCGGCACGAAGCGGCCGCGGACCGCATGGCGCTACCGCTTCACCCCGGTCGACGGCGGCACCGAGGTCACCGAGTCGTTCGAGGTGATCAAGCCGCTCGGCCGCGTCCCACAGACGCTCCTCCGCCTGCTCACCGGCGTCACCGACCCCCATGCCCACCTCGCCGACGGCCTCCGCCAGACCCTCCACCGCCTGAAAGCCGCCGCCGAATCCCAGCCCCAGCAGTAGCCCCGTTCCCGTTCCGCACGTCTCGGTCTGATATCTCGGTACGTGTTCGAGGAACTCGGGTGAGGCCGAAAGCGGGCGGCGACGCGGCCTGGGGTGCGGAAAACCGTCGGATGCGGCGGATTTCTGCGGGTGACACGAACTCGGAAGCCGTTGGGGTGCGGGAAACCGTCGGATCTGACGGTTTCCCGCATCTCAGCGCAACGACGGCGGCTCTGTGCTGGATCCGCGCAGCATGCTGCGCGGATCCAGCACCAACCCCGGGCAGAGCGCGGCCCGCCACGCGGCGTTCACGAGCCTGTGGTTGCGTGCCGGGAGCGGGAATGACAAGGTGGTGGGCGGAGTCACCGGACGCTCGACGCGATTGCCCACCAAGGGCGCCGGCAGGTGGCGCGGACCCTCCCACCGTCCCCGAACCCTGGCGGACGGACTCCAAGGACCTGCTCCCGTCATGTCCGTCTCTCGCGGCAGCCCACGGATCCCGGCCTTCGGCAGCCTGACATGACTCGGCCCCGCCCGTCCGGCGGCGCGAGGTGACGCCTTGGCAGCCTGTGATCGTTGGTCCTCCCGCCAGGACGCGAGCGACCTTGACGCGCCGACTCCGCGGTGGCTGATCAGCCGTTCGGCGCGCGCGGGACAGAGCCGTGGAGCGCGCTCGCCTGCCGGACGAGCTCGCCGGCCTGGCCAGCCCCGACGACGGGGACCCGCTCCCCCCTCCAAGCCGGCTGAGGAGGGCCCGCGGGCATTCGCGGTTCCGCGAGATCGGCACAGGCCGAACCGGTGACTGAGCAGGCGCCGCCACCGGGGATTCCCGTGCGCTCAACCTCAGGGAGATCCCTCATGAGCACGACTGTCCGTACCGGCCACGCCCGTCCCGCCGCGGTGTCGCGCCCGCTGCTGCGCGGTTACCTGCACGCGGCGATGGTGCCGCTGGCCATGGCCAGCGCATGGGCGCTGTGGCGGACGGCGCCTGCCGGCTGTCCGTATCGGTCTTCGGCGCCTGCCTCGTCGGGCTCTACGCCACCAGCTCGCTGTATCACATCCCGCCCTGGGGCGCCCGTGTCCGCCGTATCCTGTCGTGCTGCGACCGCGCGATGATCCAGCTGTTCATCATGGCCACCTTCACCCCCATCGCGTTCCACACGCTCAGCGGGCCCTGGCGCACGTGGAGCCTCATCATCGCCTGGCTCGTCGGGATCGTCGGCGCGATCCTCGTCGCCGCGCCGCTCCACGCGCTCCGCTGGGTCCCCGCGCCCCGCAATGCCTCACGCTGGGTCCCCGCGCTCGGCTACCTCGCGGTCGGCTGGCTGCTGGTCGTGCCGTTCACCAGGATCATCGACGCGCTGCCGTGGGAAGGCTCGGCCCTGATCGTGCTCGGAGGACTGCTCTACACCATCGGGGCGCTCATCTATGCCAAGCGCTGGCCGGATCCGTTCCCCCGCTGGTTCGGCTTCCATGAGATCTTCCACCTGCTCGTGATCGCCGGCAGCACGGCGCATTATGTAGCCATCTGGCGATATGTGCTCCCGGGCGCCAACTGAGCCGGGAGGCCAGGCTGTGACCACCCGGCGGCTGCGTGCAGGGGGTGGCCCGACCTCTTGGGCAGTCGCCGGGATGCAGGCATCGGTATCATGGGCCTGGTGCCTGAGCAGGGATTGCGGGTCTACAGGGCCCTCTTCATATCGGGCATCAGCCGGCCCAAAAAGGCTGTTTCCCGTCCGACAAACCGAATGAGACTACGTTTTGATGTTGACAAATACCGAGGCCCAGATGCGACACATCGCCGTGTCCGAAGCGGAAGGCCCGCTCGTCGCGAGCCCCTACCGGGTGATCGCGAAATATTACCGGCCCGCCGAGGAGCTGATCGAGAACAAGGAGCCGCGCGTGGCTCGCCTCGTGCGCAGGATCCTCGCGCTTCCCGAGAAAGAGATCGTTCGCCTCCTTGAGCAGGTCACGGTCCGGTTCTCCCGCCGGCACCGCGACTTCGAGGGCATCCTCGCACGCCACTTCGAGGAGGTCGCCGACCATATCCCGGTGGGCACGACGCCCACCCTTCACGCCCGCCGGCTCATCGGAGCCTACCTCACCCACGAGTATTCGATCGAGGCCGCGGCGCTGTTCAACCCGTCGATGGTGCCGGCCCCGGATCAGAGCGGGCTCGCAGACGGGCAGCAGCGCTTCATCATGAGCCTGCGGGCCGTGGGCGAGGGGCACATCTCCTCCATCGAGTTCCGGACGGGCGTGGTCGACAGACAGTCCCGTCTCGCCTTCGACCCAGCGAGTCCGTACGCCACCACCGGCTTGCGTCGACCATCCCACTACTCAAAACAAGCGTTCGCCGGGAAGCTTCGAGAGTTGGCCGCCGACAACCACATCGCGGCCAGTATCCTCGACCCCCTCCGCGAGCACTTCACCTACTCACAGCTGCACGACAGCATCACCGTATTCAAAGACGACGGCGTCTCACCAGCGATCTCGCACAAGACCCTCCAGCTCATCCAATGGGTTGCCGATTCCAACTACGAGATCGACTTCGACCCTGCTACATCCATCTCCGAGCGCGTCATCTTCCCTATCGGACCCGCTGAGTCCAGGGGCATGGAGGACGCACGCTTCGTCCGGTTCACCGACGACGACGGCTCGGTCACCTATTACGCCACCTACACCGCGTTCGACGGCTTCAAGATCCTGCCTCAGCTGATCGAGACGGATGACTTCTCGTCGTTCCGCGTGTCGACCCTGAACGGGGCCTCGGCGCAGAATAAGGGCATGGCGCTGTTCCCGCGTCGCATCAGCGGGCGGTTCGTCGCGCTGTCCCGGTACGACCAGGAGAACATCGACATCATGTCCTCCGACGACGTCCGGCGCTGGGACAGCCGCCAGAAGGTGCGCGCGCCCACGCGGCCGTGGGAGCTGATGCAGATCGGCAACTGCGGCTCGCCGATCGAGACGTCAGCGGGCTGGCTCGTGCTCACCCACGGCGTCGGACCGGTCCGGGAGTACTCCATCGGGGCCGTCCTGCTCGACCGCGACGATCCCACGCGCATGATCGGGGAGCTGCCGGAGCCCCTGCTGGTTGCGGACGAGCACGAGCGCTACGGGTACGTGCCCAACGTCGTGTACTCCTGCGGCGCGATGATCCATGGCGGCGATCTGGTGCTGCCCTACGGCTACTCCGACGCTGGCGTGCGGATCGCGATCGTGAAGCTCGACGATCTCCTCTGCGCCCTGCTCGACCACCCAACCCCTGCGGCTCGGCACGACAGCGAGCGATGCGCATCGGGGTCTTAGGAGGTTCATGCACGAGGCGGCGGCTCGACTGCAGCTTTCCGTCGGATCTGACGGAAAGCTGCAGCAGCACTCTCCTAAGCCCAATGCCACCAACTTAGGATGGGTTTGTGGCAAACTTCCTGGTATGGCGCGTTTAGGACAACGAAAACCGGCGGTAGGTGAACGGCTGGCGGACCACATCGCGATCGGGGTGCTGACCCGGACGTTCCCGCCCGATGTGGTGGACCGGGTCATCGATGCGACCGGCAAACGCGAGCAGCGCGTGCGGAAGCTGCCCGCCCGCATGACGCTGTACTTCGTGCTGGCGCTGTGCCTGTTCGCCTACGAGTCCTACACCGAGGTCGCGACCCTGCTGGTC
>JBOGEA010000389.1:0-5390 GCA_050743205.1 Egibacteraceae bacterium | reverse complement strand
ATTCCGCCGCGATCCAGCACAAAACTGCCGTCAACTCCGCGCGCTGCCGCCCCTCCCGCCGATGGCTCGTCGGGCCGGGGCGCAGCCCCGGTAGGGTCTCGAAGCCGGGGAGCCGTTGCGCGTGAGTCAAGTTTCCCGGGGACGGGCTGCACGCGACTCAGGTCCAGCCCGCAGCCCACGCAGGGCGCGGTCACCGCCACGGAGGCAACTGCGGCGGGGGGAACTCGGCCCGCTCCTCCGACACCGCCGGGCGTGCTGATCCGCCGGCCCGGCCCGCGCTGCTGTCCACGGGATCCAGGACGGTAGGCTGCGCGGCGGAGTGATGAGGAGGTGGCAGTGGGGCTGTTCGACGCGGGGCGCAGCCGGGGCGGTCGCGAGGTGGTCCACGACCGGGTCCTCACGGCGGCGAATCTCATCACGCTCGCGCGCCTGCTCGGCCTGCCGCTGTTCGTCTACCTCATGACCGTCACGCAGGCCTACGGTCAGGCGTTCGGGGTGCTGTCCACGGTGGCGGCGACGGACTGGGTCGACGGATATGTGGCGCGGCGGTTCGACCAGGTCACGCGCCTGGGTCAGCTCATCGACCCGCTGATCGACCGGGTGCTGCTGGCCACGGCGGGGATCACGCTGACGGTCCTGGGCATCCTGCCATGGCCGATCCTGGCGCTGATCGTGGGCAGGGACGTCATCCTGTTCGCCGTCGCCGGTCTGCTGTTCCGCGGCGTGCCGCCCATCCCGGTCAACCGCACGGGCAAGTTCGCCACGGCGAACCTGCTGATCGGGATCCCCGGCTTCCTGCTGGGCCGCATGGACTGGCTGTACAGCAACCAGTTCCGCATCGCGGCGTGGGGCTTCACCATCGTCGGCATCGCCGCCTACTACCTGGCCGGCGCCCAGTACGCGGGGGCGGCCCGGCGAGTGCGGCGTGTGCGGCGTGTGCGGCGTGTGCGGCGTGTGCGGCGTGTGCGGTAGCATCCGGTCCCCTTGGCATGGTGACAGCAAGGAGTGATGGGTGAACCCGGAAGACCTCCGCTACACCGAGGAGCACGAGTGGGCCCGCGCGGACGGCACCCGGATCACCGTCGGCATCACCCACTACGCGCAGAAGGCCCTCGGCGATGTGGTGTACGTCGATGTGCCGGAGACGGGCAGGCGGGTCGAGCGTGGCCAGCCATTCGGTGAGGTCGAGTCCACGAAGAGCGTCTCGGACCTCTACGCGCCGGCGACCGGCATGATCGTCGAGTGCAACGAGTCGTTGGAGTCTCACCCCGAACTCGTGAACTCCGACCCCTACGGCGAAGGCTGGATCGTCGTGATCGAGGTGGACGACCCAGACGAGGTCGGCCGGCTGCTGTCAGCAGCGGACTACACGAGGATCACCGAAGCCCCATGACGCCGCTCGGTCGGCCTCCACAGCTGTGGCGCCTCCTGATGCTACGATCCGGCCCCAGACTGGCCGGCACGTAGGGACTCGATGTACTGCACACACTGCGGTCACCAGAACCCCGCAGGCGCGAACTTCTGCGGCAACTGCGGTCGGCCGCTCCAGACTGCGGCCGACCAGACGACAGGTGCCCTGCACCTCGATCAGATCGCGGACGCGCTTGAGAGCGGTGAGGCCGTCGCCGACCCCGAGGCGGTCGTCTCGGACCTCGAGCCGGGGACCGCGCTGCTGGTCGCGGTTCGCGGTCCCAACGCTGGCGCGCGGTTCCTCGTCGACCGCGATGTCTACACGGTCGGGCGGCACCCGGACAGTGACATCTTCCTGGACGACATCACCGTCTCACGGCGCCACGCCGAATTCCGGCGCGAGAGCGGCCGCTTCTGGATTTACGACGTCGGCAGCCTCAACGGCACGTACGTCAACGGCGTGCGAGCCGAGGAGCAGGTCCTCGCCACCGGCCACGAGCTGCAGATCGGCAAGTTCAAGCTGGTCGCCTTCGTCGCGAGTCCGCCGTCGTGAGCAGCACGCGCGCCGCCGCCGGGTCTCCCAGCGACGGGTTCACCATCGGCGAGGTGCTGAACCAGCTCAAGGAGGACTTCGAGGACATCACGATCTCAAAGATCCGCTTCTTGGAGAGCGAGGGGCTGGTCTACCCGGACCGGACAGAGTCGGGCTACCGCAAGTTCACCGAGGACGATGTGGACCGGCTGCGGTTCATCCTGACCGCCCAGCGCGACCATTACCTGCCGCTGAAGGTCATCCGCGAGCAGCTCGAGCGCTTGGACGCGGGCCTTCGCTCCAACAGTGCGACCCCCTCGGTCCCCGCCAGGCTGAGGGACACCGACGACGGCGGCAGCGTACGCCGGATCACTGAGATCGCGCGGACGCTGGAGGCCGTCTCCTCCGCCGCCGAGCCCGGGCTGCTCGAGCAGCCTCCCACCCACGTCGTGGTCGCGCTGCGGGACTTCTGTGAGGCCACCGGCCTGGACGCGGCCCAGGTCCGCGAACTCAAGGACTACGGGATCATCGGCCACCGCAGTGATGACAGCGGCCAGTTCGACGGCGACGACCTGCTCGCCGCCCACGCCGCCAGAGAGCTGATGGGTCTGGGTCTGGAGGCGCGGCACCTGCGCATGTACCGCCAGTTCGTCGACCGGGAGCTCGCCCTGTTCGAGCAGCTCGTCACCCCGCTGCTGCGCCAGCGCAACCCTGACGCGCGCCGTCAGGCAGTCCGGCAGCTCGAACGGCTCGGGCTGCTGACCGGAAAGATGAAGCGCGCCCTGCTCACCAGGGCACTGCGCGGCTACCTCGGCGGCTCGTGATCCCGCGTCTCGGGGCCTGCCTCTGCGTGCTCGTCCTCATGATGGTCGGGCTCGCCCCGAGCGCGGTTGGGCAGCAGGCTCAGCCAGCCGTCGCCGCCCAGGGCGCGGTGCTGTGGGATCCGGCGGACAGCGTCGTCCTGTTCGGGCGCGCCGTGGACGAGCCACGGCCGATGGCGTCGACGACCAAGATCATGACGGTGCTGCTCGCCTTGGAGGCCGGAGCGATCGACGAGACGCTCGTCGTCTCCGCGCACGCGGTCAGGATCGGGCAGTCGCCCGGAGCCGCCCGCCTCGGCCTGCGCCCCGGGCAGCGGATCGCCGTGCGCAGCGTGCTGGCGGGGCTGATCCTGCGCAGCGGGAACGACGGCGCGGTCGCCGTCGCGGAGCATCTCGCCGGCACGGAGGAGGCGTTCGTCCAGAAGATGAACGCCCGCGCGCGGGAGATGGGGTTGACGGGCACCGCGTTCCTCGACTCCTCGGGTCTGGCCAGCGACAGCCGGCACCACGCGAGCCCGCGCGACCTCGCGAGGCTCGCAGCGGTCGCCATGGCCGACCCGAACTTCCGAATTTGGGCCGGCGCGGACCGCATGGAGGTGCCCGGCCTGGGCGTGCTCGAGAACCGCAACGAGCTGATCGGGACGTACCCGGGCGCGACCGGCGTGAAGACCGGCTACACCAACCTCGCCGGTCTGTGCCTGGTCGCGAGCGCGACCCGCGACGGTCGCACGCTCTACGCGGTCGTGCTGGGCAGCAGGGACAGCTTCGCGGAGGCCTCGGCGCTGCTGGACTACGGCTTCCGCGCGTACCAGCGGCCCGCGCCGGTCGTCGGTGGTCAGCAGGTCGCCACGTACCGCTGGTCGGGCGCCCAGGTCAGCCTCGTCGCCGCGGAGCCGCTCGCGAGGACAGTGACAGGCGGCTCGGCCGTGACGTGGCGGGTCATCCTCGATCCGCTCGCGCCCCGGCCGGTGCCCGCTGGCGCGTCGCTGGGCCGTGCGGAGCTGTTCGTGGGCGGCCATGTCGTCGACTCCACAGCGCTGCACGCCGCCGAGGCCGTCCCGGCGCCCGCGCCCGGATCGCGCGGCGACGCGGCTGGCGCGGCGGTCCACGACACGCTCCGCGCGTTCGCCCGTCTGCACGCCGTCTTCCGCCAGGTGATTGAGGGTCCACCCACCCACACGTAGACTCGCCGGAGCGAGGCAGCCAGGGTTGTCCACGGCCAGGAGCTGGGCCAAGGAGTCGATGTGATCGAGCTGGAGCTGGTGGGAGTGCGGGTCGAACTGCCGCACAACCAGCCGATCGTGCTGTTGCGGGAGCGGAACGGAGAGCGGTTCCTGCCCATCTGGATCGGGGCGGTCGAGGCGACCGCGATCGCGTTCGCGCTGCAGGGGGTGGTCACCCCACGGCCCATGACGCACGACCTCATGAGGGACCTGCTGGCTGAGCTGGGGGTCCACGTCGATCGCATCGTGGTCACGGAGCTGCGGGACGGGACGTTCTACGCCGAGATCCAGATGACCCAGGCGCAGCAGTCGGTGAGCGTGTCATCCCGGCCCTCGGACGCGATCGCGCTCGCGGTCCGTGCAACCGTCCCGATCTACGCCAACGAGCACGTCCTGACCGAGGCGGGCATCCAGATCGAAGAGGAGCAGGAGGGGATGGACGAGGTCGAGGTCAAACGGTTCAAGGAATTCCTCGACCAAGTGTCACCTGAAGACTTCAAACAGTGATGATCCCCACCCCCTCCACAGGCTTATCCACATGTGGAAAAGCCTGTGGACAAATGAGGGGTCGCGCTTCCGGGTGATGGACTGCTTGACCAGCGGGCGTGGGCCGGTTAGGGTCAGGGCAAAGAATTACGCCGCTGGCATCTTGCCTGTTCGGCAACCCCTTCCCCACTCAGGAGGACGCGCGTGGCGAGCACCCGGTCCAACCGCTATATCCGGGACATCCCGCTGCCCGGACTCGAGGAGAGCACCGCCGGCTACCGGGGTCCCGCCGTCTGCCAGATCGTCGGCATCAGCTACCGGCAGCTCGATTACTGGACGACGACCGGCCTGATCAGCCCGTCGGTCCGTGACGCCGAGGGCTCGGGCTCCCAGCGTCTCTATGGGTTCGGCGACATCGTCCAGCTCAAGGTGATCAAGCGCCTGCTCGACACCGGGGTCAGCCTCCAGCGCATCCGCACCGCCATGGAGTTCGTCCGCCAGCGCGGGCTGAGCCTCCGCAACGTGACCCTGCTGTCCGACGGCAAGCAGGTCTACGCGCTCGACGACCAGCGCCAGATCATCGACCTGCTCCAGAGCGGCCAGGGCGTCTTCGCGATCGCCCTCGACCCCGTCTTCGACGAACTCGAGGCCGAGATCACCCAGCTCCCCTCCGAGCGCCCCGAGGCCCCCGTCACCCGCCTCCGCGAAGAGCCCCGCGCCATCACCGGCTGACCCACCGGGCAGACCTACCTCATCCCAAGCCGTCCAGTCCAGCTCATTCAAGCACGGCCGGTTTTCTGGACGTTCACCGGACAGGGAGGTTCGCGGTAGGGACCGTCCTTGCGGACGGCCCCCCGCACAGATCCCAGCGTGCGCTGCTAACGCACTGGGCTCCTGCCTTGGGTACGGGCGTCAAAA
>JBOGEA010000388.1:0-5435 GCA_050743205.1 Egibacteraceae bacterium | reverse complement strand
CGTCATCGGCGCCGTCCGGTCGGTCCTGCGCCACGCGGTTGAGGCGTATCAGGACACGAGGTTGGCCGCAGAGCCGGCGCTCATATGACCGGCGCATCGCCCAGCGTCATCGGCGCCGTCCGGTCGGTCCTGCGCCACGCGGTTGAGGCGTATCAGGACACGAGGTTGGCCGCAGAGCCGGCGCTCATATGACCGGCACTTCGCCCAGCGTCATCGGCGCCGTCCGGTCGGTCCTGCGCCACGCGGTTGAGGCGCATCAGGCCACGGGGCTGGCCGGGGACTCGGCGCTCATATGACCGGCACTTCGCCCAGCGTCATCGGCGCCGTCCGGGCGGTCCTGCGCCACGCGGTTGAGGCGTATCAGGACACCGGGCTGGCCGCAGAGCCGGCGCGCATATGACCGGCACTTCGCCCAGCCTCACCGGCGCCGTCCGGGCGGTCCTGCGCCACGCGGTTGAGGCGTATCAGGACACCAGCGAGGCCGTCACCCTGCGGGAGCTGGCGGACCGGCTGGACTCGCCACTGCGCGTCGCGATCGCCGGCAAGGTCAAGTCAGGCAAGTCGACGCTGCTCAACGCGCTGGTCGGTGAGGAGATCGCGCCGACCGACGCGGGCGAGTGCACCCAGGTCGTGACCTGGTACCGCAACGGGCACAGCCCCCGCGTGACGCTGCACCCCCACCGAGGCGCCCCCCGCCGCCTGGTGGTCAGGCGCGCCGAGAGCGGCGCGCTGGCGCTGGACCTGGGCGGCGTGCCCGCCGCGGAGGTCGAGCGGCTGGTCGTCGACTGGCCATCGCGGCGCCTGCGGGCGATGACGCTGATCGACACGCCGGGCATCGGCTCGCTGTCACGGGACGCCTCGGCCCGGACGCAGGCGCTGCTGGCGCCCGACGACGCGCCCGCGGCCGCCGACGCCGTGCTCTACCTCATGCGCCACCTGCACGCGGGCGATGTCCGCTTCTTGGAGTCGTTCCGCGACGGCGGGGGGGCGCGGGCGACGCCGGTCAACGCGATCGCGGTGCTGTCGCGCGCCGACGAGATCGGCGCCGGCCGCATCGACGCGATGCTGTCGGCCAAGCGCATCGCCAAGCGCTACCGCGCCGACCCGCACGTGCGCCGGCTGTGCCAGACGGTCATGCCGGTCGCCGGGCTGCTCGCGCAGGCCGGGACGACCCTGCGAGAGACGGAGTGCGCGGCGCTGGCCACGCTCGCCGCGGCCGAGCGCGCCGACGTCGAGGCGCTGCTGCTGTCGGCGGACCGGTTCGTGCGCGCCGAGGCGCCGCTGAGCAGCGAGGAGCGCGCCGCGCTGCTCGAACGGCTCGGGCTGTTCGGGATCCGCCTGTGCATCACGATGATCCGCCAAGGCGTCCAAGGCTGCGCGGCACTGGCCGCCGAGCTGGTGCGCCGCAGCGGCCTGGACGAGCTGCGCCAGGCGCTGTCCACCCAGTTCGCGCAGCGCCGGGACCTGCTCAAAGCCCGCTCCGCGCTGCTGGCCCTGGACCAGCTGCTGCGGACCCGCCCGCTGGCGGGCACCCAGCCGATCGTCGCGCGGGTCGAGCGCATCCTGGCCGGCGCGCACGAGTTCGCCGAGTTCCACCTGCTCGGCAGCCTGCGGACCGGTGCGCTGGGGCTGCGCGCCGACGAGATCACCGAGGCCGAGCGGCTGCTCGGCGGGGGCGGCGCCAGCCCGGCGGCCCGGCTGGCGCTGGACCCCGACGCCAGCGACGCTCAGCAGCGCGCCGCCGCGCTCGACGCGCTGGGCCGCTGGCAGCGCCGAGCCGGGAGCCCGCTGACCGCGCGCCCGCTGGCCGACGCCTGCCGGGTCATCGTCCGCAGCTGCGAGGGCATCCTCGCCATCCTCTCGACCGGCGAGGTCGGCTGACCATGGCAGGCGACTTCACGTGGGGCATCCCCGGCATCGCGGACCTGGTCGAGATCGGGCAGGGCACCACCGGGGTGGTGTACCGCGCCAGGCAGCTCGATTTCGGCTGGGACGTCGCGGTCAAAGTGCTCACCCAGTCGACGGTCCACCCGGCCGCTGTCGGTCGGTTCCGCCGTGAGCTCCACCGCATGAGCATGCTCGCCGGTCACCCGCACATCGTCATGACGTACGGCTGGGGCACGACCGTCAGCGATCACATGTACCTGGTCATGGAGTACATGGAGGCGGGCTCGCTGGCCGACCGCCTGCGCCGGGCCGGGCCCGTGGACTGGCGGGAGGCGGTCGCCATGGGCGTGAAGCTGGCCGGCGCGTTGGAGGACGCGCATCAGCAGGGGGTGCTCCACCTGGGCGTCAAGCCCCAGAACGTGCTCGTCTCGGCTCAGGGAGAGCCCAAGCTCAGCGACTTCGGCACCGGGTGGCTTCCTCGCCTGACCCTGTCGGTGACCAGGACCATCGCCGGTTTCGTCTACTCCGCGCCCGAGGTGTTCGAGGGACGCTCCGCGACCGCCGCCTGCGACGTCTACAGCCTGGCGGCGACCGTCTTCACGCTGATCGCCGGCCGCCCGCCCTTCTCCGGGGACAGCGACGAGCCGTCATCCCCCCTGATCGTCCGCGTCGACGACGAGGTCACGCCCGACCTGCGAACCCTGGGAGTCCCCGACGCCCTGTGCGAGGTCCTCGAACGCGGGCTGGCCAAAGACCCCGCCCACCGCTTCCCCACAGCCGCCGCCCTCGGCGAGGCGCTCCACTCCACCCACGACCCCGGCTGATCTTCCCTGACAAACGGTTACCATCACCGCATGATTCCGACGATGACGGTTGGACTTGCCGACGACGTTCGCGCCAGGCTGCGCGCACGAGCTGGTGAGACGCGAGAGACACCGACCGCGCTCGCGCAGCGGTTGATCGACGAAGGTCTCCGAACGGAGTCGTATCCCGGCGTCGTCTTCCGCCCGACGTCGTCGGGTGGAAGGATCGCGGGTCTGGCTGGCGGCCCAGACGTCGCCGAGGTCGTGCAGGTCATCAAGGAGCTGGAAGCCTCCGGAGAGGACGCCATCGCTGAGGCCGCCGAGTGGCTGGGGCTGACGGCTCGGCACATCCGCGCCGCGCTGCGCTACTACGCGGCGTTCCCGGATGAGATCGACGCCGAGCGCAAGCGCCGGCATGACGCGGCAAAAGCGGCCTACCCCAGCCTCAAGCGAGAGCGGAAACTCCTCGAGTAAGGCTGCTGTGCGCTTCCCCGTCACCGGGTGGGCGTCTTCATCCCGGGAGGCCGTCGATCGCCTCGGCATCCTCAAGGAACACCCAGACGACCACCCCACCTGCCTGCAATGTTCCCCTGATACTACAGGTGGGTGAGGAGGGCGCGGAGTTTGGCGAGGAGCTCGGCGCGGGTGGCGGCGCCCAGGCGCTGGCGGATGCGGGCCATGTGGTGCTCGACCGTTTTGGCGGAGATGAACAGCTGCGCGCCGATCTGTTTGTAGGTCAGGCCGGCCAGCACGAGGGAGGCGACCTCGCGCTCGCGCTCGGATAGGACAGCGCCGTCCGGCGGCTCGGTCGCAGGCGCGGCCTGCAGCGCCCGCGCGGCGTTGAGCAGGGCGCGCATGACCTTGGGGTCGCGGGCGCGGATGGCGGCCTGGCCTGCGAGCCGGGTGGCGTCCCAGGCCAGACCGGCGTCGTGCAGGGCCCCGGCGGCCGCCTCGACCGGCTCGATGGCGACATCGGCGGACAGGACCCGCGCCCAGCACCGGGCGGCGGTGGCCAGCGCCTGGGCGTACCGGCTGGTGGCGCCCAGGCTGTCCAGCGCAACGGCGTGACGGCGCGCCGTCTCGGCGTCCTCGCCGACGATCGCCACCTGCAGCCCGCACCAGTGCAGCGTTCGGGTCCACAGCGGCGGCTCGCCCAGCCGTTGGAGCAGGCCCCACGCGTCGTCGAGGAACGGCTGGATCCAGCGCAGCTGCCCCAGCCGGGCGGCGGCGACGGCCAGCTCGCTCAACGGCTGGAGCATGAACAGGTCCACCGGGTGGCGCATCAGCGTCTCACGCGCGCCTCGCCAGGCGGCGATCAGCCCGTCGAGGTCGCCCTGCCGGCGGGCGATCCCGACCTCGATCGCGACCGCGAACAGCGCGTCGCGTGCCCCCAACCGCCCCCCAGCCAAGCCGAGCAGGCTCCCCGCCAGCGCGCTGTCTCCCCGCAGCAGCGCGGTCTGCGACTGCAGCAGGCGGTGGCGCGGCGCCGTGAGCGGCTCGCCGACCCGCGCCGCGATCGTCCGCTCGATCAGCGGGTCGGCGACGTCGAAGTCGCCGCTGTGCTGCGCGACGATCACCGCCAGCGCCGCCGGTGTGTCGGGCAGCAGGACCGGGCCGGGGCAGGACTCCATCAGCGACGACGCCTGCGCCAGCGCCGGCAGCGCCGCGGCCGGCGAGCCGGCCACGCTGTCGTAGACGCCGCGCGCGGTCAACGCCACCGCGCCTGCCAGCAGCGACAGCGGGTGGCTGCCCTCGCCCTGACCGGACGCCAGCGCGTCCTCGGCCTGTCGCAGATCGCCGGTGCCGACCAGACCGGGAACCGCCAGCAGGTGCGCGGTCCAACCCTGCGGCCCGGTCGACCGCGCGGCCAAGGACCGGTGCAGCGCCGCGCTGCGCGCGAGCAGCCCCCGATGCGCGAGCACCGCGGCGGCCACGCGGACCGCCCGCGCGCGTTCGGGCGCACCCGGATCGCTGACCGCCCCGTCCGCCAGCCGCAGCGCGGCGTCCAGGTCGCCGGCGATCGCGGCGGCCTCAGCGCGGCGGGCCGCGAGCGTTTCGGGTCGGGCGCCGGCCTTGACCGCCTGATCGAGCAGGCCGCGGGCGAGCTCCGCCGACTCGGCGAGCGCCTCCTGCCCCGCTGCCGCCAGCAGCCCGGCGGCGTGGGTGCCGGTGGCGCCCGTGCCCAGCAGGAGCTTGCCGGCGGTCAGGACGCTGCCGCCGCGCTCGACGATCAGCCCGGCCAGGCGCTCCCGCATGGCGCGCCGCGCGAGCAGCGGCGTCAGGCGGGCGACCGCGTACCGGACCATGAGGGGCAGGCTGCCGTCCGGACTCATCAGGCCCGCCGACCGCGCGGCCTCGACGGCGTGCGTGACCTCGACGGCGTCGACGTCGAGCAGCGTCGACAGCAGCGCCTCGTCCAAGGGGGCGTCCAGGCTGGCCGCGGCGAGCAGCCTGAACGCTGCCGGGTCGAGCCGGTCGAGCCGCGCGCGGATCACCTCGACGACCGCCGCTGGCATCCTCGGCACGCCGCGCAGCCGCCCGGCGTTGATCTGCCCGTCGTCGAGGAGGGCGGCGGTGAGGCTGTCGACGTAGGCCGGCAGGCCGCCGGTCCATTCGTGCAGGATGTCGAGCAGCGCTGGCTGGGGTGAGGCGCCCAGCAGCTCGGCCGCCCGCTCGGCTGTCCCCGCGCGGTCGAGCTGCCCTAGCACCACGAGCGGGGTGTGGCTGGCCAGCGCCGCGTCGAGC
>JBOGEA010000387.1:0-5442 GCA_050743205.1 Egibacteraceae bacterium | reverse complement strand
AGGCGGTGGTGGGCCCAGGCGCGGAGGCGGGCCAGGTCGGCGCGCTCCAGACGCAGGCGGCGCAGGCCCACGTCGGCTACGGCCAGCACGAGCGCCACCGACGCCAGCCAGGGCCACAGCGGGACCGCTGACACGCCTGGGGTCAGACCGGCGCGATCGAACGCCTGCCGCGGCGGCGGGTCCAAGCGCCCGCCAGCGGTGTCCACCACGCGGCCCAGCAGGCCCGGATCCCCACCGCCCCCCGCATACTCGGCCGGGTACGAGCGGATCGCGGTGACGGCGTCGCGCAGCAGCACCTCCTCACCCCGCCGCAGCGCCCCGCTGACCGCGTACACACCCTCCACATCAGCAGGCACCAGCGCCTCGAACGCCGTCAACGACACCCGCTCCAAACCGACCTCACGACGCAGACCGTCCGGGCCGGTGACGGTCGCGGCAGCCACGGCGTCAGCCGGCGGCGCGCCCTCCGTCACCGTCAAGCGCACCCGCAGCCCGTCGGCGGTCGCGGTCGCCGCCAACTCGACACCAGGCTGCGGCGACTGAGGAAACGTCTGTTTCACCACATCCGCCCAGAACGAGCTGAACCCCTCCCAGCCCACCCACTGCGCCGACCAGCGGGCGGTCGCGTCAGACGTCCACGCCACCGTCGTGCCCAGCCCGGCCTGCCAGGTGGCCAGCAGCGGATCGTGCTGCGGACCGACCTGCAGCAGCGTCCGCGCGGTTGGCTTGGCGGTCGTGGCCAGGTAGCCGGCCAGCGGCGGCGAGGCCTCCAACGCCTCAGTGGCTGGGGACAGCCCCACCACCGCCGGGTAGAACTGCCCCTCGTTCACGATCGGGCGGGCGACCTGCTCCAACTCCAGGGCGATGATGTCGGGGATCTCCGCCAGATTGCGGCCCGGGTAGTAACGGCCGCCGCCGGCCAACGCCATCTGGCGCAGCACATCGAAGCTGCCCTCGCCGGTCCCCACCACCGACAGCGTGATCCCGGCGTCGGCCGCCTCACGGGCGACCTCCTCCAGGCCGGAGGTGTCGCCCATGAACCCGTCGCTGAACAGCACGATGTGCCGCAGGCGCGCGTCGGCGTCGCGCAGCCCGGCGATCGCCTGGCGGATCGCCTGCGCGATGTCGGTGTTGCCCTGCGGGTGCAGGCGCGCCAAACCCTCGTCGACCACCGCTTGGGCGGGCAGCCGCTGCAGCGGGATCACCCACTCGCTGCGCGTGTTGAACGCCAACACCCCCAACACGTCGGTGGCCTCCAACTCCTCCACCGCCCGGGCGATCGCCTCTTTGGCGATGTCGGTCTTGCGCACCCCGCCCTCCAGCGGCGGCGCCCCGAACGCGCCGTCGTCGGCGCAGTGGCAGGCCGCCATCGACCCCGACGTGTCCACGACCAGCGCCTCAGCGACCGACGGCCGCCGCAGCGGGTCGGTGACCCGCGCGAACACCGGCAGCAGCCCCTCAAGCGGCGTGCCATCATAGCCGCCCATCCCGAACGAGTCGCCCCCGCCGACCGCGACCAGACCGTGCCCGGCGTCGCGCACGAACTGGTCGAGGGCGACCATGCCCGACTCGCCCAGCGCGCCGGCCGGGACGTCGACGAGCACGACGCTGTCATAGCCGAGCAGCCCGTCCAGCGGCGGCAGCGCCTGCTGGTCAGCCGAGACCACATCGACCGGCACGCCCGCCGCGCCCAGCGCCCGCGCCAGATCCTCGCCCAGCCCGGCGGTCCGCTGGTAGACCAGCACCCGCGGCGGCCCGGCGACCCCGACCGCAGCGCGGCCGATGTCGTTCGCGGCCACCGGCGACGCCCCGGACTGCAAGCGGGCCTCGTAGCGGACCGTCCCGGAGACTTCCGCGATCCGCGCCACGGCGACCTCGGCTATTCCCGGAGTGACCGTCACCGTCCGGCGGTCGACCTCGACCCCGTCGGCCAGCAGCGCGACAACCGCCTGCGCGTCCTGGCCGCCGGTGTTGCGCAGGACCGTGACGACGTCGTAGGCCTCACCCTCGCGTACACGGGCGGGCGCGCGCACCTCCTCGACCGCCACGTCCACCGGACCGGACTGGGAGATCTGCACGACGTCGACGCCGATCCCCGCCTCGGCGAGCTGGCGGACCGCGCCCAGCAGGTCGCCGGCCGTCTGCCGCCCGTCGGTCAGCAGCACCACCCGCCGGCGCCGGGCGTCGCCGAGCATCCCCTCGGCCAGCCGCAGCGCCCGAGCCAGATCCGACGCCGTGCCGTCGACGACCACGGCGGGCGGACCCGGCGGGGGATCATCGGTCAGCGTGTACTCCACCCGCGCGTCCCGGCCGAACAGCGCGAGCGCCGCCCGGTCAGACGGACCCCGCGCCGCAAGCGCGTCGGCGACCCACCGCTGCCCCGCCCCCCGCCCCACTCCCGTCACCGAGTCCGAGGCGTCCAGCAGGAACACCACGTCCACGTCCCTGCCCGCCACCCCAACCCGCGGCCCGGCCAGCGCCACCACCAGCAGCCCGACCGCCCCCGCCCGCGCCCACGTCGCGACCACACGCTGATCCCACCGGCCCCGACGGCGCGTGCAGGGGGTCGGGGGGCGGCCCCCCACAAACATGGATCGCAGGCCCAGCCACACGACGAGCGCCACCAGCGGCAGGGCCGCGAGCCAGCGCGGATCGGAGAAACTCACGGCCTCACCGCCCTCTCAACACGACACGCCCACCGCGCCCGCAGCCAGCGCGGATCAGAGAAGCTCACAGCCTCACCGCCCACTCGGGCGCGACACGCCCGCCGCGCCCGCAGCCAGCACGAATCGGAAAAGCTCACAGCCTCACCGCCCACTCGGGCGCGACACGCCCGCCGCGCCCGCAGCCAGCACGAATCGGAAAAGCTCACGGCCCCACCGCCCACTCGGGCGCAACACGGCGCCCCCGCCCCGCCCACAGCCAGCGCGAATCGGAGAAGCTCACGGCCCCACCACCCACTCAACACGGCGCCCCCGCCCCGCCCACAGCCAGCGCGAATCGGAAAAGCTCACGGCCCCACCACCCACTCAACACGGCGCCCCCGCCCCGCCCGCAGCCAGCGCGAATCGGAAAAGCTCACGGCCCCACCGCCCTCTCGGGCGCGACACGCCCGCCCCGCCCGCAGCCAGCGCGAATCGGAAAAGCTCACGGCCTCACGCCCTCTCAACGCGACGCGCACGCCGCGCCCGCAGCCAGCGCGAATCAGAGAAGCTCACGGCCTCACGCCCTCTCAACGCGACGCACGCCGCGCCCACAGCCAGCGCGGATCAGAGAAGCTCACGGCCTCACCGCCCTTCCGACGCGACGCGCCCGCCGCGCCCGCAGCCAGCGCAGGGGACGCACGCCGTGGCTGAACGCCCACTCAAACACGAGCAGCGCGAGCACCCCGGCGAGGATCTCCCGGCCGAACACCCGCAGGCCAGCCGACGGCGCGGCGGGCGCGGCGGACCCCGGCGTCACCTGGGCGGCGGCCGGGTCAGGCCGGGGCCGGGACAGATCGCCCTCAGCCGGGTCGGCGTTGACGGCGATGGGCGGCGGTGGCGGCAGCGTCTGGAGAATCTCGGGCGGGGCCTGGTAGGCAACGGTCCACACCCCGACGCGGTCGGCGGTCAGCTGCGGCCGGGCGGGATCGAGCGGGACAGGCGGCCCGCCCGGGGGCGTGACCTCGATCCCCGTGACCCCCACAGGCGCGGTCGGCGCGGTCTGCGACCCGGCGGTCACCGGCGCGGCGGCAGGCGGCCCGGTGAGCCACGCGACCGCGTTCGCGGTGAGCACGGGCCAGGCGACCTCCAGCGGCAGGTTGCTCTGGAGCAGGTCGAACCCGAAGTAGACGACCGGGGTCGGCCCCAGGCGGCCCGCGAGCAGCAGCGGTCCCGACGGGCCCGACGCGACCGGGCGGAGCGCCGGGGCCTCCACGGCCTGGGCGCTGGCGATCGCGACCCCCGACAGGTCGACGTCGGCCATGAGCCCGTGCTCGGCGTCCTGATAGGTCAGCGCCGGCAGCTCCAGCGCACCGGACACCGTGACGCCCAGGGGTGGGGTGGCCGGGGCCACGTAGATCGTCGGGACGCGCGGCTCGGGCGGGGCGGCGATGCGGTCGACGACCAGCAGGTCGATGCCGGTCAGGTCCGCGGGGACACCGTTGGCCGTGGCGACCTCGACGCCTGGCACCGCGCCGAGCGCGGTCGCCAGGAACACGTTCTCCGGTCCCGCCACCAGCGCGTAGACCCGGCGCGGCCCGGACAGCACCGCCCATGCCTGATCGTCGATCGACAGCGCGTCCGCCGCGGTCGCGCCCGTGACGTCGACGCCGACCGGCTCGACCCGCGCGCGCAGCAGGCCACCCGATCCCCACCCGCCGGCGGGCTGGTGGTCCACCGGCACCACGAGGTCAGCGACCCCGCGCGGCGCCAGGCTCAGCCGGCGGTCGGCGACCGGGAACGTCGCCGTGCCCTCGACCACGTCCAGCACCAGCCGCGCCTCCGCCCCCAGCAGCCCGAAGTTGCGGACCTGCACGAACGCCGTCGCCGCGCCGGCGCCCGCCGGCACCGCCTGCAGGCGGGCGACGGCCAGGTTCGGCCGGTCCTGGCCCACCGCGTCCACGATCAGCCCCGCGGGCGCGAGCCCCACGGCCTCCGCGGGCACCACCCCGTCGGTGAACAGGTGCGTCACCGTGTCCTGGCCGGGTCTCTGCAGGGAGGCCGCCAGGGTGAACGCGTCCGCCAGATCGACCGGCCCATGCCCCGCACGCACCGATCGCAGCGCCCGCGACGCGGCCTCAGGGTCGTCCGAGGCCGACAGCAGCACCCGACCGCGGGGCCCAGCCTCCACGACGGAGAGCAGCTGGCCAGGCCCGGCGCGCTCCACCAGCTGCTGCGCCTGGCGGCGCGCGAGCTCCAGGCGGCTCGGCCCGCCCTCGTCGGCCAGCATCGACCCGGACGTGTCGAGCACCAGAATCGTGTGATCACCGAGAACCGCGGCGACCGGCACCGCGGGGCGCGCAAGCGCGACCGCCCCCACGAGCAGCGCCGCAAGCACCAGCCAGAAGGTCCGATCCGCCCGAAACCGCTGCCAGGGAACCGCCGCAGCCACCGCTCGATCAGTCGCCCGCCAGAGAAAAACAGACGCAACCTCAACCCTCGGCCGCCTCGACCGCAAGACATACCAAAGCACCAAAGGCCCAACCAGCACCGCCGCCACAAACCCAGCGGGAACCACGAACCTCACAACACACCCACAAAACCAGCAACGGCCAGCGGGGCTGCGCCCCAGCCCGACGAGTCATGGACGGGAGGGGCGGCAGCGCGCGGAGTTTCCTCTGGGTGGGTGGGTGGGTCGCTGGATCGCGGCGGTATTGAGTCTGTTGCAAAATCTCGCGGGGCCGCCGGTCGGGGGTGCTCGAGCCAGAGATGCAGCTTTCCTCCGGATGCGGAGGAAAGC
>JBOGEA010000386.1:0-5483 GCA_050743205.1 Egibacteraceae bacterium | reverse complement strand
GGACTCCCCCGGACCCCCTGGCCGCCTGAACCGCGCTCCGCTTCGCTTCGCCCGCAAGTCAAGGCCGCGCTTTCTCAAACACGTTCTTAGCCCATGCGTCCCGCCACGACGATCGCCATCGCCCTCCTGATGCTCGTGATCATCGCGGCCACCATCGCCCAGCTGCTCGTCTCACGCTGACCCGGGCGGACGCCCTCAGCAGTCCAGCGTCGCCGGAACGACCGGGACGCTGCAGCGCAGGATTTGTCCTGTACAGCGGGTATTCCGCACGCGGGACGGTGCCCGACGAGCGTGCGCAACGGCCCGCTCGCCGCGTTTTCAGCCATACCGAACACGACCCACAACCAGCTCCTCAACAGCGCACACCCAGGCCAACCCTGCCGACGGCCCTCCGGGCGCAACGCGACCGCTCCGCAGTGCACAACGCGCAGTGGCGGCACCACCCCACGGGCGCGTGCCAAGAGCCGGAAAAAGTAAGGGATTCTCCTGACTGTCCTGTGGTCCGGCCCAGGGTTAGAGTCCAGCCGGAACCGGCGTGATGGGCAGGCCTGGTGGCCGGCTGGCGCGACGGGCGCAGGAAGATTATCGACGGCATCAACGGGTCTGATGGAGTGGATCCAGGCGGCCATCGACACCGAACTGACAGTAAGAGAGAACATCTCCGAGGCGGTCAGGACCGGCGCCTGAGGACCTGGCGAGGGATGTCTGGTCTCAGGCCCCCGAGTCCTGGAGGACAGGGCGGATGGGCGAGTCGAACGCGAGCTTCACAGCCGCTGGCCGGCGCCCCACTGGGTTCTGGATGGACCTGCCCGAGGGATGGATCTCGATCGACGTCGATCCCTCGACCTCGCCAGCGGCGCTGAGGCAGGTGCTCGACTCAGCAGAGCAGGCGGACGGCGACATCAGAGAGCACCGAGCGCAGATCGAGCAGCTGTTCGGTCAAGTGGTGGCCGACGCTGCCCAGGCAGGGGTGAAGTCGTGCGCGTGCCTGTTCACTGTCGTCGACGACGTCCTGCCCGTCCAAGCGAGCGTCACGATCGCCGTCAGGTCGATCGAGGGCGAGGGCTTCGATGTCGCAGGGATGTTCCGGGAACTGTCTGAGGGCGAGACGGCGCGCAGAGTGGACGTCGCCGAACTCGACGCGGGGGCGGCCGTTCGTCGCTCGGGTCGCAGGCGGCATATGCTCCCGGGCTCAGAGGAGCTGGTCGACATGGTCAGCCGCCAATTCTACGTCCCGGTTCCCAATGCGCCGGGCGAGTTGGCCCTGCTGACGTTCTCCACGCCGACGGTCGCGTTGGAGGCGGAATTGTGCGACCTGTTCGACAGCATGGCGGCGACCTTCGTCTTCACGTTCGACGGCTAGGATGCGACGGCTCGCTGCCCGGATGCTGGGAGGGGTTCAGGGTTGAGTTCGCAGGTTTGGGAGTGGTGGGTGGGGACCCGGCGCCGGGGGAGCCTGAGGCGTTTGAGGGGTTGGCGCGGGCGTGGTCGGCCACCGCCGACGATGCGGGGGACGCCCATGCCACGTTGAGGCGGTTGGCCGAGGCTGTGGACGACAGCGTGTGGCGGGGCGAGGCGGCTGAGGCGTTTCGGGAGAAGATCGGGGAGCTGCCGCCGCGGTTGGCCAAGCTGCATGAGTCCTACAGCACGGCGTCTCAGGCCGCAGGGGTGTATGCGGGGGTGTTGCGCGGTCTGCAGGCTCAGGCGCCGGGGCTGGCTGGTCAGGCGCAACAGGCCCGGGCTGACGAGGAGGCCGCGCAGCGCTCGCGTGACCGGGCGGTGGCGCAGGACCCAGCCGCCTCAACGGTGGCCTATGACGAGGCGATCGCCACTGCCCGTGTCCGGCTGCGCGCGGCCCAGACAGGTGTCGGTCGTGTGCGTGAGGAGCGGGAGGCGGCCGAGCGCGCGCTGGTCGGCAGGCTCGGCGAGGCGGGCGCCCAGGGGATCCAAAACGACCGCTGGGGCGGCCTCATCGGGTTCCTGAAAGACGTCGGTGAGGCTCTTGAGGCGCTCGCCGTCGTTATCACGATCGTGGCGATCATCGTCGTGTTAGTGGTGCTCTTGACCAACCCGGCGGGCTGGGCGGCGCTGGCGGCGGCGTTCGCCGCAGCTGGGCCGCTGTTCACCGCCGCTGGAGTTTTAGGGGGGATCGCTGTCGGCACGAAGGCGGCTCGCTGGACGCTGGGGGACTCCACCGTCAGCGGCAAAGGCCTGCTGCTCGACATTGGCCTCATGGCCACCGGCGGCGTCGGCCGCGCGCTCGGGAAGCTGGGACAGGTCAGCAGGGCCGCCGGCAAGCTCGACGACGTCGCCGACGCTGCGCGGGCGATCCCACCTCCGCGGGAGGGCATGCCCGTGTTCCGCGTTTGGGGCCAGGCGCAAGACGCACGTGGCCTGCCTGGTGACGGGGGACGCCCAGGAAGCGGTGAGGAGGGGGGCGCGACCGTGGGGTCAGTCCTGGACACCCGTCGATCCGCGCCTCACCCCGAATTACCGCTCGGCGGCGGGGCTGCCCGACGAGAACCCTGCCCGTTTCATTTCCGAGGGTGTGCTGCGCAGACCTGAAAACGTCACCGATATACGTCCCGCATTGCCTTACGACGGCAACCCAGGCGGCTTGCCGGAGTACGTTATCAGGGATGCCGAGGATACGGTCGAGCTGACCGGGGTGGCTGGGGTGAATGAGCCGTGGACACACGGGCCCGGTGACTGGGCACCGCGGGGAGGGTCCTGACTATGGCGGCTTCGGTGTTGCCTGAATCCATGTGGCTGTCGTCGACTGAGCACCCGTTTTGGGGTAAGCCCCGGTGCGTCCATCCTCGAGATTTCGTTCTCGGTCCCGCGCACAACCGCCAGTACCTCTGGCTGTCGGTGGAGCTCTCTGGCCGTCCATCCAAAGACTGGGGTTGGGATGGGGACGGGGCACCCCCCGACATCGTCGTCACGTCTCGGTTCGATACGCACTTCCCAGCCCCGCGCAAGGACGCCCCTGTCCATGTGCACCTGTGGGCGCTCCACGACCGGGAGTGCCTCCAACGCGGTCGCTTCGAGCCCCGAACCCCGGCCGCCGATGCCTGGTGCGAGCTGTATTCGACCCAAGAAGAGGCGGAAGCCAACAGAGCGCGCTGGTGATCTCAGCAGGCCGGCGCTCCATCAGGGAACGGTGCGGACAGCATGAGCGACACGTCGAACTCAAGCGTGAGCGGAAACCCGGGGAACTCCGCCCTCAGCGAGGCGCTCGCGGCCTCCGCCCAGGCGCCTGCGCACGCTCGCCAAGCCATTTACCGGGCCATGCTCGCCGGCGTCGTTCTCGTGCCCACGGTGCGGACCTCTGGCGATGAGCACTCGACGATTGCCGCCTTCCCCGTCGACAGCGGTGGCCAGGTGCTGATCGGCTTCTCTGACGTCGGAGCGCTCCGTATGTGGTCAGCGGAGGCGAGAACGTTCGTGGCGCTGCCCGGCGACGAGTTCGCGCGGCTGGCTCGGCGCCACCGCGTCGATGGGGCGCTGCTCAACCCGGCGTCACCGGCCGCTGTGTCACTCGCGCCCGCTGAGCTGGATATGCTCGCCGACGGCCTCATGCCCGCGGAGCTGGGATCAGCGGCGGCCAGTGTCGCGGCGCCACTGCCTCGGCGGGTGCGCCCCACCCGTCTCGAGCGCCCGGACGCGGTTCTGGCTCACCTTCGAGATCTCGCTCAGCGGGAGCCCAAGATCGCGGTCGTGCACCTCCTCGACGTCGGATACGGAGCCGGGGAGCCAGTGCCCACGGTCGCCGTACGCTTCGCCTCGGGCGTGACCGACTCCGCGGGCCTGCTCGCCGAGATCGCGGAGTCGATCGCGGCGGCCGTGCCACGAGGAACGCGGTTCGACGTGACGGAGGCCGACGACGCGCTCCATGCCGAGGGCCTCCGCATCGGCTCCGCCGTTCTTTAGCCCACGAAGAGGTCAGTGGCACTTGCGCAACGGTGGTGTAGCCGTGGACGGCGAGGATGGCCCGGCCGGGGTGCGCCGCCGATGAGGTTGCGGAGCAGACGCACGCCGACGAAGCCGCGAGCGGGATGTGCGCCTGCGCGTCTCCGACGACTTCGGCAACGGCAAGGACAGCCACGCCACGATCGGCACGGGCGTCCCGCCCTTGGAGCCATTCCTCGCCCAGATGGGCGCCGCAGGGTGGAGGGGGGACCGCCCCCACCGCCAGCCGCATGGCGTCGCGCAATTCCGCCTCGCTTTCAGGAACCCGCGCGAACCCGCCGGCGCCCGCTGACCAGCAGCGACGCAACCGGAAGCGCAGTGTCACTCACTACAACGTGCTACGATCCGCTCATGTCGACTCCCACCTCGCTCCGGTTGGATGACGCCACGAAGGACCGGCTGCGCGCGCAGGCTGAGCGTGAACAGATGTCCACGGCCGCATTGGCGCAGCGGCTGATCAACGAGGGTCTGCGTATCGCCGCGCACCCCGGTGTGGTTTTTCGCGATGGCCCCGCTGGTCGGCGGCCGTCGTTGATCGCGGGACCCGATGTGGCCGAGGTGGCGTCCGTCATGCGTCACCTCGACGATTCGGGTGACGAGGCTGTCGCCGAGACCGCTCGGTGGTTGGAGATTCCGGAATCAGCCGTCCGTGCCGCCATCGACTACTACGTTGAGTTCACTGATGAGATTGATCAGGAAATCACCAGACGCGAGCAGGCTGCCGAAGCCGCCCGTCAGCATTGGGAGCGTCGGCAGCAGCTACTGGCGTGAGGCTCCTGCTCGACGAGATGTTTCCCCCCGCGGTAGCGCGAGCGCTCCGTGAGCTTGGCCATGATGTGATGGCGGTCGTGGAGCGACCGGATCTGACCTCGTTGCAGGACCGTGAGCTGTTCGAGGCGGCGCAGCGGGAGGAGCGTGCAATCGTCACCGAGAACGTCCCCGACTTCATGCCCCTCGACGCGTGCTGTCGGGCGGAGGGGCGGGATCACTGGGGCTTGATCCTCATCCTCAAAGAGAAGCACCCACGGAAGCGTCCCCAGTTCGTCGGCGCCATGGTCAGGCGACTGGACACGTGGCTGTGCGCGCATCCGCGAAACTCCGAGCCCCACAGCCTGGTTGTCTGGCCCTGACACAGCCGCCATTGTGGAGACTTCGCCTCACCAGATGGACAAGGTCTTCCAAGGTCGGCGCGCCCCGCCGCTCACCACACCGTGACAGGCCGGGGGCGGCGATGCTGGCGAAGCCGAGAGTCCTTGGTGACCAGGAGCAGGCCATGCTCGCCTGCGCACGCTCGCCAAGCCATTTACCGGGCCATGCTCGCCGGCGTCGTTCTCGTGCCCACGGTGCGGACCTCTGGCGATGAGCACTCGACGATTGCCGCCTCGGCGGTGGCCAGGCGCTGATCGGCTTCTCGGACGTCGGAGCGCTCCGTACGCGCTGGCCTCTCCGACCCCGTCCGCGGGACCGCTGCGCCCCAGGGAGGCGACCTGGCGGAGCTGGGCGCGCCCAGC
>JBOGEA010000385.1:0-5493 GCA_050743205.1 Egibacteraceae bacterium | reverse complement strand
CGGGCCAGCCCCGCCAGACCGAGCCCACGCCAGGGCCCAAAGCGCGCGACAAGTGGTTGACCGCCAGCGTGGACAAGACCACCGCCGAGGTGATCGCGGCGGTCTTCGACGAAGCGGAACGCCGTGACCAGGCCCACCACCGCCCCCGGGTGGCCCTGGTCGACGGCAACGCCCACCAGATCAGCCGCATCCAGGCAGAGGCAGCCCAACGCGACGTCAAGGTCAGCATCATCGTGGACTCCCGTCCACGTGCTGGAATACCTGTGCAAAAGCGGCCTGGAGCTTTTTCGCCGAAGGCGAGGTCGCCGCCGAGCGATGGGTCGCCACTCACGCGCCTTGCGCATCCTGGAAGGAGACTCGGGCGTCGTCGCCGCGGCGATCAGGCGCAAAGCCACCACCAACAGACTGTCCCCCGACAAACGCAAGGGGGCCGATGCCTGCGCCGACTACCTCATCTCAAAGCGTCCTTACCTGAGCTACGCCCACGCGCTGTCATCAGGCTGGCCGATCGCCACCGGTGTCATCGAGGGCGCCTGCCGCCACCTCGTCAAAGACAGAATGGACATCACCGGCGCACGCTGGGACTGCCCGGAGCCGAAGCAGTCCTCAAACTGCGCGCGCTCGTCAGCAACGGCGACTTCGACGACTACTGGGACTACCACCTCACACAAGAACACGAACGTGTGCACCGCTCCCGCTACCTCGGCGGACAGATACCCGGAGAAGCAATGGCCGCCTAACCCAGCTCACTTCAGAAGAGCCGCACCCAACTCAATACGGCCTGCGCGTAAGTCCATCGATCCGGGCTTCGTCATTCGCCGGTGGTGCCGTCGATCAGCTCGCGCAGGATATCGGCGTGCCCGTTGTGGCGAGCGGTTTCCTCGATCATGTGCGCGAGGATCCAGCGGAGATTGTGGTCGGGGAAATAGTTTTGGCTTTCGAAGCGACCCTGGGCGATGTCATCGAGGCCCGCCGCGTCGACGATGCTCCGGGCGACTTCGCATTCTTCCGCATAGACCGCCAAAGCGTCCACGAGGGTGCCCCCGAGGCTAAGGTCCCACTCGCCATCTGGGTCCTTGTCCATGTCGATATAGCGGAAGCTGATCGGCTCGCCCCTGAACACCATCCGAAACCACCACCGCTCGACCTCGGCGAGATGCCGCACGATCCCGAGCAGCGTTGTATTGCTTTCAACGAGCCGCCGTCGAGCGTCCTCCTCGCTCAGTCCATTGAGCTTTCGCACAAGCGCGTGACGGTGATAATCAAGAAACGCGCACAGCGTCTCACGCTCGTGGCCCTGGTGGACCATAAGGCGAGGGTCATCGGTATCGGTCATCGCCAGAGCATAGTGCAGATGCCCCACGGGGCGCTCGCCCCCTTTCGGGGTCTCCTGTCTCACGCGATGCTGCCGTGGTGGGGCGGCACCACCCTCTACTCCATCCAGCAACAGCCGGCCGCGGCGCTGTCCGTGACCGCACCGCCGGACTGCCTCACTCTGTCGGATGGGCAGAACCCCTGATCGTGACCGGACAGTCCGGCTGATGCGGGCAGCGCGCGCAACAGCGGGCCGCCCGCCTCAGCGCAGCGGCAGGGCGCGCGGCAGGCCAGGACGCCCCGGCATGCCTGAGCTGTCCGTCACCTACCGGGGAAATCCCCTACACCGTGCAGATCTCTTCCTCCTCGTGGAGAAAGGCGAAGAAAAGGTGGAGGCAGCGGTCGCGCTGGTTGACGATGAAGCTGAGCTTGACGGCGAGGAAGTCCTCGATGTGCCCGCCTCTCAGTTCGGAGACCCGTGGCGGGTGCGTCGTCGTCGTCCGCGCGCCACCGGCCCGTCAGGTGCAGCCATGGGCTCTTCCGCCCGAGAGCCTGAACCGTGTCAACGCTGTATCCTGAGGGCGCCGCGCTACTGCCCAGCGCGGAAGGCACAGGAGTGAAGTCGCAGGTCAGATCCGTAATTCACGTCCCCGTCATCTAGCGGCCCAGGATACCGGCCTTTCAAGCCGGCGGCGCGGGTTCAAATCCCGTCGGGGACACGCACAGCATGGGAAACAGGGGGAGCGGCTGGGCCCGTGGGGCCGGCTGTTCCTTCTGCGTGGGACCGCTGATAGCGGCGTGCATGGTGTCCGCAGTGTCGTCGCTGATGTTACGTATCTGACGCGGTTGGCTCTAGAGGGATGAATGTCCCGGTAGAGGGGCGCGGCCCTCCGCCTTCTGTCAGTTTTGTGCGTTATTTCCTGCCGAGGCCGCGCACGGTTCGCCGAACCTGGCCTCAGGCGGCTCGGCGATGTGGTTGGCCGCGGTTTTCCTTCGGATATGGAGGAAACCTGTTGCCGAGCGCAGAGGCCGCGTTCTTGAGCTGGGGCTTTCCTCCATATCCAGAGGAAAGTTGTAGGTCGGTCAGCTTGTGGCCACCGCCGAAATCGGCAACGGCGTTGCGCCTCGTGGGCCGAGTGTCTGGTGGTGGACGGCGGTGCTGTGGCGAAGGCGCGCCTATGCGTTAGCGTGAAGCTATGAGGACAGCTATTACAGACACCGTGAAAGCCACCACCGCCCAGAACCGCAAAAATCGGCCCTATGAAGACTCCGACACCTCGACCCTCGTGGAGATGCTGGAGCTGGACTGCGATCAGGGACGGCCATTCAACGAACGGGTCGTCTTCGAGCTGGCCGCCCGGGCGTTGGAAGCAGAAGCCGCGCGTCGTCAGTGAGGTTCCGAGGTGTCGGCCAAGGTCGTCTTCATCAGCCCGGTTCCCGCTCCCCTCACGAACATCGCGGAGAAGCGGCGGGTGGAGCTGGCGCGCATTTTCGGTGAGGCCGTGGACGTGATCGAGCTGTCACACCTGGACTTCACGCCAGAGCAGCTTGCCCGAAAGGCGCGAGCCGCTCGTTGTGATGCGGTGGTGATCAGTTCAGCGCCGACTGAGCACCCGTGGCCAGCCAGCCCCGCGACCAGATCCGCAATAGGCGTCATCGGTGGCCGGCGACGACCTGGGCGAGGCGCTCCAAGGCGCCCAGGGAGTGGCCCTCGACGAAGTCGTCGATGTGCGGGAGGGCGGCGGCCATGCCAGCGGCCAAAGGCGCGTAACCGGCGTGGCCTTTGCGCGGGTTGGACCACACGACCCGATGGGCGAGACGGCGAAGGCGGCCCATCTGCTCGCCCAACAGGCCCGCGTCGCCACGCTCCCAGCCGTCCGACAGGATCACCACGACCGCGCCCCGGGCGGCGCCGCGCTGGCCCCAGCGGTCCAAGAACTCCTTGAGCAGCGCACCCAGCCGGGTGCCGCCCCTCCAGTCGGGAATCACGCCGAACACCGCGGCCAGCGCGCTGTCCGGGTCGCGCTGCGACAGCTCCCGCGTCACCCGCGTCAGGCGAGTGCCGACCGTGAACGCCTCCGTGCGCACACCAGCGCGACGCGCCGCGACGTGGGCGAAGCGCAGCAGCGCGTCCGCGTACGGGCCCATCGAGCCGCTCACGTCGACCAGCAGCACCACCCGGCGCGGCCTGCGCCGGTGACGCCGCCGGCGCAGCCGCACGGTCTCACCGCCGGCGTCCAGCAGATCCCGCACCGTCCGGGCACGGTCCAGCGCTCCACGATGCGCGGGGCGGAACCGCCGGGTCCGACGCTCCTCCCCCACCAGACCGAACCCCGCAATCAACCGGGCTCAGCATCGGAGCTCTAGACCGCTGTTTTCGCCAGCTGTTGCATGGTAAGCTGCTGAGCAGTGATACAAACTGATACAGACACTGGGCTCGACCTATTGACGGTCGGGGAGGTCGCCCGCCTCTTGCGGGTTGGCGAGTCGACGGTCAGGAGCTGGATAGCGCGCAGTGAGGTGCCGTTCATCGCGCTGCCAGGAGGCGACTACCGGATCCCAGGCCATGAGCTGTTCCGTTCGCTTCGCTCCAACGTGGACACGGTCAGCGTGCTGCATCGGCTGAGCGAGCGGCTCCAAGCCATTGACGAGCCGTCTATGAACGAGGAGATCGCGACGGTCCGCGCCATGCGGTCGCAGCGGCGCGCGTGACCCGCCGGCCGCGGTACCTGCTGGACACCGAGGCGATCCTGCGCGCATGGCGTGATGACGGTCCGGCCCGTGAGCTGTTGCAGCTGGGCATGATCCGCAACGTATCGTTGTGCGCCTCGACGACGATCCTCGACGAGGTCGATGAGGTTCTCGCGCGGCCGAAGTTCGGGGCGAACCCCGTCCAGAGACAAGCGTTGCGACGGTCGGTTCTCGCAGCCGCCGACACGGTCGCGGTGTTTCGCGAGCACGAGGCGCCCAGACGCTCCCCAGATCCGGGCGACGATCACGTCATCGAGTCGGCCCTGCGCAGCGCTGCGGACGTGGTGGTCAGCCGAAACACCGCCGATCTCAGCAATCCTGCCTTCGAGGTGCTCGATTCGGGTCCCGCCTGCCAGCGCATGCGCGCCGGCCGCCCATACGGGTCCACGACCCTGCTGACAGTCGCCGAGCAGCAGGAGCAGGTCGTCCATCTCGTCGAGAAGGACGCCGCCGGCTCGACGCGGTTGGGCGCCGACGAGCAGTTCCGCGCGATCACCGCGGTCCGCAGCGCCACCCTGACAGATCCTGACTGGCAGGCCGTCGCGCTCAGCCCGTCAGACACCGTCACGTTGGCCACCCAGCTTGTCCACGCCTGTGGGATGGGGCTGGTGTTCAATGCACGCAACGGCGACCACTTCGACTACGTGAGCGGCATCTGGACAGACGTCGCCGGCCGAGGCGGCATGGTGCCGCTCGATCTCATCTGGTACAGCTCAGACCGGGCGAAGCACGAAGTGATCGAGCGCCCGGATCCCACCGTCGCGGGCTGGGGATGGCCTGACGAGGCCCGTTACCGGTACCTGTTGGCCGGCGGCCTCGTCCTGGTGATCAAACATCCCGGACCTCAAGGCGAGCCCGACGTCCGCTGTCTCATCTTTATGGCCGAGCCCCTCTACCCCGTCCCCAACACCACCACGGCGTACCGACGTCTCCGCTGTCTCGACGACAAGATCGACTCGCTCAGTATGGACCCCGCGGGCCTCGTCACGGGCCTTGACGTCTGGCTGCCCGGCGGAGCCGGCGGCCTCCTGTCAGCCACCCCACTGGACCACCGCGGCCTCAAAACGGTCTTCCACCTCGCCGACGAAATCTCAACACAGCTCGGCTGGCCAGCTCAGACGTCCTTACACCCTTGATGCACTCTCAGCCCGCCAGCGCCCGGCACCCATGCCACCCGACCCCCGTCTGACCCGCACCCGCCGACGGGGAAGAAGCGGCAGGTGGAGCTGAGCGCATCTTCGGTGAGGCCGTGGACGTGATCGAGCTGTGACACCTGGAATCAAGACAACGCCAGACCCTCTGTGGCCGAGAGGCGCGAGCCGCTCGTTGTGATGCGGTGGTGATCAGTTCAGCGCCGACTGAGCACCCGTGGCCAGCCAGCCCCGCGACCAGATCCGCAATAGGCGTCATCGGTGGCCGGCGACGACC
>JBOGEA010000384.1:0-5529 GCA_050743205.1 Egibacteraceae bacterium | reverse complement strand
AGCCGCTCCTCCAGCGGCTCGACGACGACGAGGTCGACGTGCGCCGTACGGTCGGCGCCGCGCTGGGACGGTTGGGGGATGCGCGGGCGGTGGAGCCGCTGCTGGCCTGCTTGGATGACGTCAACGCCAACGTGCGGGCGGCGGCTGCCCAAGCGCTGGGACGGCTCGGCGACGAGCGGGCGGTTGCGCCGCTCATCGACTGCTCGCGCAGCGGCGGTCACGGCCTCCGCGAGGCCGCGGTGATCGCGCTCGGCCGCCTCGGCACCCCCCAGGCGCTCACGGTGCTCCACGACCTGCTCACCGCGACCGTGCGCGACACCCGGCTCTGGGCGCTCGAGGGCCTGTCCCATACCTGCGACGGCGAGACCGACCGGAAGCTGCTGACCAAAAACGTCGACGGGCTGCAGCCGTTCCTCGACCCCCGTCTGCCCATAGGCGACACCCACCTCCGCCGCGCCGCCCGCGCCCTCAACCTGCCCGAGCAAGATATCCAACACCGGTACACCCACCTGGCCCAACGCCTCCCCCTCACCCTCTCATGGAACAACACATAATCTCCTCCCGCTCGTACCCGGTTTGATGTGATGGACGTGCTGGATGGGCGACGCACGCGTCACGTATCCAGCGACCAACTTCTGTCGAGAGCGACGGCTCACCTACCCCACGCGATGTCGGCGAACAGCCGCAGCGAACTCTGGAAGCCCAGCACGGTGAAGGGCGCTGATGACCTCGTCGGTGGTCATCAGCGGTCGGGGACGATCGGCTGCCATCTCGGTGACGATCCCGACGAACTGACCAGTTCGTCGGGATGGTCGTCCAGCAGTTGGCAGAAGTAGCGGTCCGGGTGGGCGACGAGCACACCGCGCTCGGCCAGCGAGGTGGCGGGGAAGTGTGCTTCACATTCACGGTGAGCAGCATAGACGGCGCCATCGCGGTGGCAGCGGCGGCGTGAGGGTGATCGTCGGGTCCGGGCATTGACGCGATGAGGTGCTCGTACCGGTGCCGCTGCACGTCCTGACCCGCGAACGCGTGACGGATCTCGTCGCAGACCCGTCGAGCCGAGGCCAAGCTGCGGGCGCCATGGCCGACCCAGACCCGCTCAAGCTCGGTGAGGAGATCCTCGGTCCAGATCACCCGGTGGAGGCCGGCCTCGTCGGAGCGCAGGATCTCAATCGAGCACCGAGATCGGGAAGCAGACGCTCGTGTCCGGGAACACCCGAAGGGCTGTTTGCGCCTTCAGTACTCGAGGCCCGCCTCGTCTGCGCTGTCCACGATCCTGGAGATGCCGGCGCGCTTGCGGTCCTTGACGGCTTTGTGCGCAAGCACGGCCCGCACGGGGATCCTGCGGTAGCTGCTTTGAGGCAGACGCCGAGCTGGCAGCACCTCGGCGGCCACGAGCCGATCCACGTACTGGCGTGACACCCCCAACAGCCGTGCGGCTTGAGCGGGGTTCACCTCGGCCTCCTCGCTCATCAGTGCCACGATGTCACCGCTTTCCAAAGCGTCGGCGGCCACCGACAGCAGACGCACCAGCGACGGGGGCAGCTCGACCGTCTCATCGCCCACTGCGACCCGCACCCCGGCGGGGTCGGCGGCGACCATGCGCCGCACCGCGTGCAGCCGGTCGTGCTCGGCAGGGGTGGCCTGGATCTCGGCAACAGCTCGCTCGGGGCTTGCCCCCCGGCTACCGGAACATGCCACACCTGCAACCATCTTCCGGGCGGCAGTGCGGTCATTGATCCGTGACGTCGAGCAGATGGCTCAAGTAGCCGCGGGCCGGGGCAGCGCGCAGCAGCGCCGCGGCGGAGGAGCCCCCAGGGCATCGGCCCGTCGCCGCCTCCCCAGTAGTTGCCCAGGTCGCCGAACAGGAACGCCCGCAGCTCGTTGGCCCACCCCTCACGCTCGGCGACGCCGAGCATCGCCGGCAGCGTGGCTGCCTCCTCGGCCGCTTTCGCGACGGAACCCCACGGCTGCGCAGCGCCTGGGCGAGGATCTCCTCGTCGGACATGAAAACGGTTGTCGAGGCGAGCGCTCACAAGCGCATTGAAACAGCGCGCGGCATGCTGCGCGGATCCAGCGACCCACCCACCCAGAGGAACGCGACGCGCAACGCGTGCAACCCGACCCGCCAGACTTGACTCACGCGCAATGGATTCGCGGACCCGAAGTCCCTTACAGTGCGCGGGCGATGCAACTGGTCCGCAATCCCACAGCCGACGCCGGCCTCGCCGATGGGCTGGTTCGGATATGGGCGGCGGTCGCGAACGCGGGTGGTGTGGTCGGGTTCGTGCCCCCAGTGGACGAGGCGGGCGTGCGCCCAGCCGTGGAGGACGTGCTCCGGCGCGTCGAGGCCGGCGAGAACGACCTGGTCGTCGCGTTCGACGCCGGCGAGCCGGTGGGGTTCGGGCTTTTGGCCCGCAACGAGGGGCTGTGCCGGCACTGGGCCGCGGTCAGGCGCCTCATGCGCGACCCCCGCTGGCGGGGCAGAGGCGTGGGCGCGGCCGTGCTCGATGAGCTGGAGCGCATCGCCACCGAGCGCGGCCTCGACTTCGTCACGCTGACCGTCTGCGGCGGCACGGGCATGGAGCGCTTCTACGAGGCGCGGGGGTACCGGGTCGTGGCGGTGCTGCCCGGCTGGCTGCAGCTGGCCGACGGCGATGTGCGGGACGAGCCCGTGATGGTGAAGCCGCTCCGCGCCGGCGGCGTGGCGCCCGGGCCGCTGCTGCGCGTGCGGCGCCTGGATCCCGGCCTGCCCCTGCCGTCCTACGCGCACCCCGGCGACGCTGGCCTCGACCTCTCCTCACGCGAGGACGTGACGCTCGGGCCGGGGGAGCGGGCCGTCGTCCCCACCGGAGTCGCTGTGGAGGTCCCGCCCGGCTGCGTCGGCCTGGTCCACCCGCGCTCCGGCCTGGCCGCTCGCTACGGCCTCACGCTGCTCAACGCCCCCGGAACGATCGACGCCGGCTACCGCGGCGAGATCAAGGTCATCCTGGTCAACCTCGACCCCGCCCAACCCGTCCACCTGCGCCGCGGCGACCGCGTCGCGCAGCTGCTGATCCAACGCGTCGAGACCGTCGGCATCCAAGATGTGCCCCACCTCGCCCGCACCACCCGCGGCGAGCACGGGTTCGGCTCCACGGGCCGCTGACCTCCCAGGGTTGCGACCGACGCTTATTCGGTGCAGGATGTCACCACCGTTTCGCGGACGTGGCTCAGTTGGTAGAGCACCACCTTGCCAAGGTGGGGGTCGCGGGTTCGAATCCCGTCGTCCGCTCCATCCGAAACCCTGGTTGACCAGGGGTTCGGCGTCTGTGAAGTCAGGCGCGTCGGCGGCAGGTCGTCGAGCGCCAGCACCAGCGGCTGTGGCCTGCCCAGGTTTCCAGCAGCGTTCGCGCCGCCCGGTAGGCCCGGTGGCGCTCCACTGGCAGCGCGGCCGGCTGCGCCTGGCTGGCCAGCGGGGCGAGGGAGGGGAGGATGCGGGCCAGCTCGGCGGCCTGCTGGGCGCCGCAGTGGTCGTCGAGGGCGGCGACGAACATGCCGAAGGGCAGGTCGCGCTCGCATTGGGCTGCCCGCCCGGGCAGCACGAGGTGTCCGCGGTCTTGGCCTTGGGCGCACAGCTGGGCGAGCAGGCGGGTTTTGCCGATGCCTGGCTCGCCCGCGATCAGCAGCGCCCCACAGGATCCCGAGTCCAGCGCGTCCATGGCCCGCTCGAGCGCGCCGAGTTCGGCGCGGCGCCCGATCAGGCTGGGTGTTCCCGCTGGTCGGACGCGTATTGACTGCTCGCTGACGGTCATGCTGCTCCCGGTCGGCCCATACTCAGGGCGATGCCCGCTATCTGGAAGAACCTCGCGACCGGTGCGGTGATACACCCTTGCAGTTACGAGGCGCTGACCGGCTGGCTGTCAGGGCTGGCCGGTAGACTCGCTGGCGATGATCGACGAGGAGCAGCAGCAGGTGACCCGCCCGCCGCGGGCGCGCCTGAGCTACGCGCTGTGGGGAGCTGTCGCTGCGGGGTGGCTGGTGTTGGATCAGGTGTCGAAGGCGTTGGCGGTGTCCAGGTTAGAGCGGCAGGGCGCGGTCGATCTGGGTGTGGTGGCGCTGCGGGTGATCCGCAATCCTGGTGGGGCGTTCGGGATCCCGGGGGTGTTTCCTGGGCTGTTCGTGATCGTGACGGTGATCGTGGTCGCGGTGGTGGCGCGGGCGCTGCCGCGAACCGACAGCCGTGCGCTTGTGTTCGCCTACGGGCTGGTGACCGGTGGGGCGCTGGGCAATGTCGTCGATCGGATCGTGCGCGCTCCGGGCTTTCCGTCCGGGCATGTTGTCGATTTCATCGATCTGGGCTGGTGGCCGGTCTTCAACCTCGCCGACGTCGGGATCTGTGTCGGGGCCGGCCTGATCGCCCTGCTGGCCGCCAGGGTCGAGCGTGACGAGCGGGCCGGCGCGCCCACGCCCGCCGCCCACCGGTGAGCGTGCGGCGGCGGGTGGGCGCGGCGGAGGAGGGGCGGCGCATCGACGTCGTGGTCGCCGGCTGGCTGGACGAGCCGCGGGCGCGGGCGCAGCAGCGCCTGATGGCCGGTGAGGTGACCGTCGACGGGGCGCCGGCCGCCAAGGCGTATCGGGTGCGGGCCGGCGAGTGTGTCAGCGTGGCCGCCCCGCCGCCCGCGCCGTCTTCGCTGTCTGCGCCGGCTCCGCTTGTGCCGGTGCGCTGGCAGGACGAGCATGTGGCGGTGGTCGCCAAGCCGGCTGGGCTGGTGGTCCACAGGGGGGCGGGCCATGCCGACGCCACGCTCGTGGACGCGCTGGCGGGCGCGGGGGTGGGGCTGGTGGAGACGGGTGATCCCGATCGTCCGGGGATCGTCCATCGGTTGGATCGGGGCACGTCTGGGGTGCTGATCGTGGCCAAGACCCGGCCGGCGTATGAGGGCCTGGTGGCCGCGTTTCAGGCGCATGCGGTCCAGCGGCGGTACTGGGCGCTGGTCGAGGGCGTCCCCGATCCTCTGCGGGCCACGATCGAAGCGCCGATCGCAAGGTCGGCGGTCGCGCGGACCCGTTTCCGCGTGGACGCGGCCGCGCTGGGGCTGGCGCATCCGGTCACCGGGGAGCGGGTCGAGGTCGAGGAGCCGTTGGCGGCTGACTCGGCGTGCGCGCTGCGGCGACCGCGGGAGGCCGGGCAGGGAGGAGCGGGGCGAGGTCGAGGAGCCGTTGGCGGCTGACTTGGCGTGCGCACTGCGGCGGCCGCGGGAGGCCGGTCACCGGGGAGTGGATCGAGGTCGAGGAGCCGTTGGCGGCTGACCTGGCGTGCGCGCTGCGGCGGCCGCGGGCGGCCGGGTAGGGTGTCTCCTGGGAGCCCTCCTTTCGGCCGGCCGCCATGTTTTGGCTGGCCGGGGCGGGTGATCAGAGCCGGGTCGAGCGCTGAGGAGACGCTGATGAAGATCGGACAGCCCCGCCGTGTGCATGAGGACGTGCCCGCTGAGGAGCCGCTGCGCGTCCCGGCCCAGGAGCCGGTGACCGCGCCGGGGAGGTAGCGGT
>JBOGEA010000383.1:0-5533 GCA_050743205.1 Egibacteraceae bacterium | reverse complement strand
CTTCAGGGTGGGTGGGTGGGGGAGGTTGGTGCGGTCGGTCGCTGCACCCGACGAGGCGCGACCCCTCCTGTGACCTAATCGTTGCAGGATTATTTAGCGCGTCTGCGGTTCGGGCGGCATCGAGCCGCCCGACCCGCGCTCCGCTTCGCGCTGTACTCATGGTTGGCAGTTTCTTTAGGGGATTGGGTTGTGGAGGGTGACGAGTTTTGTGCCGTCGGGGAAGGTGGCCTCTACCTGCACCTCGGTGAGCATTTCGGGGATGCCGTCCATGCAGTCGTCCCGGTGGAGCACTGTCCGGCCGGTGTCCATCAGCTCGGCGACGGTCCGCCCGTCGCGGGCGCCCTCCAGGACGAACGCGGTCAGGATCGCGACCGCTTCGGGATGGTTCAGCCGCAGCCCGCGCTCGCGGCGTCGTCGGGCGACGTCGGCGGCGACGTGGACGAGCAGGCGCTCCCGCTCGTGGGGCGTCAGGCGCATGCGACGCTCCTAGTCGTGAGTGGCCATCGCGATCGTGCCGGTATGGGTCAAGGGTTCGGCAGGGTTTGTTGGAACCAGACGATCTTGCCGGTGGATGTCCGGCTGGCGCCCCAGTGCTGGGACAGCTGGCTGACCAGCAGAAGTCCTCGACCGGACTCGTCGGTCTCCGGAAAGCGGCGCAGGGTGGGCAGGGTGGGCAGGGCATCCGTGACCTCGCAGAGCAGGGTGTTCGCCTTCATCAGGCGAAGCCCGATCGGCTGCGAGGAGTGCCGCAGCGCATTGGTCACCAGCTCGCTGACGAGCAGTTGGGTGACGTCAGCCAACGCCTGCAGCCCCCAGCCTTCGAGAGTGCTCCGAACCAGCGCCCGTGCCCGGCCTACCTCACGGGGGTTACGGTCCAAGGTCCACGACACCACGTTGTCCTCAGCGATGCCGTGGAAGCGGGCTATGAGCAGCGCGATGTCGTCTCGCCGGTCGTCTGCGGGCAACGCCCGGATGATCGCCTCGCAGACGTTTTGCAGTGGCTGCATGGGATCGGTCAGGTGGGTGCACAGCCCGGCGAGCCCGATCTCGATGTCCTGTCCCCGGACCTCGACCAAGCCGTCCGTGCAGAGCACCAGGGCGCTGCCGTCTGGGACGTCGAACTCGACCGTCTCGAACGACTCGAACGAGATGTCCCCGACACCGATCGGGGCGCCCGGCGGCAGGTTGAGCACTTCGCTGCGGCCGTCAGGGTGGACGAGCACCGGAGGCACATGCCCGGCGTTGGCGATCGCGCAGCGTCGCACCACCGGGTCGTACACCGCATAGACGCAGGTCGCGAGATGGGATTCGCCGAGCCGTTCCGCGAGATCGTCGAGATTCCGCAGCACATGGTCCGGTGGCAGATCCAGGGTGGCCAAGGTCTGCAGAGCGGTGCGGAGCTGGCCCATCACGGCGGCGGAGTGAAGACCGTGGCCCATGACGTCCCCGACCACCAGCGCGGCCCGGCTGCTCGGCAGCGGGATCGCGTCGAACCAGTCGCCGCCGACCTCGGCTGTCTCGGTGCCCGGCAGGTAGCGGTGGGCGATCTCGATGCCGGGCAGGTCCGGGAGATCCTGGGGGAGCATGCTCCGCTGGAGGTGCGAGGCGGTGCGGGCCTGGAGGCGGTAGAGGCGGGCGTTGTCCATGCAGAGCGACGCCCGTCCCGCCATCTCCTCCGCGGTGGCGGTGTCCATGTCGTCGAACGCGGGGCGGTCGGGTTTGCGCAGCAGCACCATGAACCCGAGCACCGTCCCCCGGGCGATCAGCGGCACGATGAGCAGGGAGCGACCCCTGATCAGCGGTCGCAGGTCGCGGGTTTCGAACTGGCTGGCGATCCTGCTGGCCATGGTCTCGTCCACCCGCGGGATGCACACCGGCTTGCCAGTCGTCATGCAGCGCGCGAAAGGAGTCTCGGGCGGAAAGGCGAAGACTTCGTCTATCGGGATGGTGTCATCCCAGCGTCCTGGCTCGTCGTTGTGCTGCACCGCTACTCGCCGGCAGACAGGGGATGCGTCCGGGGCGGAGATTGGAAACTCCTCCTCGGTCACGATCCGGTCCAGCAGGTGCACACCGGCGAAGTCGGCGAACCGTGGGACCGCGACCTCAGCCAGCTCGATAACGGTCCGCTGCAGGTCCAGCGTGCTGCCGATTCGGGTACTCACCTCGTTGAGGAACGAGAGCCGCTCACCGGCGGCCGCGGTTTCGAGGCCGTTCTCGGGACTCTCGTTCGGACAGTGAGCGGCCAGATCCGAAGAGCCCGCGTTGGTCAGCGCCGGACCAGTGCGGGCAATGCGCGTTGAGCGTCCCCAGTACGGGGCGATCGGCACCCGAGCGGTGATGGTCATGTCCAAGGTCGGATAGCCGTGAGCAAGGACCTGGCGGATGATGTGCTCATTGATCCTCGGGCCCATGCGGGGCAGCAGCTCCGCCAGGCGCCGGCCGAGCTGTTCTGCCTCCAGCAAGCTCTCAGCCTGCGCCAACACCGGTTCTGCGTACAGGACGCGCAGGCAGGAATCGGGCGATTGAGGTGACGATGTGTCCGTGTCGGTCAGGGGATCCCCGATCACGAACCGTGGTCCGCTGGCTCGCAGGAGGGTGCTGTCCGCCGCGAAGGCGAGCAGGCCTGGCCTGTCGTGTACGGCGATCGGGTAGGTCCACCACGTCACGTCGCGGGGTGTGCCGTCGCGATGCGTGACGCGGCAGGTGCTGGTCCAGGCGTGACCGGGCTTCCCCTCTGGCTCCACGAAGACCCCCGCGCCCTTGGGGGGCAGACCCAACAGCTGCGCCGGACTGCGCCCCAGGGCTTCCTGCAGGCCGTAGCCGAACAGCTCCTCGGCGCCGCGGTTCCAATGCGAGACCAGCTGCTGCTGATCGGTCACCAGCACAGCGAGCCGCATCAGGCCGAGGAGCGCCCCGCCGGTTTCCGCCAGTCCATCCCCCGCTGCGCTCGGCCTCCCTGGCGCGCGCTCATCCATGAACCGCAAGGCCCCCTTCAGCCGTATGCCGGATTCGTGCCTCAGGTTCACCGTATCCTCAGGTCGCAGCAAGTCATGACAAATCGTAGGGTTGTGCGCTGGGGAGACCGTCCCCCATGACACTGACCTGGAAGGCTGCCGGTATGCTATCATCTCGCGCACCCTCGTCCCCGCCTGCGATGCACCCGTGCGGGCTGTCCCGCCAGCCTCGCCACCATCAGGGCCGCATGCGATAACGATAGCCACGTTCGCGATGGCTGCCGGCTGGAACGTGAGTACGTTCGATGTTAGGGCGGCCTAACGCGCAGACATGCATCAACCGGGTTTTTCAGGCGAAGAAAATGCGATTTTACGTTCGCTGAACAGGGTGACGTTGCGTTACCCTGTAGATCACGGAGAACGCGAGCCGTGGCGGGTGTCCACCCGTCGCCTGGGAGCTTCCAGGAGGTCGCCGGCTTATGATCCGAGAAACTAGTCCTTGCCATGGCGTTGCCCTGAGGTCAAGGGTTGATTGCCACGATCAGCGCGCACACATCATGCTCTGCGAGGCTGATCATGGCGATCTCACCCACCTCGACAGCCGCTCAACCACATCGGGACCATGAACAATTCTCTCACTTCGTCTGTTCCTGTCCTCATCGCAGGCGGTGGTCCAACGGGCGCAACGCTTGCAATTGAGCTTCTGCGCCGAGGTGTGGCCTGCCGGATCGTCGATCGCCTCGACGCGCCTGCAGCCACCTCGCGATCCTTCACGCTTCACGCGCGCACGCTGGAGCTGTTCGAGATGGCCGGTATCGTCGATCTGTTCCTCGAGGCGGGCATGCGCAACGTCTCGATGGATTATCACTTCCAAGGCGTGGAGGCGAGCGCGCGGCTGGACTTCACGCAGCTGGAGAGCCGGTATCCGTTCACCCTCATCATCAATCAGAATGTGACCGAGGAGATGCTGCGCAGGCATCTGGCCACGTTGGGCGCACGGGTGGAGTGGGGCACGCAGCTGCGGTCGCTTTCGCGAGCGGCCGACGGTCGTATCACCGCGGTCTTGGCGCACCAGCCCTCCGGTGAGGAGGAGATGGTCCAAACGGATTGGCTGATCGGCTGCGACGGCGTCCACAGCACCGTGCGCAAACAGTTGGACCTGCCCTTCGAGGGAGACGAATACACCGGGATGCAGATGAGGATGATGGATGTGCCGCTCACCGGGTTCCCGCTGGCCGACGACCGCATCCACTACTTCATCGCAAGAGACCGTATGCTCCTGATCGTCAAGCTGCCCGGCCCCAACTACCGTGTGCTGATCAGCGACATGAGCGGCGCTCCGCCGACGGAGGCGGCGCGCTCGGCGTTCCAGGCGGTAGCCGACGAGCACTTCCACGGCAGCGTCGAACTCGGCGAGCCCGAGTGGGCCACGGTCTTCCGCATCTGGCGGCGGGTGACGCCCAGCTATCGCCAAGGTCGCGTATTCCTCGCCGGCGACGCCGCGCACTGCCATTCACCAGCCGGCGGACAGGGGATGAACGCCTGCATCCAGGATGCGTTCAATCTGGGCTGGAAGCTCGCGATGGTGATCCGCGGTGAGGCCTACGAGACGATTCTTGATTCCTACGAGCGGGAACGGCAGCCCATCGCCGCCCAGCTCATCGAGGGGACGCATGCGCTTCACGGCATCATCATGGACCACGGCACCTCGATTGTGCAGCGCATCGCCCGAAGCCGGGAGCCGGGCTTCAGCAGGCAGGCGGTCAGAAGGATCTCCGGACTGGCGTATCACTACCGCGACGACATCGCCGCGCCCTCCCGCCCCCTGCTACCCGGCGGTCTGAGCCCTGGCGATCGGGTTCCCGATGCGCGCCTGAACGCACGCCGGCGCCTGCACGACCTGCTGCGCCACCCGGCATACACGCTGCTGCTGTTCCCGCACGCATCAGATCCCGCCCATGAGCTGGAAGCGCTCGCCAACGAGGTCGAGGCGGGCTTCGGTGACTGCGTGCGCGTTGCGGCGGTGACATCCGCGGGCCAGCGGGCGACCGCCCCCGCAGGCGCGATCGTCGCCGAGAGCGATGAGGTCCACCGTCTCTACGGCGCGGTCGGCAGCGCCAGCCTCTGCCTTGTGCGCCCCGACGGGTACCTCCGCGTCCGCTGCCGTCTCTCAGACAAGGACGCGCTCTTCGCCGCGCTCGAGGTCGACCTCCGCCCCAGCCGGCATGCATCCGACGCCCTTTCACGGTAACGCAACTCGGACAACGGGACCCACGCCTGAAAATCGCGGCACGTTGGGTCGCGGGCGAACCGCGACTGGCGCCAACCCCCCACAACGCCAAAAACCCCGGCGCACAACAACGAGGCGCAACCCTTCACGACAGCTCTCAACAGGGGGGTCTCCCGTGGATTGGCTCGGCGGCCAGCTCGGCAAGGCGGCCCAACCGGCCGCCTTGGCGCTTGGCATGCACCCGTGGGGGATGGGGTTGTCGGCGTCGCGCTGGGCATGTGACCGGCCTGTTGCCAAGCGGGCCTGGTCTGCCTACCGGCGCGTTGTGTGCTGGATATCGGCGCTATAC
>JBOGEA010000382.1:0-5534 GCA_050743205.1 Egibacteraceae bacterium | reverse complement strand
GCACTCACAACCTTCGCAACGCCACGGGTGGCGCGTCCCTTGGCGACGCGGCCTGAGTCATGACCGGCTGGCGAGCGGCGGTGGGGGATCAGACGTTGAAGCGGTAGTGCACCACGTCGCCGTCTTTGATGACATAGCCGCGGCCCTCAACGCGCATCCGGCCCGCCTCTTTGACGGCCTGCTCGCTGCCCAATGCCACCCAGTCGTCGAAGTCGATGACCTCGACGCGGATGAAGCCGCGCTCGATGTCGCTGTGGATCTCCCGGGCGGCGGCGGGCGCTGGGGTGCCGGCGCGCACGGTCCAGGCGCGGGCCTCTTTGGGCCCGGCGGTGAGGAACGTGATGAGGCCGAGCAGCCGGAACGCGGCGGCGACGAGTTGGTCGAGCCCGGATTGGGGCAGGCCGAGGTCCGCGAGGAACTCCCCCCGCTCCTGTGGCGGCAGCTCGGTGATCTGCGCCTCGGTCTCTGCGGCCACGACGATGACCTCGGCGTCCTGCTTGCCCGCGAGCGCGCGCAGGGCGCTGGCGTGCGCGTTGCCCTCGGGCAGGTCGGCCTCGCCGACGTTGGCGACGTAGAGGACGGGCTTGGCGGTGAGCAGGCCGAAGTCGCGGAAGGCTCCCAGATCGTCCCCGAAGGTCCGCGCCGGATGCCCGGTGGCCAGGTGCGCCTGCAGCCGCTGGGCCAGCTCGGCGTCGCGGCGGGCGTTCGGGTCGCGTGAGCCTTGCGACCGCGCCGTGCGGGCGGCCCGGTCGACCCGCCGCGCGATCTGCTCCAAGTCGGCGAGCAGCAGCTCGGTCTCGACGATCTCGACGTCTCGCACCGGGTCGATGCTGTCGTAGACGTGTGCGACGTCGGCGTCGTCGAAGCAGCGGACGACATGGACGAGTGCGTCGACCTCGCGGATCTGGGCGAGGAAGCGGTTGCCGAGCCCCTCGCCCTCGCTCGCGCCCTCGGCCAGCCCGGCGATGTCGACCAGCTCGACGGTCGCCGGCACGACCCGGGCCGACCGCGCGAGCCGGGCGAGCGCGTCCAGCCGAGGATCCGGCACCGGGACGGTCGCGACGTTCGGCTCGATCGTGGCGAACGCGTAGTTCGCGACCGCGGCGCCGCCGCCGCTGATCGCGTTGAACAGCGTGGACTTGCCGACGTTGGGCAGCCCGACGATCCCTGCTGCAAGACTCATATCTGTCGAGCATAGGATCACGGGGATGTTTGTCGACACTGCCGGCCCAGACAGTGCCCCTGACCTCGTCCTCCTGCACGGCGGGATCGGCACGGGGGGATACCACTGGTCGAAGATCGCCCGATCGCTGACGCAGACACATCGTGTCCACCTGCCGGACCTGTCTGGCCATGGGCGGACGCCGCTGCCCGACGACGGCTCGTACTCCCGCGACGTGCTGGTGCGGGCGGCCGCGTCCTACCTCGACGATCTGGGCGGCCCGGTGCACGCGGGCGGGTTCAGCATGGGAGGGCACACGCTGCTCGCCCTCGCCCAGTCCCGCCCGCGGCTGTTCGCGTCGCTCGTGCTCGTCGGTGTGAGCATCCGGGCGCACGCGGGGCTGGACGCCTGGCGGGCACGGTTTCACCCCGACCGTCTGGGGAAGGAGCACCCGCTCTGGGCGCGGCACCTGTCGAGGCTGCACTCCCCGCTCGGCGGCCCCGACGCCTGGCGGGACGTCTGCCGGCGCGACGCGGCCGGGATAGGGATCGACGTGGACCCGCGGACGCTGGCCCGGCTGGAGTGCCCGTCCTGCTCATACGGGGGGACCGCGACCCCGCCGTGGACCCCGGCCAGTACGCTGAGCTGCGCAGGGCCTGGCCGCAGGCGGATGAGCTGGTCGTGCCCGCCGGCGGGCACGAGGTTGCGCTCACGCGGTCTCGGCTGGTTCTGCCCGCGCTGGTCGATTTCCTCCGCCGTGTATCCACCTGACGGGCAACATCTTCTCGACGGACGCAAACATGCGACAATGTTGGGCGACTGAAGGACCGCGACGGCTGTCGTGCCATGCGCGCAGGGCACCTTGTGGTCCAGGGGGCGATGGCCCATGGACGTCGTAACGATCTGTGAGCAGCCGCCGCCGCTGCGGCGACCGGTGCTTGTGGCCGCATTTCGAGGCTGGAACGACGCTGGCGAGGCTGCCAGCCGCGCCCTCACCACGCTGACAGAGGCGCTGAGCCCGACCGAGTTCGCATCCGTCGATCCCGAGGAGTTCTTCGACTTCCAGGTGGCGCGGCCCACGACCCGATTCGACGGGGCGGGGAGGCGGCGGATCGGCTGGCCCGACAACCGGTTCTCATGGGCGCCCCTGCCCGGCGCTGGCCGGGACGTGGTCGTTCTCGACGGTACGGAGCCCAACCTGCGTTGGCGCGCCTTCGTCGGCGGGATCGTCGACTTGGCGCAGCGCCTCGGCATCGAGCGGGTCCTCACACTCGGAGCGCTTTCGGTCGATGTGCCGCACACCCGGCCGTCGCCGCTGCAGTGCAGCACATCGGACTCCCAACTCCCCGCGCTGCTCGGCCTGCGGCACAGCACCTACGAGGGCCCCACCGGGATCACGGGCATCCTTCACGACGCGTGTGTGGCGGCCGGGATTGAGTCCGTCAGCATCTGGGTCGGCGTGCCGCACTACCTGGCCGCCACGCCGTACCTGGCCAGCGCGCTCGCGCTCGCCGAGCAGACCATGGAGGTGCTCGGAACGCAGCTGTCGCTCGAGCGGCTCGCCCACGAGGCCGCAGCGCAGCGCGACGACATCGCCGAGCTGCTCCGGGACGACGAGGACCTCGCCGAGTACGTCCAGGATCTGGAGACACGCATGGCTGCCTCTGAAGTCGAGGCCGAGGTCGAGGCCGAGCTGCCCGCCTCCACGGTCTCGGGCGACGAACTCGCCGCCGAGCTGGAGCGCTACCTGCGCGAACGCCCCAGCGACGGCTAGTTCTGTGGAGCAGCGGCGACATATACGTCGCGGATGCTCCACAAAACTGCCTCCGGCGACCCCTGCGGCTAGGCGCCGAGCCGCAGTCTGACCAGGGCGTTGACCTGGCGTCCGTCGGCCAGGCCCTTGACCTGGGGCATCAGCGCGCCCATCACCCGGCCGAGGTCGGAGGGGCCGCTCGCGCCCACACGGGCCACCGTGTCGTCGACGATCGCGCGCAGCTCGTCCGCACTGAGCTGCCGCGGCAGGTACCGGCGGATGATCTCCAGCTCGCGCCGCTCCTTGGCCGCCAGCTCGTCGCGCCCCGCCGCGTCGTAGGTCGTCGCGGCCTCGTTCCGGCGCTTGGCCTCGCGGTTAAGCAGCTCGAGCGTCTCCTGGTCGGTGACCTCACCGGAATGGCCCTCAGCCACCCGCGCGTTCTGAATCGCGGCGATGATCAGCCGGAGCGTCGCCACGGCATCGGCGTCACGGGCCTTCATCGCGCTTACGAGGTCGGACTGGATCTGCTCACTGATCGCCATGCCGGGATGCTAGTGGACTTCGGTCCGCGCATCCGTTGCGCGTGAGTCAAGTTTTCCCGGGGACGGGCTGGACGCGTCGCGGGTCACGTCCTCTGGGTGGGTGGGTCGCTGGATACGCGACGTATACGTCGCGTATCCAGCACACAACCTCGGTCAACTCCGCGCGCGACCGTCCCACCCGCCCATCGCTCGTCGGGCTGGGCGGAGCCCCGTTAGCGGAGGTTTAACGCCCGTGCCGGTTCGGGATACCGCTGCCATGGGACATCACCTGCTCATGGGACTTGCCGCTGGCGCCGTCGGGACCGTGGCCCTCAATATCGTCACGTACCTGGACATGGCGGTGCGAGCTCGCCCAGCCAGCGGCATGCCTGCCGAGACCGTCGAGGTGTTGACCAAGAAGGCGGGCATCGATCTGGCCCCGAACGGTAAGGACCAGGATGTGGCCGAGAACCGCAAGAGCGGGATCGGGGCGCTGTTGGGCTACGCGACCGGCCTGGGCGTCGGCCTCGTCTACGGCGCGGTCCGACCGCACCTGGGTGACGTGCCGAAGGCCGTTGCCGGCGTCGGGCTCGGCCTGGCCGCGATGGCGGGCAGCGACGTGCCGGCCACCGCGCTCGGCATCACCGATCCGACTAGCTGGACCTCCAAGGACTGGGCGTCGGACATCATCCCCCACCTCGTCTACGGCCTGACGGCGGCGACGGCGTACGACGCCTTCACGAACGGCCGCTGACGCAGCGCTGCTGATCAGCGTCGGCCAGGCGGGCGCGATGGCGTGGTGTCGGCGGCCTGGCCGGTCGGGAGGGACCGGACGTGGCTCGCATTCCACCCCTCATCGGCGAGGAGCTTGGCGACCCTGGGGGAGAGGTCGGCGTCGAGCAGGAGCTTCACTGCGAGGCTGCCAGTGGCAGCTCGCGCTCCTGTACCGCGGCTGCGGCGAACTCCAGCGCCGCGTAGATGTCGGCGGGCTCGAGGTCTGGATAGTCCTGAAGGATCTCGTCGATGCTGCGGCCAGCAGCGAGCTGACCGATCACGGTGCTGACGGGTATTCGCAAGTCCCGGATGCAGGGGAGTCCACCCATCTTCGCGTGATTGATGCTGATGCGCTCAAACGACATGATGACCTCCGGTTGTCAGCATAGAGGCGACACGCAACGGGCGCTGCGCGGCCTACCACTCATGTGCCGGACGCGGTGAGTATCGCAGCCGAAACCGGACCCCAACTTCGACTTTGGGGGCACATACGCCCCAAATCGAAGTTAGGGTTACGTGAGGAAGGCGGTGTCTGTATCTGCTTGGCGGTTTGCGGCTCTCACTGTCGTGAGGGCAGACAACGACCTTGAACCGTTCGGCTTACCTTCGATGGCGGAGGCGTTCGTGGGTCGGAAACACGAGCTTGCCGAGCTGAGACGCGCGATGGATGACGCCGCCGCCGGGCATGGCCAGGTGGTCCTGGTGGCCGGCGAGGCAGGGATCGGCAAGACCCGGATGGCTGATGAGCTGGCGGGCTATGCGGCGTCGCTGGGCGCGGTCATCCTGTGGGCGGCCTGCCATGCGGAAGAAGAGACACCCGCTCTTTGGCCGTGGGTCCAGGCCCTCAGGGGCTGCGTGCGCGACAGCGATGACGGTGCCCAGCTGCCACATGAGCTGACCGAGCGCCGCGCCGATCCTCCACGGCTGCCGGCCCAAGCGCGGCTGGGCATGTTCAAGGCTGTCAGTGCGCTGCTCAGACAGGCCGCGGCGCCGGCGCTCCTGCTCGTGCTCGACGACCTGCAATGGGCCGACATCTCCTCACTGCTGCTCTTCGGGTTCGTTGCCCGCGACCTCTGCGGCGCTCGGATTCTGCTCGTCGGCATGTATCGGGACGTGGAGGTGCCCCAAGCCCACCGGCTGGCGGAGATCATCAGCGAGCTGCCTGCTGGGAGCCGGCGGCTGGCTCTGGGCGGGCTCACCGAGCCGGAGGTCGGGCGTCTCCTCGCGTTGATCGTCGGGGCGTCGCCATCACCCGAGCTGGTTGCGGCCGTGTCCCGGGCGACCGCCGGCAATCCGCTGGTCGTCAGGGCGATCGGCCGCCTGC
>JBOGEA010000381.1:0-5546 GCA_050743205.1 Egibacteraceae bacterium | reverse complement strand
ATTGAGCTCCGGATTCCGGAGCTCGATCGACACACCCCCGGTTCGGGCCACGTTCACGGTGCGGGGGCTCGGCGTGTGATGAGCTGCAGGTCGTTGCCGTCGGGGTCTTTCTCGGTGCCGCCGCGGTTGGAGAGGATGATGGGGACGACGGCGGGGGTCGGGCCGGAGAGGACGGGGTCGTCGCGGCCCAGGCCGGCCAGGAAGGCGCGTTGGGCACCTGCGTCGGGGCAGGTGTAGCGGAAGCCGACCAGGCCACGGCCGGGGCCGACCTCATGTTGGTGGAGCACCGTGTGCAGCCCGCCCGGTGCGGCCACGAGGATCCAGTCGGGAAAGCGGCGCACGATGCGGAGTCCGGCGGCGGCGAGCAGGGGATCGTCGACGGCGTAGCCCGGGATCAGCGGAGACGCGCTGTCCCGGGAGTAGCTCGTGTTCGACAGGCTCGGACGGGCCGGGTCACCGGCGGTCAGCTCCACGATCGTCCGGTTTGGGAACCGCAGACATGCCCAGGTGGGTCCCCGGTCGTCGACCTCACACCCGAGCGCGCTCGCGTACCACTCGGACGAATGCTTCAGATCCGCGACGACGAGGCTGAGCCAAGAGGGGACGGCGCTCAACTCGGGGACCCTGCGGCCATCAGCCGCACGAGGCTGCCGCCAGGCCGTCGGTCACGACGTCAGCCTCGGGCAGCGTGCCGGCCACCGCGGCGCCGCCGGGCTCGATCTGCTCGTGAGCAGGCCTGGCGCCGGGCTCGCCGGGGGCCTCGGCCTCGACACGGACCGCGGGCGCCGGTGGGGCGGCAGGCTCCCATGGCCGCGCCTGGTTCGCCTCGGCGAGATCGGCGACCGCGAGGCCCCGCCGCCAGCCGGGGTCGAGCATGTCGAGCAGCGCGGCGGTGGCGATGGCGGTCGCGCCCCAGAGCAGGTGGCGGGCGTCCAACTGCCATGCCCAGAACCATCCGCCAGCGGAGGCTGACGGCACGGCGCGCCAACCGCGGGGGTCGACGAGCCTGGCGTACGAGACGTGCAGGATCTCCGCGACCTCCGCCTCCGCCGCGACCAGCGGATGCGGCCGGTCCCAGCGGGCGACGACCGTGGCGAGCCAGAAGCGGGACGGCGGGATGTAGAACGTCTCCAGCCTTCCGAGCACCGTGACGGTGGCGGGGTCCAGGCCCACCTCCTCGGCGGCTTCGCGGACCGCGGCGGCCTCCACCTGCTCGCCCGGCTCGACCCGCCCGCCGGGGAAGCTGATCTGGCCTGGATGGTTGGTCAGGTCCTCGCGGCGCCGCGTGTAGACGAACGCCAGGTCGCCGTCACCCGTCTGGGACAGCAGCGCGAGCGCGGCCCCGAGCCGCCGGCCGGCCGGAACGAAACCCCGCTGCTGGCGCCCGAGAGCGCCACGAATGCGGGACCAAGCCTCCATCGCGCGTGACGATACTCCCTCCGGCAACTGAGGGTGTCACCACTCACTGTACGTGACCTCTCAGATACCCAGCGGGGGCGCTTACCCCAGCCGGCCGAGTGCCTCGTCGACGTCGACCTCGCCGCGGGCGAGGGACTCCAGCAGCGCGAGCCGGGGGTCGGGCTTCGGCTCGTCCAGCCCGAGGGCGGTGAGCAGCTCGGCGACCCGTGCCCGGGCGGTCGGGTAGCTCACGCCGAGATGCCGCTCGATCTCCTTGAGATTGCCGCGGGAGGCGAGGAACACACCGAGCAGCTCCCGCTGCTCAGGCGAGAGCGCGCAGAACTCGCACGATGAGAACTGGCCGGACAGCTCGGTCGCGCACCGCGGGCACTGCAGGCGGGTGACGACGAGCGTGTCGCTGCACACGGGGCAGCGGGTCGGGGGCCGGTAATCGGGGGTGACGCTCATGGGTAGGTGACCGTGATCGCCCCCGCGCTCGTCTCGACGTCGAGGGTGGCCTCGCCGGTGCCGACGATCGCGGTGTCCTCGACCAGGCCGGCGCCGAACCCCCGCTCACGGCCGGGAAGGCTGACCCTGCCCAGGTGAGCGCGGCCGGTGACCTGCACGTTCGATCCGGCTTCCAGGTGGACGACGATGTTGCCGAACTCGCACCGGACGCGCGAGGCGCCCTGTGCGATCTGGGCCCGCGCGACCACCGTGCCCGAGCCGACGCCGACCTCCAGCGGACCGGTCACCTGGTCCATCCGCACGGTGCCCGCCATCACGTCGAGCTTCACCGGGCCGCGCAGATGGCGGACCGTCACGGCGCCGGCGGTCAGGTCGACCTCCAGCGGCAGGTCCGGGTTCATCCGCACCTCCAGCGGCGTCCTCCACCGGCCGATGCCGGAAAGGCCGCCCCAGCCGTAGGACCAGCTCGGCCCACGCCGCAGGCGCTCCTGAAACCAGCCGCCGCTGTCCTCGTCGCCCGCCTCGATCACCAGCGCGTCGCCCTCGTAGCGAGCGCGGTGCGCGCCGGTCGCGCTGCCCCCGGTGACGTCGGGGTCGCCGATGACGGCCAGCGTGCCGACCATGCCGGCGACCCGGACGCGCCTGATGCCCTCGGGAGGAGGCACGGTCTCCGGTCGCGGCGGCTGCTCGTCGTGCAGCGCGTCCAACCGCTGCACGGCCTCCTCTGGGCTCAACCGCCTCGCCGCCACGTCCTCAAGAATGCTTCGTCGTTGATCGCTCATGAAAATATGGTAGCTGCTGGATGTCAGAATGTGAACCACGATTTTCTAGTCGAGGAGCCCCAGCGCGAGGCCGTCGAGAATGTCCGCCTCGCTCACGAGCACCTCGGCGAAGCCGAACCGCTCCATGACACGGGCCAGGATCAGCGCGCCGGCGACGATCACGTCCTCACGGCCGACGGCTATCGCGCCGAAACCGGCGCGCTCCGCCACGAACATGCCGGCCAGCCGAGCGGTGAGGCCGACGACGTCCTCCACCGGGACCCGCGTCCCGTGGATCTTGTCCGGCTCGTACTCGTCGAGCCCGAGGTGCAGGGCCGCGAGGGTGGTGATGGTCCCGGCCACGCCGATCAGCGTGCGGGCGGACGCCGGGTCCACCAGGCGCTCGACCTCGTCGAGCTCAAAGGCGATGACCTCGTTCGCGTCCTGGACCTCGGCGGCGGTCGGCGGGTCGGAGCGCAGGCAGCGCTCGGTGAGGCGGACGCACCCCAGCTGGCGGCTGGTGATCGCCTCGGGCGCGTCCGTGCCGCGGATCAGCTCGGTGGAGCCGCCGCCGATGTCGAGCACGACGTACGGCGGCGCCCCGTTCACCGTCACGGCGCCGCGGAACGCCGTGCGCGCCTCCTCCTCGCCGGTCAGCACCTCCGCGATCACGCCGGTCCGCGCGACGACGGCCTCGAAGAACCGGCCCCGGTCGGCGGCGTCGCGGATCGCGCTGGTCGCGGTGATGCGCACGCGGGTCGCGCCCAGCTCGGTCCATCGAGCCGCGTACTGGCCGATGCAGTCGAGGGTCCGCGCCAGGGCCGCGTCATCCAGCCGCCGCGTCGCGTCCACGCCAGCGCCCAGCCGGGTGATCCGCATCTGGCGCTCCACCACGGCCAGGGGCTCGCCCGGATCGGCCACGAGCAGCCGGGTCGAGTTCGTTCCGACGTCGACGGCAGCCACTCGGGTCATCAGGGCTCCTCCTCGGTCAGCGCGGCGCATGGCTCCGCGCCCAGCCGGGTGATCCGCATCTGGCGCTCCACCACGGCCAGGGGCTCGCCCGGATCGGCCACGAGCAGCCGGGTCGAGTTCGTTCCGACGTCGACGGCAGCCACTCGGGTCATCAGGGCTCCTCCTCGGTCAGCGCGGCGCATGGCTCCGCGCCCAGCCGGGTGATCCGCATCTGGCGCTCCACCACGGCCAGGGGCTCGCCCGGATCGGCCACGAGCAGCCGGGTCGAGTTCGTTCCGACGTCGACGGCAGCCACTCGGGTCATCAGGGTCCCTCCTCGGTCAGCGCGGCGCATGGCTCTGGGCAGCGCAGCGGCTCCACCTGCTCGCCCACCCACGCGCCGATGGGGTTGTCACGGGTCGCGAGGTGGTGGGCGTACAGCGCGTGGAGGCATTTCACCCGGGTCGGCATCCCGCCGGCGGCGGCGTCGCTGGGCAGCGGACCGCCCAGGGTGTCCCTCGCGGCGACGTAGCGGTCGGCGGCGGCGGCGTAGGCCTCGGCCAGCGCCTCGTCGTCCCGTAATCGCTGGCTCAGCCCGGTCATCGCGCCCTGCGCCTCCACCCGCCCGACCCAACGGCTCGCCACCGGGCAGGCCAGCCAGAACAGCGTCGGGAACGGCCTCCCGTCCTCCAGCCGGGGGCTGACCCGCAGCACCGCCGGCAGCCCCCACCCGCACCGCACCGCCACCGCGCACTGCCCACGCAGCGTCCGCCCGATCATGCGCGCCGCCAACTCCCGGTCGCGCTCGTCCATCGCCGGCCGCCCCAGCTGCGCCTCATACGAGGCGTCCTCGGCAGGCCGCAGCACATCGTCCACAACCGCCACCATCGCCGACCACGCGCCCACCCGCAAGATGTCAGGGGAGGTTGCCGCTGTCGCCGCGTGGATGGGAGGGACGCCTGCGCGCGAGGTCCTCTGGGTGGGTGGGTCGCTGGATCCGCGCAGCATGCTGCGCGGATCCAGCACATACAACTCCTCTAGGATGACGCCATGAATGGACCACTGGTGAGCGCCGAATGGCTCGCGGCGCACCTTGGCGAGGTCGTCGTCGCCGATGTGCGCTGGTATCTGGACGGCCGGTCGGGGCGGGAGGCCTACCTGGCCGCGCACATTCCCGGCGCGGTGTTTGTGGACGTGGACCGCGACCTCGCTGACCCGCCCAGCCCGGCCCGGGGCCGGCATCCGCTGCCTGACCCGCACGCCTTCGCCCGGGCGATGGGCGCGCTGGGCATCGGTGACGGCGATCCCGTGGTCGCCTATGACGACGCGGGCGGGTCGGTCGCGGCCCGGCTGTGGTGGATGCTCGACGTGCTCGGCCACCCCGCCGCCGTCCTGGACGGCGGGCTGGGGTCGTGGACGGGCGGCCTCCAGGCCGGTGAGCCCGCGGACCGGCCGCCGGCGCGCTTCACGGCTCGGCCGTGGCCGGCGGCGCGGCTGGTCGAGGCCGACGACGTCGAGCGGCTGCGCCACGACCCGCGGGCGCTCGTCGTCGACGCCCGCGCCCCAGAGCGGTACACCGGCGCCTTCGAGCCGCTCGACCCGCGCCCCGGGCACATTCCGGGCGCGCGCAACGCCCCGTGGACGGGCAACCTCAACCCTGACACCGGCCGTTTCCACGAACCGGCCGCGCTGCGCGAGCGCTTCGCCGCGCTGGGCGCCGACCAGGCCGAGGAGGTCGTCGTGTACTGCGGCTCAGGCGTCACCGCCTGCCACGACCTCCTCGCGCTCAGATCCGCTCGCCTGCGTGCCAAGCTCTACCCAGGCTCGTGGTCGCAGTGGTCATCCGACCCCGCCCGCCCCGCCGCCACCGGCTAGGCGCTCGAACGGGCCAAAACCTGCTGCGCGCGAGTCAAGTCTGGCGGCGCGTCCCCGGGCCGTTGTGTGCTGGATCGCGGCGGTATTCCGCCG
>JBOGEA010000380.1:0-5560 GCA_050743205.1 Egibacteraceae bacterium | reverse complement strand
CCGGGGGACTCCCCCGGACCCCCTGGCCGCCTGAACCGCGCTCCGCTGCGCTTCGCCCGCGACTCAAGCGTCGCGATTCTCAAACACGTGCTCAGGTAGGTGATCTCTGAGCGCGCCAGCAGCCGGCGGGGATTCCCTCGGGCGGCCGGGGCTCAGGCGTTCAGGGCGGCGAGCATGGGGGCGATGGCGGGGGCGTGGTTGGGGTGGGCGGCGGCGAGGCGGGCCAGGCGGCCGGCCAGTGCGCGCCGTTGGGTCGGGGTGCCCTGGGCGGAGGCGGTTTTCGCCAGGTTGAGGGCGTCGTCGGGGTGGCCGGCGAGCAGGGCGAGCGTGGCGAGTGCGGCGGGACCGTGGAACGCGGACCGCGCCAGGTCGGGCGAGGCGAGCAGCACGAGCTGCAGGGTCGGCCCGTCACCGCGCTGGATGGCGTCGGTGGCCTGGACGGCGGCGTCGGTGACGTCGGTGATCAGGTCGTAGACCTCAGCGATCGGCAACTGCCGGCACAGGCGCACGATGGCCAGGTGCTGCGTGGCGGTGGCGTCATCGTCGGCCTGCTCCTCCAGCAGCGCCTCGACGTCGGGGCCGAGCAGCAGCTCTCGGCGGGCTTCCAACAGGTCCCGTGAGGCCGACCAGGTGGGGGTCGCGATCCACTCCCGCAGCGTGACCGCCCGATCGTTGGCCGCCTCCAGCGCCGCGAGGGTGGCGTCGGGCCCGTACGCCGCGATGGCTTCGAGGATCCCGATGCAGCGCGCCAGGAGCGCCTTCTCCGGGTACAGCTGGGCGAGAACCCGCACGGCGCCAGCGGTGGCCGGATCCGCCAGATCTGGCCCGTGGCCGGCGAGGAGCGCGGCCTCGTCGCGCGTACGGGTGGCCGCTGCCCAGGCGTCCACGAGCGCCGCCGTCGCCTCGGCGATCGGGGCGGTGGCCCACGCGGGCAGCTGACCGGACAGCGCGGCGGGGAGTTCGGCGGCTAATTCGCGGGCCTCACGCCTGGCCCGGCCGAGCGGCTCGAGCTGGCCGGGAGCATCGCTGGCCTGCACCACGGCGAGGACGAGCAGGTCCGCCAGCGCGCCCTCGGCGTCCCCGTGCCGGGCGCGCCACGCCGCTCGGGAGGCAAGCAGCTCGGCCTGGTAACCGGGCCGGTCGGCGAACGCCGCCACAACCTCGCCGTACCCGGTGAGCGCCTCGGTGCGCCGGCCCGCCTCGGACAGCCGGTTCGCGTGGTTGTGCAGTGACATCGCGAGGTCGGAGAGGAAGGCCGCAGGATCGGCGTCGGCCAGCCGGCGGCACAAGGCGACGGCTTCGGTGCCCACAGCCAGAGCTTCGGCGCGCCGGCCCGCCTCCGACAGCAGGTTCGCTTGGCTGTTCAGCGACATCGCGAGGTCGGGGAGGAAGGCCGCAGGGTCGGCGTCGGCCAGCCGGCGGCACAAGGCGGCGGCTTCGGTGGCCACCGTCAGCGCCTCGACGCCCCGGCCCGCCTCCGACAGCCCGATTGCCTGGTTGTTCAGCGACCCGGCCAGATCGGAGAGGAAGGCCGCAGGATCGGCGTCGGCCAGCCGGCGATACAGGGCGACGGCTTCGGTGGCCACGGCCAGCGCCTCGGCGCCCCGGCCCGCCTCCGACAGCCCGGTTGCCTGGTTGTTCAGCGACCCGGCCAGGTCGGGGAGGAAGGCCGCGGGGTCGGCGTCGGCCAGCCGGCGGTACAGGGCGACGGCTTCGGTGGCCACGGCCAGCGCCTCGACGCGCCGGCCCGCCTCCGACAGCCCGATTGCCTGGTTGTTCAGCGACCCGGCCAGGTCGGGGAGGAAGGCCGCGGGGTCGGCGTCGGCCAGCCGGCGGCGCAGGGCGACGGCTTCGGTGGCCACGGCCAGCGCCTCGGCGCCCCGGCCCGCCTCCGACAGCCCGGTTGCCTGGTTGTTCAGCGACATCGCGAGGTCGGGGAGGAAGGCTGCGGGGTCGGCGTCGGCCAGCCGGCGATACAGGGCGACGGCTTCGGTGGCCACGGCCAGCGCCTCGACGCGCCGGCCCGCCTCCGACAGCCCGGTTGCCTGGTTGTTCAGCGACATCGCGAGGTCGGGGAGGAAGGCCACGGGGTCGGCGTCGGCCAGCCGGCGGCGCAGGGCGACGGCTTCGGTGGCCACGGCCAGCGCCTCGGCGCCCCGGCCCGCCTCCGACAGCCCGATTGCCTGGTTGTTCAGCGATCCGGCGAGGTCGGAGAGGAAGGCTGCGGGGTCGGCGTCGGCCAGCCAGCGATACAGGGCGACGGCTTCGGTGGCTACCGTCAGAGCCTCGACGCGCCGGCCCGCCTCCGACAGCAGGGCAGCTTGGTTGTCCAGCGACCCGGCCAGATCGGAGAGGAAGGCCACGGGATCGGCGTCGGCGAGCCGGCGGTAGTGGGCGACGGCTTCGGCGCCCACGGCCAGAGCCTCGGCGCGCCGGCCCGCCTCCGACAGCCGGGCGGCGTGGTTGTTCAGCGACGCGGCCAGATCAGGGAGGAAGGCCGCAGGATCGGCGTCGGCGAGTTGGCGGCGCAGGGCGACGGCTTCGGTGGCCACGGCCAGAGCCTCGGCGCGCCGGCCCGCCTCCGACAGCAGGATCGCGTGGTTGTGCAGTGATCCGGCGAGGTTGGGGAGGAAGGCCACGGGGTCGGCGCCGGCCAGCCGGCGATGCAGGGCGACGGCTTCGGCGCCCACGGCCAGAGCCTCGGCGCGCCGGCCCGCCTCCGACAGCCGGGCAGCGTGGGTGCTCAGCGACACGGCCAAATTGGGGAGGAAGGCCGCAGGATCGGCGTCCGCCAGTTGGCGGTACAGGGCGACGGCTTCGGTAGCCACGGCCAGACCCTCGGCGCGCCGGCCCGCCTTGGACAGCAGGGCGGCGTGGTTGTGCAGTGACATCGCGAGGTCGGGGAGGAAGGCCGCGGGGTCGGCGCCAGCGAGCCGGCGGTGCAGGGCGACGGCTTCGGCGCCCACGGCCAGAGCTTCGGCGCGCCGGCCCGCCTCCGACAGCCGGGCGGCGTGGGTGTTCAGCGACATCGCGAGGTCGGGGAGGAAGGCCGCAGGATCGGCGCCGGCCAGCCAGCGGTGCAGGGCGACGGCTTCGGTAGCCACGGCCAGACCCTCGGCGCGCCGGCCCGCCTCCGACAGCCCGATTGTCTGGTTGTTCAGCGATCCGGCGAGGTCGGGGAGGAAGGCCACGGGGTCGGCGTCGGCCAGCCGGCGATACAGGGCGACGGCTTCGGTAGCCACCGTCAGAGCCTCGGCGCGCCGGCCCGCCTCCGACAGCCTGATTGTCTGGTTGTTCAGCGACGCGGCCAGATTGGGGAGGAAGGCCGCAGGGTCGGCGTCGGCGAGCCGGCGGCGCAGGGCGACGGCTTCGGCGCCCACGGCCAGGGCCTCGGCGCGCCGGCCCGCCTCGGACAGCCGGAGCGACAGGTTGTGCAGGAGGCGGGCCAGCTCGGCGGGCTCGTCGATTCTGGCCGCCCGATGATCGTCTACGAGCCGTTGGGCCACGGCCAGGGCGACGGGGCGCAGCGTGGCGTGCCCGAATGGGATCTCCTCGGCAAGCGCAACGAGGGGTAGGGGCGTATCGGTGCGGCTGGCGAGCGCCGCCAATCCTGACACGCAGGGCCCGCCCACCGCTGCGGCCAGCGCGAGAGCGGGCTGCCACAGGCCGTCCACGGCGGCCAGCGCGGCAGTGGCGAGCCGGGCTGCCACCTCGGGGTGCTCGTCGCCCGCGCGGGTCAGGTTGACCAAGCCGGCCCATCGCTCGGCTTCGTTCGCCCCGGCCAGGCACCGGACGAGCAGGGGGCCGTCCGCGCCGAAGACCTTCATCGCCAGGTGGTCGCCGATGGGGTCCGGCTTGATGCTCAACCCGCTGTCTTGCGAGGCCAGGCACTCGGCCAGCGTCTCGGCCAGGTACTCGCGCCAGCGCTGCGGGCTCTGCACGGCGGCCAGCGCCTCGGTGGCCCGGTCGGGCTCGGGGTTGACCAGGGTGAGGCAGGCTGCCGCCCGGTTGAACGCGCGGCGGGTGGGCAGCTCGGTGGACCGGGACTTGTAGGTGTCCCTCCAGTAGCGCCGCTCGTGCGTGAGGACCTCGTCGTACAGCTCGGAGCGGGTCGTGGGAACGGCGTCTGTGCCGAGGGCGGCCAGCCAGGCGCGCAGGACCACGTCGAGGGTGGTCCAGCTGTCCCGGCGCCGTGGCGGGCCCAGGTCTGGCCGTGGCGTGTCGAACCGGGCGCTGAACGCCTCCAAGGCCCGCCGGAACACCCGCTCCGGCCGGACGTGGCTGGGCTGCAGGTGGACGAACTCGCCAACGGGCTGGATCCGGGACTCGGTCAGGGCGCCGTCGAGCTCCTCGAGCCAGCCGCCGGCGGTCTCCCGCGCGGTCAGGACCACGCAGGTGGGGGAGCCGGGCCGCTCGCGCAGCGCCGCGATCACCTCGGCCGCCTCGGCCCAGCGCGCCTCGGCGTAGTCGATCGCCACGAGCAGCGGTGAGGCGGTCCCGGCCAGCCACTTGGCGAGCGGCCCGATCTCGGCTCTTTTCGGGACGAACCCCGTGTACCAGTCCTGGCCGGCCAGCCGGTGCGCCAGTTCTGCGACCAGGCGGGTCTTGCCCGCGCCTCCCACGCCGGTGACGACCGCCACCCGAGGCTGCCCGCCGGCCCCCGGCGCGGCGCACCAGTCCAGCAGCACGTCCAGCTCGTCCCTGGCCTGGAACGGCACCAGCCCATACTCGGCGCGCAGCAGCCGCAACGACGGCTGCTCCCCCAGGGTGGCCGGGTCGGCGTAGGGGCTGTCGAGCGGCTCCTTCGCCGGCCGGAGCGCCGGTTGGAAACACTCGTCGCGGTTGAAGCCGACTCCTACGTCGACGCCGACCCGCCAGCGCCACCCTTGGCCACGCACCACCCGGACGCCCTCGGCCACCGCCTCCTCGAACGTCGCCGGGCCCCGACCGGGCCGCGTCATGGCGCAGGTCGGGTCCAGGGCGAGGAACTCGCCCGGCCCGTCCACGAACGGGCGCACGCCCTCCCGCCAGAGCGCCTCGTCGTCCGCCGCGACCAGCACTGAGCGTCGCGGGTACAGCCCCTTCCCACCCAGCCACACGATCACGACGGCGTGCGCCGCCTCGCCGCCCGCCTGCGAGTCGGCGATGACCACGAGCGGGTGCAGCCCGGCGTGCAGGCACGCCCCCGCGAACACCACCGCCGCGTCCAGGCAGGTCGCGTGCCTGGGTGACAGCAGCACCTGGTCCGGCGGTCGGATCACCTGCCAGTCCGGGTGGTCCGAGGGCGGCTCGGGCTCGTAGGTGACTCCGGCGTCGGCGAACGCCTCGTAGGCCCGGCGCAGCCGGCCCAGCGCGTCGCCGCTGCCCCGCCCGGGCAGGCCCGGGAGCCGGGCCGCGGCCTCGTCGGGCAGCACGTACTGGGCCAGCGCCCCCGGCTGGCCGGCCCGCCGCCACCGCGGCCAGTTGCTCATGGGAACTCCACCACCTCGAACACCCCGCCCACCGACGGCAGCACGTACTGGGCCAGCGCCCCCGGCTGGCCGGCCCGCCGCCACCGCGG
>JBOGEA010000379.1:0-5563 GCA_050743205.1 Egibacteraceae bacterium | reverse complement strand
GAGATGCGGACGTCATCGGCATGCTCGAACTTGGAGACCGCCCCTTGGGTGATCTTGAGTCGACCCGCCAGCTCGGCCTGCCTCACGGCTTCGGCATGGCGAAGCTCGTAGAGACGGATCTCCTCCATAGACCGCTCACGCGCTCGCGCGATCGCCTCATCCGCCCCAGGTTTGGACCGCATCTCATCTCGAATCTTCGACCGCTTGGTGTGACCACTCACTCGATCAATCCCTCCTCGCGCAACTCCTTACGATAGTCGTCATAGAGCGCGTCGGCGGCCGGGACCACAGGCGTACCACTCGTTCCACTGTCCGCTCTTGTCGCCTCCGAGAAGCAGGATGACCTGGCGCCGCGGGTCGAGCATGAACAGCACCCGCAACGCACCGCCCGCCGACGCTCGCAGCTCCTTCATGTTGTGATGCCGGGAAGTCGCGATCCGCTCGACTGCGGGCCGGCCGAGGGACGGCCCGCGCTCGGCGAGGAGTTCGACGCGAACCTCAAGCGCCGCCTGCTGCTCAGTCGTGAGATCGACCCACCAGTCGAGGAACTGGTCTGTGAACTCGATACTCCCACGCCATCGACTATGACCCTACACGCATCATGAGTCCAGCCTCATACAACGGCGAACACGGGACGCCCGTGACACGCACGACTGGGCGAACCTACGCCGCGACCAGGACCGCACCCCGCCGGACCCAGGCGGGTGAGGCGCCGCCACAGTGAGCCAGTGCTCCTCGCGCTGCCTCGGCGGGCCTCGGCGGGCCTATGGCGGGAGGTGACGGCTGGTTCGCCGCTGGTGATGGTTCCACCAGTCAGCGGGGCTGAGGCCTTTCCCGAACAGGGATTTCGGGGCGTATGTGGCCCGAAATCCCTGTTCGGGAACCAGGCTCGCGAGAATTCGCTGCTGTGGCTCGGCGATGCCGAGCAGGGCGAGCCGCACGCCCGGCAGGCGATCGCCTGGTACCAGGAGGCGCCGCCCGCGCTCCAAGACCCCAGCTTCCAGGCGCAGGCGCAGATCAACTTGGGCGTCTGCCTGGTGCGTCAGGACCAGCCCGAGGAGGGCGTCAGGCTGGCCGCCGACGTGTGCGCCTCGATCGTGTGCGCCTCGATCGTGTGCGCCTCGATCGTGTGCGCCTCGATCGTGTGCACGTCGAGCCGAACCTTGCGCAGGCCGACGAGTTCCTCGCGGCGTTGACGCCCGCGCACCGCGACCTCGCCGCCGCCCGCGACCTCGCCGAGCAGCTGCGCGCCATCCGCGCCGCCCGCCCCGCGCCCAACCCCGGGTAGACGGGCGCTGCAAGGGGACAGAAGCCGCTGCAGCGCCTGACTCAGAAATTCGTGGCGTGGGGCACACGACGTCGATTTGGCGCGAAACACGTGAAGAGGGGTAGGCTCGCCGTGCCCCACGCGAAGGGTTGACCCGGTCCCGGCCCTCGACAGGCGCTCCCTTCCAGCGTCGTGGGGTAAGGCGGTGAGCATCTCACCGCCTCCGCCGAATACTCCTGCGAGGCAGCCAACGATGACGAGCTGCATCAGTGCGGTGAAGACTGCCCGCCACCAGGCTCTGCTGTTCGCCTCACGCGAGCAGTTCCTCGACGGGGTCGTGCCGTTCATGCGCGAGGGTGTCGAGCTTGGCGAGGCCGTGCTCGCGGTCGTCCAGGCCGCTCGCCTCCCCACGGTTCTGGAGGCGCTGGGCCCGGCCGTGGACGCGGTGCGGTTGGCCGAGTCCGAGGTGTGGCACGCCCGTCCGGCGGTCGGGTTCGCTCGGCTCTGCGATTTCGTCCGCGATGCCGCGAAGTCGGGCGCGCGGGTGCTCATCGAGCCGCCGTTCGGGGAGCGGCCTGAGCAGGTGGCCGAGCTGGGGATGCTGGAGGTCGGGACGCACCTGGTGCTCGGCGCCCCGCCCGCCCGTGTGATCTGCGCCTACGACACCCGGTCGTGGCCGCCGCCGGTCGCGCGGCTCGTCCGCCGGACGCATCCCGAGATCATCGAGGACGGGGCGCGCTGCGACAGCCTGGCCTTCACCCCCGCGACGACCCTGCTGGCGGAGCAGCGGGCGGGCCCGCCGCTGCCCGAGCCCGCGGGCCCAGTGGCGGAGCTGCGCTTCCCCTTCGAGGCGCGGCAGCTGCGCCGGTTCGTCCACGAGCAGGCGGACGCGGCGGGCCTGAGCCCTGACCGGGTCGAAGACCTCGTCGTCGCCGTCCAGGAGGTCACCCTGAATGCGCTGGTGTACGCCTCGTTCGCCGAGGTGCGGTGGTGGCGCCAGGACAGCCGGGTGGTCTGCGAGGTCGGTGATCATGGCGTGGGCATGGACGGGCAGCTCGCCGGCTGCCTGCCGCCCTGGCATCCCGCCAGCGCCGGTGGAGGCCTGTGGCTGGCGCGCCAGCTCGTCGATCTGCTGGAGCTGCGCAGCGGCGCGGACGGCACGGTCGTCCGCCTCCACATGAACAGTGGCCGGCTATGATCAGCGCATAGCCGTCGTAGGTCCAATGCCGGGCCGTGTCGTCTTCTTGTCCTCAGATCGGCCGGCGACCCATTAGGAGAGATTCATGAAGTATGTTTACGCATTCAACGAGGGCTCAAAGGAGCAGAAATACCTTTTGGGTGGTAAGGGCGCAAACCTCGCGGAGATGACCAATCTCGGCCTGCCCGTCCCACCGGGCTTCACAATCACCACAGACGCGTGCAAAGCCTACCTGGCCGCGGGCGGCCGGATGCCGGACGGGCTGATGGACGAGGTGGCCACGGCGCTCGCGGCTCTTGAGGAGTCGATGGGCAGGCGGCTGGGCGACGACGTCGACCCGCTGCTCGTGTCGGTGCGGTCCGGCGCCCCGTTCTCGATGCCCGGGATGATGGACACGGTCCTCAACCTGGGCCTCAACGACAAGTCCGTCGCCGGGCTGGCCAAGCAGACCGGCAGCGAGCGCTTCTCCCAAGACTCCTACCGCCGCTTCATCCAGATGTTCGGCAAGATCGTCCTGGAGGTTCCCGGCGGCGCGTTCGACGAGGTGTTCGAGCAGGCCGTCCACGCCAAGGGCAGCGAGGGGCAGCTGGACGCCTACGACCTGGCCGGGCTGGTCGAGACGTTCAAAGAGATCGTCGGGCAGCGCAGCGGCCGCGACTTCCCCCGCGAGCCCGCCGAGCAGCTGCGCGAGGCGATCGAGGCGGTGTTCCGGTCGTGGAACGGCAAGCGGGCGCGGGACTACCGCAAGATGGAGGGCATCCCCGACGACCTGGGGACCGCCGTCAACGTCCAGGCAATGGTCTTCGGCAACAGAGGGGACGACTCGGGCACCGGCGTCGCGTTCACCCGTGACCCCGCCACCGGCGAGCGGGTCGCCTACGGCGACTTCCTGACCAACGCGCAGGGCGAGGACGTCGTCGCCGGCGTGCGCGTGACCGAAAAGCTCGACGCCCTGGCCGGCCGGTTCCCGGCGTGCCACACGCAGCTCCTCGAGTACATGAGCACTTTGGAGCGGCACTACCGCGACATGTGCGACATCGAGTTCACGATCGAGCAGGGCCGGCTGTTCATGCTCCAGACACGGGTCGGCAAACGCACCGCGGCGGCCGCGCTGCGGATGGCGGTCGAGATGGTCGACGAGGGGCTCATCGACCGGCGCGAGGCCGTGCTGCGGATCCGCCCGGCCCAGCTCGACCAGCTGCTCCACCCGCAGTTCGACCCCAAGGCCGCCTACCGCCCGATCGCGAAGGGGTTGAACGCCTCGCCGGGCGCGGCCGTCGGGCGTGTGACCTTCACCGCCGACGACGCCGAGGCCAAGGCCGGCCAGGGCCAGGCCGTGATCCTCGTGCGGCCCGAGACCTCGCCCGACGACCTGCATGGGATGATCGCCGCGCAGGGCATCCTGACCTCGCGCGGCGGGCTGGTCAGCCACGCGGCCGTCGTCGCCCGAGGCATGGGCAAACCGGCGGTGTGCGGGGCCGAGGCCGTCCGCATCGACCTCAAAGCGCGCCAGTTCCAGGTCGGCGACACGGTCGTCGGCGAGGGCGACGTGATCTCGATCAACGGCACGACCGGCGAGATCGTGCTCGGCGAGGTCCCAGTCGTCACGCCTGAGCCCACCACGCCGTTCGTCACCGTGCTGGCCTGGGCCGACGGCTTCCGCCGGCTGAAGGTGCGCGCCAACGCCGACACCGGCGAGGACGCCGCGCGCGCCCGCGAGTTCGGCGCGCAGGGCATCGGCCTGGCCCGCACCGAGCACATGTTCCTCGGCGACCGGCTGCCCGTGGTGCAGCGGATGATCCTGGCCCAAAACGAGGCTGAGGAGCAGGCCGCCCTCGCCGAGCTGCTGGCGGTCCAAAAAGCCGACTTCGTCGACATCCTCACCGCGATGGACGGGCTGCCCGTCACGGTCCGCCTGCTCGACCCGCCCCTGCACGAGTTCCTCCCCGACATCGAAGAGCTGATCGTCGCGGAGGCGCGCGGTGAGCTGGACGACACCGGCCACGCGCTGCTGCGCGCCGCCCGGTCGTGGCAGGAGGCCAACCCGATGCTCGGCACGCGCGGCTGCCGGCTGGGGATCATGAAACCCGGCCTGTACAAGATGCAGGTGCGCGCCCTGATGGAGGCCGCCGTGCAGCGCCGCCAAGCCGGCGGCGACCCGGTCGTAGAGGTCATGATCCCCCTGGTCGTGACCGCCCCCGAGCTGGCGCTGCTCGTGGACTGGACCCACCAGGCTGCCGAGGACGTCTTCGCCGCCGCCGGGGTCCGCGTCGACTACCTGGTCGGCACCATGATCGAGACCCCCCGCGCCGCCATCGACGCCGCGGCGATCGCCCAGGTCGCCGAGTTCTTCTCCTTCGGCACCAACGACCTGACCCAGATGACGTTCGGCTTCTCCCGCGACGACATCGAGGGCCGCATCATGGCCCGCTACGTCGAGGGCAAGCTGCTGGCCGCCAACCCGTTCGAGACGTTGGACCAGGCCGGCGTGGGCGAGCTGGTCCGCTGGGCCTGCCAGCGCGGCCGCGACGCCCGTCCCGACCTGAAGCTGGGCATCTGCGGCGAGCACGGCGGCGACCCCGCCTCCGTCGAGTTCTGCCACCACGTCGGGCTCGACTACGTCTCCTGCTCGCCCTTCCGCATCCCCCTCGCCCGCCTCGCCGCCGCCCACGCCGCCCTCGGCGAAGGCGGCCCCCCCGCATCAGCCTGAGACCATGCCGGCCACACGGGAGAGGCGGTCGGCACGCGACCGGCTGTTTGAAAACCGGGTTGTACAGACAGCCAAGGCGTCATGCGATGTCAGTGATCCGCCGCCCATTGGGCGACGGAGGAGCTGACAGGGCTAGCTACCCTGTCCGCTCAGTCATCTGCTGCGCAAGGAGCGGATGGACTGGCGCTCATTCGCCGAGGCAAGACTGTTTTCAGTCTTCTGAAGCGTCCAGAGCACCGCTTCACAGAGGGAAGAGACCCAGTTTTGTGGACGTTCAGAGCGCCGGGATAAACCGGCATGGAGAAGGAGATGAGAGAGCTCTACACCGAAGGAGTAGCGACCCACGGTGACCCCGAGTCATGCGTCGTCGTTCGCGAGGGCGGAGGCG
>JBOGEA010000378.1:0-5575 GCA_050743205.1 Egibacteraceae bacterium | reverse complement strand
CGGCCGCCCGAACCCGCCAATTCCGCGGCGTAGACACGCCAAGTGGGCTCGGTCCGCGGTGGGCGGCGCGCGGGCCGATGCGGCGCGCGACGCGGTGGGCGCCGCTGGTGCGGCAGCGGGCGGCGGGAGCACCCCGACGGCCGCCACGGCGAGCACGATCGAGGCGGCGATCTCCCATGGCGCGGCGCGGCCGGCGGCGGCGCGCGGCGTCTGATCGCCAGGGCGCCGAACTCGCGACCCACAGCGGCTTGGACGCCCGTCTGAGCCGTCAGGAGACCAGCGGCTCGTAATGTCGGACCAGGCGCTCCGGTCCTCTCCGTCTGGCGTCAGCTACTGCCGTCTCCAGCCCTTCGGATACGACGTCGTCGATGAAGGCCGCACCGCATGTGCCGCACACCAGCGTGGGTACGCCATCTCACGATCGGTCCTTTTTCGGGTCCGCAACCCGGCCCCCATCGGTCGATGGTCGGATATCGGTCCTTCCAGCGAGACGACCACACTGGCGTAACCCCTCGCCCCGCGGTATGCCGGACCGCGGTGGGGTTGTCCGGAGGCGCTGATTTGCCCTGCCCAAGGCGGCGAACGCAAGCATGCCCTCAAGGGGGAGCGGCCCGACCTCAGCAGGTCGGTCAGGCCGAGCCGGATGCTGCGACACTCTGCGTGCACGCCAGCAAAGCACCGCCCAGACGAAGATCGAGGTGGGCGGGGCGCTACCCGTCGAGAGACGGGGTGGTCCACGTACGAGAACGGAGGATGCGCGAGTGTGGGAATGCCCTGATTTCCTTGATCTGCCGGCACGTACTCGCAAGCCGAGGCGGACAGGGCTTACACATGTCTTGGACAAGGGCGCGTCACCCGCGGCCGTGGAGGGCCTGCTGTCCACAGCCGGCGACCTGGTGGACATCGCGAAGATCGGCTGGGGCATCGCGTACGTCGACCGGGCGGTCAAACAGCGAATCGCGGCCTACCACGAGGCTGGTGTGGTCGTCTGCCTCGGCGGCACGCTGCTGGAGATCGCGGTGGCCCAGGGCCGCGTCCGGGAGCTGGCGCGGTGGGCCGCCGCCCTCGGCATCGACGCGGTTGAGGTGTCGAACGGGCTGTGCCGCCTGTCGCCGGAGCGCAAGCAGGACCTGGTGCGCAAGCTCTCGACCAGTTTCGTCGTGCTCGCCGAGACCGGCGCGAAGGACCCGCGCGTGCCGGTCGCAGGCTTGGAGTGGGCCGCCGGTATGGCGGGCGACCTCACGGCCGGGGCGCGCTGGGTGATCGCCGAGGGGCGCGAGAGCGGCACAGTCGGGCTGTACGAGCCGGGTGGGAGTGTCCGCGCCTGGTTGGTCGACTCGATCACGGCCCGCGTCGGGCACGAGCGGGTGATCTTCGAGGCGCCGCGGCGGGCGCAGCAGACCTGGCTCATCCGCCGCTTCGGACCTGACGTGAACCTGGGGAACATCGCGCTCGACGACGTCCTCACCCTGGAGACGCTCCGGCTGGGGCTGCGGGCCGACACCGCGCGAGCGGCGGGTGAGGGCTGGGCGTCAGCGCGCCCGGCGGGCGGGGACAGGGAGTGATCCCCCACCCGCCGGCCAACGCCCGCGCCCATCCGCACCGGGGGCTGTCGGTGCAGGAGGTCGAGGTCCGGCTGACACAGGCGAGCCTGATGCCCTACCTGCTGGGCCGCGAGGTCTACCGGCGGACCGAGTATCTCGCGCAGTGCGGCGCGGGCGGGTGGCGCTCGTCGCGGTGCGCAAGGCCGCGCCCCCATCGCTGTTCTCGCCGGTCGTCGAGGCGCGGGTGCTCGCCGGACCCGACGAGACCGCGTGGGTGGACTCCCACACGACCGACGTGGGCAACGCGACGGCGCTGGCGGAGGCCACTGCGGCCCACGACGTCCCGAACGCGCGCGCCTGCGTCGTGCTCGGCCGCTTCGGACCTGGGCACCAATAACTTGGCGCTTTCATGCGGATTTGACCCGGTCAGTGAGACACAAGACCGTAACTTCGGTCACGTTATTTCTGCCCGGGCCCTTCGCGCACGTGAACTTCATCTGGGAGCCGGTGCCGGTGCGGGTGACCGAGGTGGTCCCGTCCGCACCGAGGGCGTCGACCTCGACCTCGTCTTCGCCGCCAAGGCCATGGCCGCCCTGTGCGCCGCCGCCTCAGCCTGCCACGTCCGCGCCCCCGGTCCTCTTCCTCGTCTCCGGCGGCGCCCCCACCCTGTTCACCGTGTGACGCCGACCCTGGGTTGCGGTCGGCAAGGGTGCCCCGAGCGCGTTACACGGCCTGCTCGACACAGGCGAGACTCAACGTCTACCCTGAGAAGACGTACGGATGCGTAGAGGGACGTGGTAGACGATGAGCGTGATGGTTGAGCCACTGGTGCCGCAGCCGCGTGAGCTGACGGTCGAGGAGGCGCGGGTCCTGTTCGACGAGCACGCCCGCGCGGAGGTCGGCATGAGCGGGCCGGAGTTTCTCCGCCGCTGGGACGCCGACGAGTTGGACCCAGACGACGACGCCGTGCTCGGCGTCGCGATGCTGATCCCGTTTGGCCGGTAGGACCCCGGAGCAAGCGCGCTCGGCGTTCATCACACCAGTCCAGCAAGCACTGTCCTGCGTAACAAGCGCCCAGGTCTTCTACCGGCCACCCGTCATCGGCGAGACGGAAACACTTCGCATCTCCCAAGAGCCGTTGCGGTTGCTGCGGAACGGCGCAGTTCCACTGTCGCTGTCGCTGCGGCAGCAGTTCCGAGTGGTCCATACGGATGACCCGGACCGTGGCCCGTGGAAGGTCGCTACGCAGGCATACAAGTACACGATCGAGATGGACGGGCGTGAGGTGGCCGCCTGGCATTGGCATCCCCTGGGGCGCAGTCGTGAGCGTCGCCCGCACCTGCACGTCCCTCACCCACCACTGGCGGGCTCACACGTCCCGTCGGGGCGGGTGAGCCTGGAGGGCGTGTTGCGGTTGCTGTTGGCCGAGCGGGAGGTGCGGCCTCGACGGTCTGACTGGGAGACCGTGCTGGACGAGGCCGAGGCGCGGTTCACGCGGTGGCGCACCTGGGCGTGAGGCGACAGGCGCGGGCTGAAGTGGTCGAATGCGGTGATGTCCATGCCGATCACGCCTGATGGCTCGTGCGTGTCGGGCTGCGCGTGCGCCAGGGAGTTGGCAGAGATGCGTCGTGAGGTCGCGGGCCTGCGGGAGGAGATCGCCCGGCTGGTGTCCCTGCTGGAGAGGCGTCCACCGCAGCCGTCGCGTGTACCCGAGGAACCCGCTGTTCGACCCGTGCCGGACGGACCGCGCATCGACGCCGAGCGCGTCGCTCGGGAACGGGTGGCGCTGTTCCGGTCGCTGTTCGCCGGCCGCGAGGACGTGTATGCCCACAGGTGGGAGCGCGACGGCAGGAACGGCTGGTCCCCGCAGTTCGACCGCCAGCCGGGCCAGAGTTGGGACGAGGCGAGGAAGGCCAGGCAGTACCGGCCGCTCTCCGACGCGGTGGTCCGCGACCACCTGTCCGGCGGGATCACGGCCGGGCTGTACCCGATGCTGCCCGACGACACGTGCCGGCTGCTGGCATGCGACTTCGACGGCGCTGGTTGGCAGTTGGACGCGCAGGCGTACGCCCTCACCGCCCGCGCCGCTGGGGCGCCGGTCGCGGTGGAGATCTCCCGCTCTGGGCAGGGCGCGCACGTGTGGATGTTCTTCACCGGCCCCGTTCCGGCCCTGGACGCGCGGGCGTTGGGGTTCGCGCTGCTGCGCGAGGCGATGGCCGTACGCGCTGAGCTCGGCCTGGACAGCTACGACCGGCTCTTCCCCGCCCAGGACTGCCTGCCGGTCAAGGGCGAGGGCCTGGGCAACCTGATCGCCCTCCCGCTGCAGAAAGCGTGCCGTGCGCGTGGCACCACCGTGTTCGTCGATCCCGACACGCTCATCCCATACGACCACCAGTGGGGCTTCCTGGCCGCGCTGGGCCGGCTCACCCCAGCCGACGTGCGGCGCCTGGCAGCCGAGCTGCGCCCTGTTGCGGTCGGCCCCGACGCCCGCTGGCTCCGCTCCTCACTGGCCGACCTGGCCCGCGAGCAAGCGCCGCCGAAGGTCGTGCACGCCGAGTGGAGCGGCATGCTCGCCGTCCGCCGGGCCGGGCTGCCGCCCTCGCTGCTGGCCGCGCTCAAGCACGCCGCATCGCTGGCGAACCCGGACTTCTACAGAAACGAGAACCTGCGCATCTCGAACTGGAACACCCCCAGGTTCATCCGCTGCTATGTCGAGGACCTGGAGTTCCTCCACCTGCCGCGCGCCATGGCGGGCAAGGCGCGCGAGCTGATCGGCGAGGCGGGCGGCCGCCTTGCGATCACCGACCGCCGGCCGGAGCCCGCGCCCATCGACGTGCGGTTCGTCGGCGCCCTGCGCGACGCCCAGCCGGCCGCCGTCGCCGAGCTGGCCCGCCACGACTTGGGCGTGCTCGAAGCCCCACCCGGGTCCGGTAAGACCGTGATGGGCTGCGCGCTGATCGCCCACCACCGCCTGCCGACCCTGGTCCTGGTCGACCGGGTCCCGCTGATGGACCAGTGGCGCGAGCGCATCGCCGCCATGCTCGACATCGACCCAGCGCACGTCGGCCAGATCGGCGGCGGCAAGACCAGGCCCACCGGCGTGATCGACCTGGCCATGATCCAGACCGTCGCCCGCATGGACGACGCCGCCGAGAAGCTCGCCGGCTACGGGCTGGTGATCGTGGACGAAGCCCACCACGCCGGCGCGCCCACCGTGGAGAGGGCGATCCGCCGCATCCCCGCCCGCCGCTGGGTGGGCCTGACCGCCACCGCCTACCGTCGCGACGGCCTCGGCCCGATCATCTTCATGCACTGCGGCCCCAAACGGCACGTCATCCCCCTGGTCGACCCGGCCGCTCCGGACCCGATGGCCCGCACCGTGCACGTCCACCACACCGACCTGGCGCTGCCCGACGAGGCCGACACCACCAAGCCCGGCGCGATCACCTCCGTCGTCTTCAAGGCCCTCGCCAACGACGAGACCCGCAACCGGCAGGTGTGCGACGACGTCTGTGACGCCTTGGCCCGCGGTCGCGACTGCCTCGTGCTGACCCGCCAGACCACCCACGTCGAGACCCTCGCCGACCTGCTCCGTGAGCGCGGCCACGCCCCTCACACGCTGTACGCGACCAAGAAGGCCAAGGAGCGCAGGGAGATCCTGGCCCTGCTCGCCGACCCGCCCGCCGACGGGCCGCCGCTGCTGGTCGTGGCCACCGACCGCTACGTCGGCGAAGGCTACGACTGCCCCCGCCTGGACACCCTGTTCCTGGCCCACCCCGTCTCGTTCAAAGGCAGCATGGTCCAGTACGTCGGCCGTGTCCTGCGCACCCACCCCGGCAAGACCTCCGTCGAGGTCCACGACTACGTCGACACCCACCTGGCCGTCCTCACCGCCATGTGGCGCAGACGCGCCCGCTCCTACACCGCACTCGGCTTCGTGGCTCCCTTAGACCGTGTTTGAGAATCGCGGCGCTTGGGTCGCGGGCGAAGCGAAGCGGAGCGCGGTTCAGGCGGCTCGATGCCGCCTGAAC
>JBOGEA010000377.1:0-5579 GCA_050743205.1 Egibacteraceae bacterium | reverse complement strand
GTCGGGTTCCGCTCTTCCTTCAGGGTGGGTGGGTGGGGGAGGTTGGTGCGGTCGGTCGCTGCACCCGACGAGGCGCGACCCCTGTGTCCACTGACGTCATGTGTTTTATAAAGCTGAGCGGTTCAGGCGGCATCGAGCCGCCCGAACCGCGCTCCGCTTCGCTTCGCCCGCGACTCAAGCGCCGCGGTTCTCAAACACGAACTCAGTCTAAGAGGGGCTATCGTGGCATTGCAGAAGTTTTTGTTTGTTGGGATCGGCGGATCGGGCGGGCTGACCATTGCCGCGCTGCGCCACATCCTGCAGCTGCAGCTGGAGGCGAAGGGCTACGAGGGCGGCATCCCGAAAGCCTGGCAGTTCGTCAACATCGACGTGGCGGCCAGCCAGGGCGGCGAGACCGACGGGATCCGCCTGCTGCCCGACGGTGAGTACCTGGGCCTCACGCGCGAGCTGCTGGAGCATCGGGAGGAGGATCCCTACCGCCACCTCGACGCAATCGTGTCCAAATGCGGGCAGCAGGTCGACGGGCACGTCTCGGGATGGCGTCCGAACCGCGACGACGTGCGGGTCGACGTGACCAAAGGGGCCGGGCAGTTCCGCGCGATCGGCCGGCTGGTCATCGGCGCGATGATGCCCGTCGTTCGCGCCCGGTTGGAGGCCGCGTTCGGGGTTCTGAAGAACCAGGCGACGAACACCGAGCTGGCGCGGGTGTCGCAGGCGCTGACGGGCGAGAACAGGGCCAGCGGCGAGGATCCCCAAGCGGTCGTCATCACCTCGCTCGCGGGCGGCTCTGGATCAGGCCAGGTCAGCGACGTGTGCGACCTGATCCGCAAACTCGAGCCAGGCGTCGCACGGCAGCTCGCGGCGATCCTGTACGCGCCGGACGTCTTCAGCGACCTCAAAGAGAGCGAGCGCTACTGGATCAACCCCAACGCGCTGGCCACGATCTCCGAGCTGCTCAACGGGCACTGGAACACCGAGGAGCCGGACGAGTGCGAGTTCGCCCTGCTCAACGCCGCGGGCGGGGCCGTGGACGACAGTGTCCGCATGCGCGGCCCGCGCCTGATGTACGTGGTGGGCCGGGCGAACGGCAGCATCCGGTTCACCAAGCAGTACGACGTGTACCGCGCGGTGGGGCGGGCGTTGGCGGCATGGACGGCCAGCTCGCAGCTGCAGGCGCGCTTCCGCCAGTACGAGCTGGGCAACGTGACGACCCAGGCCCAGCGACGCGACGACACCGGCCTGAAAGAGGACGGCAACGAGAACCCGCTGGGCTCTCTGGGCTTCGCCTCCGTCGGGATCGGCCTGGAGCGCTTCACGCGCTACAGCGCCCAGCGGCTGGCGCGATCGGCGGTCGAGCACCTGCTGCGGGGCCACTGGCCGCCCTCCAGCCACCGCAACACAACCGAGCGCGCCGCCCGCGAGGCGCGCGCGAACGAGGTGGCCGAGCAGTTCCTCGACGACTGCGGGCTGTGGGAGCTCGACCGGCCTGGGCAGCGGCAGATCACCGATGCGGTCCGGGGGATGCGCGAATCGGAGTCGAGGGGCAGCGTGAGCGCTCTGGTGGCCGACCGGCTCGTCGGCCAGGTGACGGAGGCGGCCCCGCGCGGCGGCCTGCCTCGCGAGGAGGTGGCGCGGCGGATCCTGAACCGGACGAGCGAGAACCTGGACACCGACGTCGCCGCGATCACGCGGGCGTACATCCCGAACGCCGCCCGCTGGGCCGCCGATCTGCAGCAGCAGGTCGCGCGGGTCACCGGCCGGCTGATCGCCGCGCAGGGCCTCCCCGTCGCCTCCGAGGTGCTCCGGATCGCGATCGCACAGCTGCGGGACGGCGCGGTCGTGGGCCTGCGGGAGCAGGCGAGGCGCAACGACGCGCAGGTGGCGGAGCTGGGACGCAGCGTCCAGAGCCGGCTCACCACGCCCGGGCCGTTCCTGGCGGGCAACCCGTTCATCCGCGACGCGGCCGAGGCCGCGGTCGACACCGTCCACGCGCGCTGCGAGAAGACGCTGGCCGAGCTGTGCGGCCCGCTGATCGAGGATCTCGCGGCCGAGCTGCTGGCTCCGCTGCGGGATGCGATCGGCGGGGCCCGCGACGCGCTGCAGGTCGATTTCGACGGCACGCCGGAGCGCCCGTCGCCCGTGAGGGGCTGGCCGGTGTCCGTGGCTCCCACAGCCTTCGAGCCCGCGCCCAACGAGCTGCTGCTCGAGCCGGTGGAGGGGTACCCGGACCTGTTCGAATCCCTGATCCTCACCGGCGCGGACGGCAGGGACACGGCGTTCGGCAACGCGCTCGCGCAGGCGCGCCGCGAGGTCATCAGCGGCGAGCGGGATGGCCGGGACCTCACCCCGACCGTGATCGCCACGACCAGCCAGTGGCGTCCCCGGGACGGCAGGCTGCGGGCGGACCCGTCAGCCAGCTCGGCGAGCTTCGCCGTGCGGACCCGCGCCGCGCAGCTCCTGCTCCGCGCGCGCGCCTGGGTCCAGCGGCCCGACAGCAGCTTCGGCGACTACCTGCGCCAGACCCTGGCGGACTACCTCGACCCCGCAGGGGTCGGCGATCACGTGGGCCTCCAGCGGCGCGGCGCCTTCGAGCGCCTGCTGGCCGAGGCCCGCCGCACCTCCGCACCGTTCATCGAGCTGGACAGCGGCGCCTTCACCCGCATCCACGGCGGCTTCCCCAGCAAGCGGTCGCTGCTGACGCCGTTCCCCTTCCCGCAGGGCCATCCGGCGCGCGCCATCGTGACCGACGTCTTCACCGACTACAACGAAGGCGAGCTGGGCAGCCTGTTCGGCGACGACCCGACGGAGCGCATCGACCTGTTCACGTTCCTCAGCTCGCCCGTGCAGCCGATCGTGATGCACTCGCTGGTCGGACCGATCAAAGACCAGTGGGCCAGCGTCTCCCGCAGCCACAGCGAGAGCAACGGGTTCTGGACGTGGCGGCGCGCCCGCCCCCTGCCCTGGTTCGTCCCCTGCGCCCCAGCGGTGCGGCGGGCGATGGTCTGCGGCTGGTTCGCGGCCCGGTTCCTCGGCTGCATCCCCGACGTCAACCCGAACCTTGAGGCCACCCGCGTCTTCTGCCCCCAGAAGCCCGGCGGGTACGCCCAGTTCCCCCACCCGCTGCTCGGCCCCCCGATCGCGACGCTGGAGGAGTGGATGCCCGCGGTGCTGGAGTCGCTGGCTCTGGCGCTGATCGGCCAGGATCTCACGCCCTACCACCGGCTGCGCGCCCTCGGCGGGGAGATCATGGCGCCGGCGGGCCTGGGGTCGGCTGGGGAGCTGCTCACGTGGATCAACCTCGGGCAGGTCCCCGCCGGCGCCGAGACCCCCGACGAGCGGATCGCCGGCCCGGCGGGCGACGCCGCACCCGAGCGGCGCGCGGCGCTGCGGGAGACGCTCGACCTCTACCGGCGCAACTTCTCCCAGTTTCCGAGCACGCGCCTGACCGCCAACGGGCAGGCGGCGCCCCGCGCCTGGGAGCTGCGCGAGGACATCCTGCTGGCGCTGCGCGCCATCGAGGCCATCGTGGACCTGCCCGCCGAGGCGGCCCTGGGAGGCCTCGGCTGAGCCCCGATGGAGGACATCACCCTGGTCATCGCTGACCCGCACGACGCGGTCGTGGCGCGCGTGCGGGAGATCATGGCCTGCTGGGCCAGCGCGGGCCTGCTCCGGCGGTCGCTGTGGTGGGCCGGCGAGCGGGACGGGGATCACCGTGCCCGGTGGAGCGACGGCGGTGCCGAGGTGGACCTCAGCGAGGAGGTCGCGAAAGAGCCCTACCAGACGATCCGCATCGTCGCGTTCCTGCCGGTGTCTGCCGGCCAGCAGGTGACCTGCGCCGTCCGCCGCACCGCGGACGCGCTGCGGCACGCGATCAGGCAGCCGGCCGCCGCGACGCAGAGGATCTGCTCCCTCACGCTGCTGGTCCCCGCCACCCAGGTCGAGGGGATTCCCACGGCCAGCCTGGCCAGCGCGTGGGACGTCAACCTGGTGGCGGCCGACGAGGACCGCATCACCAGCGGCCACGCCGCCATGTCCGTCCGCCGTCCCGACGACCTCGCGGCGCACGCCGCGTCGGTCCTGGCCACCGCCGCCGGGCTGTGGCGGGGGATGCGCACCGCGCCGTTCGACGGCGACGTCGAGGGCGCCGGCCTGCAGGACGCTAGGGTCAGGGTCGTCCGCTCGTTCGTCCGCGCGGTCCGCGGCCACGACCTGGTTGCGTCGGTCGCCGCCGAGGTGTTCGCGCTGGCGGCCGATGACGACTGGCTCGACATCGCGCTGTCCGTGACGCCGGCGCGCAACCCCCACGCCGTGGTCAGGAAGGCGGCCGAGGAGTATCTCGCCGGGCCGGGAGCGCTGCTCACGTGGACGCCGCCGCCCGCTCCTCATGGCTGTGCGGCGCCCCTGACCGTCAACGCCCGGGCGGCGCTCAAGACGCTGGGGGATCTCATGCGCGGACGCGTGGCCCCCTACCCCGGCGAGGTCTTCGATCGGAACAGGGAGCAGACGGCCCGCCACATCACCGAGTTCGTCGAGGACTGCCCTGTCGAGTCCGCCACCGACGGGCGGCCCGAGTCGCCTCTCGGCCCGGTCCTCAAGGCCGGCACGGCTGAGTTCGCCGAGGCGCTGATCGAGTGGACCGGCCAAGAGCCCAGGTTCGCTGACTTCGGCGACACCTGGCCCGCGCTGCGCGTGCTCGCCTTCGGCCTGGTCGACGCCGGCCCGCTGCCGCCCGGCTGCGCCGAGCCCCACGCCGGCCGCACCCGCATGGCCGTGACCGCGATCGACGCGATCTGCCCCGACCCCGCCAGCGCGCCCTTCCCGCTGCCCCCGGACCCGGTCAGCGCGCCGTCGCGACGGGCCTCGGACCCGGCAAGCGGGGCGCCGTTACGGCTGCCCCCGGACCCGGCCAGCGGGGCGCCGTTTGCGCTGGTCCCGGACGCAGGCGGGACGCCGTCCCCGCTGGCCTCGGACCCGGCCGACACGCCGTCCCCGCTGCCCACGGACCCGGCCAGCGCGCCGCCCAAGGACCCGGCCGACACCACGTCCCCGCCGCTCCAGGACCCGGCCGACACGCCGTCCCTGCTGCCCAAGGACCCGGCCGACACGCCGTCCCTGCTGCCCACGGACCCGGCCAGCGCGCCGCCCAAGGACCCGGCCGACGCGCCGTCCCTGCTGCCCTCGGACGCGGGTGACGCGCCGCCCCCGCCGCCCAAGGACCCGGCCGACGCGCCGCCCCCGCCGGCCTCGGACCCGGGCGACGCGCCGTCCCCGCTGGCCTCGGACCCGGCCGGGGCGCCGTCCCCGCCGGCCTCGGACCCGGGCGACACGCCGTCCCCGCCGGCCAAGGATGTGGGTGGCGCGCCGCTCCCACCTGCCCCGGACGCGGGCGGGGCGCCGTCCCCGCTGGCCCCGGACGCGGGTGACACGCCGTCCCCGCTGGCCCCGGACCCGGCCAGCGCACCGTCCCCGCCGGCCCCGGACGCGGGTGACACGCCGTCCCCGCTGGCCCCGGACCCGGCCAGCGCACCGTCCCCGCTGGCCCCGGACGCGGGTGACACGCCGTCCCCGCTGGCCCCGGC